>CAZYMF010000022.1:0-13079 GCA_964648215.1 uncultured Binatia bacterium (SeqCode) | reverse complement strand
GGCACGCCCGCCTCGGCCAGCTGCAACGACAGAACCAGGGCCCGGGGCAGGTTCTTGGCGTCGGCCACCTGAATCACGCCGTCGACGCCCGCGAGCAGGATGTCACGCGTCACCCGCTCGTCTTCGGATTGCGGCAGCAGGCTGTTGACCCCCGGCGTGTCGATGATCTCCAAGCCGGCGTCGAAGCGCGCGGCGGCCCGCGTCACCTCCACCGTCGTTCCGGGATAGTTGCTCACCGTGGCATAGGTGCCCGTCAGAGCCCCGAAAATCACGCTCTTTCCGACGTTCGGATTGCCCACCAGAGCGATGCGGCCGAGGGCGTCCCGACGCGCGGGCTGGGGCTCCGGCTGCGGCCCGTCGGCAGGCTCGACCAGGTTCAGATCGGCGTGCGAGCTCAGCGGGTGGTGCGACATCGAACTCCGACAGCAGCAAAGGCCGGGCCCATCGGTAGCGGATGGCAGACGGCCCAACGGCCGCCATTGCCCCGGCCAGGATCGCGAAGCCAGTCGGCGCGCGGAGCCCGCGGCCACGCAGAAATGGGAACGAGTCGTTGCATCGTCCTGCTTCGCCTCCTGGGTCCTACCGGGACGGATTCTAGCTGAAAATGATTTTCATGTCCTCTACCGAGGCCAATCAATTGGCTTATGCTGAGGATCAGATTAGATACGCGTAGCCATGCTCGAGCTGGCACAACGAATGGCCCTTCGTCTGGGCGAGATCGACGGCGTCCGTGCCGTGGTCCTCGGCGGGTCGTGGGCCCGCGGCACCGCCGGCCCCGACTCCGACCTCGACCTGGGGATCTACTATCAGCCGTCGGCCCCGCCTTCTTTGAGCGAGCTGCGCCGCCTGGCGGCGGAGCTGGATGCTCGTGCCGCGGCGGCCCAGGTAACGGACTTCGGCGCCTGGGGGCCCTGGGTGAACGGCGGCGCCTGGCTCGAGGTCGACGGTCGCCCGGTCGACTGGCTCTACCGCGACCTGGAGCGGGTCGCCCGAGTCATCGACGACTGCTGCGCCGGCCGACTCACGTGCGACTACTACCTCGGGCATCCCCACGGCTTTCACAACCACATCTATCTGGCCGAGGTCCACCTCTGTCGGCCCCTGTTCGATCCGTCGGATGCGCTGGCAGCGCTGAAACGGAGGCTGACCCCCTACCCCGCCGCGCTCAAGCAGGCGCTGATCGAGAGATACCTGTTCGATGCCGGCTTCATGCTCGATCTCGGCCGCAAGCCGGCCGCGCGGGGCGATGTCTTCCACGTCGCCGGCTGTCTGTTCCGTTGCGCGGCCGCCCTGGTCCAGGTGCTGTTCGCGCTCAACGAGCGCTACTTCATGAACGAGAAGGGAGCGGTAGCAGCGGTCGCGGGGTTGCCGAAACACCCGCCCTCGTTCGCGGCTCGCATCGACGCCATCCTTGCCAACCCGGGCGCGGACGCAGCCTCCCTGCGCGACAGCATCGCGGCGATGGAAAAGCTGCTGTCCGAGACGCGCCTCCTCGCTCCCCCGCTCGGCTACTCGTGGTCCGGGAGGTGAGGAGATCTGCTACAGGTACCTGGTGAGGCTCCTTGCGGAAGGGGCAAGATCCTTGCGCATAGAACACTACCCACTCCCGGCGCAGCCGTTCAGCGCATGATCCACAGCCTCCACCAGCTCGTCGACGGTGACGCGTCCGTCGCCGTTGGCGTCGCACGCGGAACACGCCGTATCTGTTCCCAGGGCAGCGTTCACGCACTGCACGAGCTCCTCGACCGTCACCGACGCGCTGCCGTCGCAATCGCCCGTGCACGGTGTCGGCGTCGGGGTGGGCGTAGCCGGGATGGCGCATTCGCACTGATCGCTCTGCGCCTGGACCACGCAGTAGCCAAGAAGAATCTGTGAGCCGGAGTGGTAGGGGCACGGTCTGTCGTCGCATACACTGCCGCAGCTGCCAAAGGTGGGCACAGGCGTGAAGGTGGGCGTAGGCGTGCGCGTCGGCCCCGTGGGCGAGGGCGTGACCGGCGTCGGTGTATGCGTCGGATCGGGCACACATAGACAGTTCTGCGCCGGATCGCAGTGACCTGGAACCATCATGTGATCTCCGAGCTGGACATAACAACCCGTAGCCTCGGTGCAGGCACGCCCACAATACGAGGGCAGTGTCGGTTTGGGCGTCGGAGTCGGTTGCCCGAAAGGGGTAGGTGTCAGCGTGCCGATCACGTCCGGGCCGATCGCGATGCCGCAGGGCAAGTAGCCTATCTGTGTTGCCTGATGGGCGGTGTTCGATGCCGCGTCGAGGACCCACACGCTGCCGCGGTCGACCGTATTCGGAGGGTAGTCTGTGACGTACACTCGAGTCCCGGCTTGGTTGACGGCCAGAGCTTGAGGCAGGGTGGGGACGTGAACCTGCGCCACAACCTCCCTTGTGTCGGCGTCCACAACGACCACGGCCTCCAGGTCCGGCGAGGTCGCGTAGACCCGCGTCCCGGCACGGTTCACCGCCACGTCCTCGCTGTAGCCGAAGCGAATGCGGCCAGATGTGTTGGTGAACGTGTCGAGGATAGCGATGCCGAATGGGCCAACGTAGAACCCCAGCAAGACATCCGTCTGGTTGGCGACGTAGACTTCGTTGCCCGAGGGGTCGACGGCGATGCCGCCGAGGACTGCGCCGACGTCAGGCGCGACGTCGACCACGCGGTTCTGCGTGAGATCGACGACCGTCACGGTCAGGGGACAGGAATGAGGCCTAGAGAGGCAACCGTCGCGCTCGAGCGTGTCATACGTGTTGGTCACGTAGGCTCGGCGTCCGTCCGGCCGTACCGCGATCCGGCGCGACAAGCGCTGTCCGGGTGAGTAGTCGGTTGCCGGCGAGAAGGTCAACGTCCCGACTACGCCGAGAGTGGCCGTGTCGATGGTCGTCAGGCCGCCGGGGTCGGTGTAGTTGACCACGTAGAGCCGCGAGCCGTCGGGCGCCACGGCGATGCCGGCCGCGCTGGTCGGAGGCATGATGGGGATGGTGGTGACCACACTGTTGGTTGCCGTGTCAATCACCACGACGCCCTCGTCCGTGGTGGCGTAGGCCCGCGTGCCGTCCGGATGCACGGCGATGTCGCACGAGCCGCCGATCGGAATCGTCGCGGTCACGGTGTCGGTTGCCGTGTCGATCACGGACACCGTCCCCTCCAGATTGGTCACGTAGGCGAAAGGAGCGGCATGGACGGTCACGGCGAACCCCAGCAGCCCGAGGGCACACGCGAAGGCCGCCCAGGGTTGGCTCACCTTGTGCCTCTAGTCCGCCGGCAGCACCCGGGTATAAACATCATTGCCTCCAGCGCCTGCATGATCGTCACGCCACACATACGGGAACAGCCCCGATGACTGGCAAGCGCCGCCGGGACAACCGGCATCGTTGACACACGGCAGGCCGTCGTTCGACCCTCCCGCACAGAGTGAGCGCGGCCGTGCGACACCGAGGTCCTGGGCCGTCGCGCTCCCAGCCAGATCCACGCGGAAGTCGTTTTTCAGCGTACCTAGCGCAGGCGTGAACGTGCGCGCAAAGCCGGCGAAGCTCGGAGCGTTCACGTTGCCTTCCCAGGCCACGACAATGGTGCCCGCCGAGTCCGTCGCCGCCGCCGGCTTCAGCCCGGTCTGTGCGCCGGCGGGCGCCGCCGGGGGGCAAGACAGGGTTCGCGGGCCGCAAACGCCGGCGGTGAAGAACGCCGTGTCAGGCGAGGCACAGTCCGCGTCGCTCCCGCAATCGCGGCCGACGTAGTCCGAGGCGATATAGCTTCCACCGACACAGCGCCGGCAGTTGGCATCGAGAAGGGTACAGCCGGCCATCACCAGATCGCTCGGGCATACCCGACCCACGATCTCCTCCGGCGCGGCCCCGGCCTGCTCGGACCAGGTGATCGTAACGCGCCCCGCGTCGTCGACCGCCAGCGCCACATTGTTCCGTGCGGCCAAGGTCGCGTCATCGACCTCTTGCGGTGGAATCACCTGTGTACCCGTATCACCATCATACTTGCTGATCATGATCTTGCTGAAGTCCCCGTCCGTCTCCTGCCAGGCGACGAAGACATAGTCGTTGCCAGCGCCGTCCTCGAACGACGCGGTGGCGGGCAGGATGGCATCGGAGGCCGAAGTATTCACCTGACAGGGGCCGTAGCCCGGCAACCCGCACTGCCCGTACTTGGGAGAGCCAAAGAGGCTGAAGAAACGCACGAGCACGTCATGCATCGCCGAGCCGGGCCGCTCGGCCTGCCAAGCGATCGCAACGTCCAAGCTGGGTTGGAAGGTCGTCGAGGGGTTGGTGGCCTTCACGCTGTCGATATCGGCACGAGCGTCCGTCGAGTAGAGTTTGTACCCGCTGCTGCACGCATACTGGTAGTAGACATGCTCCGTCCCGACCCCAAGCCGGTCGTCGTTCCAGGCCAGCCGGGCGCAGTACGGCGCCGTCGTCTGGGTCTGATGAGCCGAGAGGGAGAGATTCTGGGCGTTGTGGGCCGAGGTATCATCGACCCGGACATCGCAGTTCAGGGGGTCTGCGCAGTTCTGCTGCGTTACCGGCAACGGGCTGGGATTGCCGTCCGCGTCGTAGCCGTACCCGCGCAGGTACACGTTCTGCTTCGTCGTGCGCGCGTCAACCCATCCAACATCGTAGTAGTAACCCGTGCCGCTTCCGATTCGCGGGTACTGCACGCTCGAAGCTGCTGTGTTTACTTTCTCGACCGGGTGCGGGATCGTGTTGTCCGGGATCTGAGTCTCCCAGGCGCTCCGCCCGTAGGTGAAGGCGCGAAGCAGTCCCGCGTCGCGATCGACGACCAGATCGGTGACGTTGGCCGTCTTCGGAAATCCGTTCATGAAGGCGCACCAGTTCCACGTGCTGCCGTTGTCCGTACTGTTCCCCTCGTAGATGCCCATCTCCGTCGCCACGAACACGGTGTTCGGGTCACTCGGGTCCACGACGACCCGGTTTGCGGCCACGTCCGGCAGCGCGTCACTGTTCATGTTGCTCCACGTCTGGCCGGCGTCCGTGCTGCGAAACACATGGGCGGGGGCCTGCCCGTTCGAGCCCACGGTAACTGCGTACAGCGTGCAGCTGTTTGCGTCGCACGGTTCAGAAGTGTCGATTGCCATTCCTCGCTTCTCGCCGCCGGGCAGTTGCGCCGGGATCGGATCCGGCGGCTGCTGTGCCCAATTCAGCAAGGCAGGTGGCGCGACACTGGCGTTTGTCGCCTGCCAGAGCCGCGAACCGCTGCCGGCGGCGAAGTTGATGCCCGATCGTTGCGTCGCCGAAGGTCCGGGCGGCACCGCGAAGGACTCCACGCCAACCATCGGCTGTGGGGTCGGCTCGCTGACGGGCCACCATGCCGGCGTCGGCCCTCCGGACGGCTCCTCGCCGCCCGTGGTGGTGCGAAAAATACGCTGTCCCCCTCTTTCGGTGCTGTCGGCGGTCCAAGCCAGGAGGGTCTTGCTATCGGTCGGATCCATGAAGATGGGCTGTGGGATCGGCGGGGAGCACGCGGCGCCCGCACAATCGGCGTAGGTCGTACAGGGCTGTTTGTCGTTCACACCGCCGTAGCAGGTCAGCGGAAAGCCGCTGTTCTTGTCCGACTTGTCGTACTCTCCGCCACCGTCGACGAGCTTTCTGATCCGTCTGTCACCGGTGAAATACCACACGTTTGAATTCTTGCGGTCGATAACGATCTGCGCATTCTCAATTCCGCCAACGCTCGTCCAGACCAATGAAGGGGCACCCACCCCCTTCAAAGAAGCTTGGTCCTGAGGTCCACCGGCGACGATGCCGTAGTTCAACGCCGCGGCGGCTCCGTGCATGAACTCCAAGGTCGCTAGGTTGCCATTCAGAAAATAGTAGGCCGGTGTAGGGGTGCCCAGATCTACCGCCCAGATGCCACCATCGTTGCCGGCGAGCAGCATGTCTGAGTTGTGGGGGTCAAAACGAAGCGCATTGTGATCGGCATGGATGATCCCCAGCCCGAGATCGCAGGCCGTGGCCCCACCATCGTTTGATCGATAGAGAAAGGTGCCGCCAGCCACAACAAGGTTTGGGTTGCTGGGACTGGCCGCCACCGAGAGGCAGCAGTGGCACGCTGGTTTGTACGGGCCACCCGGGCAGTTTGTCCCGTCGAACGCCAGCGGTCCCGTCCAGGTCATATTGGACGTGGGCGCGCCGCTCAACGTGAACAACCGGTCGACGTTTGAGCCACCGCACTCGGATGACGGGATGTTCTGGACGATCGCGTAGATTATGTCCGTACCCCCGGATCCCGGCACCAGAGAGGCGCGGCGCGGACTCTGGGATACTGAGAGACTCTGTACTAGCCCCCAAGAGGTTCCGCGCATCGCGAGATCAGTCGTGGTTGACCGGTACCAACCATCGTCGCTGAGACAACTTTCGGTCCTTGGACAGTCCCCGTCAGCATGGCACGACTTCTTCGTTGTGATGCTGCAGTAGCCCAAGGCAACGCTGGCATAGTAGGTATACCTGGCTGGTCCCGGAGTAGGCGTAGGCCCAGGCGCAACGGGAGGGTTCTGTGGGCTCAAGAGGATGTGGTTGACGAGCTCGGGTTCCCCGTTGGGCTTAACGGGCAGACCGGTCACGCGCTGCCAGGTGACACCGCACGACGCACAGGGAGACTGGGTACAGCTACATGAAACGCCCGGGTCGGCCGCATTGTCGGAATACCAAAGGCCTCTGTCGGTCGCCGCCCATACGCGGGTTGGGGCCGTTGAGGTATCGATGGCGATCTCCAGAACATCGATGCTGCTGTCGGTCGGGTCCGGGTCGATTCCGGGACACGTGTTCGTTTGCGGGTCAAGGAAGCACGCCGGGCCAATGGGGTACCAGGTGTTGCCGCCATCGGTGCTGCGTAGAACGCCAACAGCACGGCTCAGCGCGGAACCACGCGCACCATCGAAAATGTCTGAGCCCAGGCCCGTGCCGGCCAAGACGACCTCGGAGTTGTTGGGATCGACCCGGATCGTCTCGACGTCCAGGCTGGGCGCCTGGTCGCCTACGGGCATCCAGGTCGAGCCGCTGTTCGTCGTATGCCAGATGCCGCTGTTGCGGGAGCCGATGAACAGGCCCTGCGAGATCTGCGGCGTCGGTGGCGGCGGCAGAGAGCTATTCGGGTCGACCGCAATCTCCTTGACGATGCCCGCGTTCTCGACGACGCCACACGCGAGACCCTGCCCGGCACACCCCGGCAACTTGTATACTTGCTTGTTGAAGAACTCGTACGGCGCCGGGCCGATCTGCACCCACGCCTGCGCTTGCGTGCACTGCGGCACGGCGGCGGCGGCCGGCCGCGCCGACCAATTGCCCCAAACCGCCGCCAGCCAGCGTCGCGGGGAGAGCCACGACTGCGGCTCCTGGGGCACGACCGCAGGCGCCGGTTCGCTTGAAGGCAGATGCTCGAGCTTATGCAGCGCCTTCAGATAGGCATCCGCCGGTAGCTTCGAAGCGCGCTCGTACTCCTCCCGTTCACGCGCCTGCCGCTTCGAAAGGCTTTCGACCGGGGCCATCCGCCGCGCCGCCTCTTCGCGCTCGCGCCGTTCCTCCTCCGTCTTCGGCGCCGACTCGAAGATAGGGCCGTTATTGGGGGTGACCACGGGTCCGCCTCGCTGCGAATGCTGCCGCCCGCCCCCTGCGCTCTCGACAGAGGCGGGACCGCCCCGGAATTCCTCGGCAGGCTCTTCGTACACAACGTTAGGTCGCCGGATGTTTTCGCGCAACCCTCGTGGCAGCGAGTTCAAATCCACCCGACCAAGACCGGGAATACCGACAACATCCGGCGGCAGCGGCGCCGCCGCTGTGCCACTGTCGGACTCACTGCTTGCATCACTCACCTGGCCGGAGGCCTCCCCCGCCACAACTTGCGCCGAAGCCCACGGCGATCGCACGACTGCAACTGCCAAGAAGGCTATCGCCATGCTGCCAACCCAGAACGCGCGAGCGATTTTCATTGCGGCCCCCTTTCATTGAGGCGACAGCGGCGTGGGTAGCTCTCAAGACGAAGCGGGTTGTACCCTGCAGCGTCGGGCTCACTTGTTACCCGTCTACCCCCCCCCCGGATGCATTTGTCAAGAGAAAACTACATGTGCACAATGCGCTTAACAAGAACCACATTGCGCAGACATGCTTCACTCCGACCAGAGACTTAAGACGAATGATACAGATTGTGCTGATATGAGGAGTCTGCGTGGGCCGAAGGCACCACTCAAGGGCTCAGGGCAACACCCTTGGAGTCCGGCAATCCTGATAGAAGAGGAGCGGAGAATATACGGAACGGTGGCCTCGCGCCTACGGCTCCTGCCGCTGCCAGCCTTCGACTCTCACGAGCCGCTCGACGCGGTCGCGGATTTCATCGCGGATGGCGCGCACCCGCTCGATGGGTTGTCCTTTCGGGTCGGGAAGGTTCCAATCCTGCCGGCGCAGGCCGGGTACCACCGGGCAGCTCTCGCCGCAACCCATTGTGACGAGCAACTGCGCGCCCGCGGTCAGCTCATCGGTCAGCCGCGTGGGACGAGCCCCGGCCAGATGGATGCCCACCTCGCGCATGACAGCGACCACCTCCGGATGCACGTGCTCCGCCGGTTGGGTCCCCGCCGAGAGTGCGCGAGCAAGACTGTGCTCCGAGCGCCGATTGAAGAACGCCGCGGCCATCTGTGACCGCCCGGCATTGTGGATGCAGGCGAAGATCACGGTCTTCATGCGGCTGCCTCGGCCAACAGCGATCGCACCGGGAATTCCCCCCACGGCGTGAGGGCGACCCGCGTCGCCAGCCCTTGCACCTCGTCGAGGTACTGGCGTTCCCACCGCCGCCGGCTCGCCAGCACTGGATCGTGGACCGCCAGCGGCGTGAGGCTCTGGTTCACGACCCACGCGAAGGGCGTGATGCCAGCCCGCGCCAGATCGCGCTGCAACTGGGCCGCCTCGTGCACCGGCGTCGCCTCCGGCAAGGTCACGAGCAGCACCCGGGTGAACTCGGGATCGCGCAGACGCGGCAGCAGCTCACGCACCGCGACCGGGATGTCGTTCAACGAACGCGCGACCTCGCGATGATACGCTTGCGCTGCATCGAGCAGGAGCAGAGTGTGACCGGTCGGAGCCGTGTCGATGACGACGAACCCGTCCGTTCCGCCGGCCACGATGTGGGCGAAGGCGCGGAACACCGCGATCTCCTCGGTGCAGGGGGAGCGCAGGTCCTCTTCGAGCAGCGCGCGACCCTTGGCGTCGAGACTGTCTGCCGCTGTACGCAGCACCTCGTCACTGTAGGCGCGGGTTTCCGCCTCCGGGTCGATCCGGCTCACATGCAGCTCCGGCACGCCGCCCTCCACCGTTGCCTCCACATGCGCAGCCGGATCCGTCGTGGTGAGGTGAACGCGGTGTCCGCGTCGTGCCAGCTCCGTCGCGATCGCGACCGCCAGGGTGGTCTTGCCGACACCGCCCTTGCCCATCGCCATGATGACGCCGCGTCCCGTGCGTGCCATGTCCGTCACCAGTACATCCAGAGACAGCATGCCGGCGCTTCCAGACGTCCCATTGACTACTGCGTTCCCGCTGTTTTTCGTGGCTGCTTCATCGCGCCCGAGGCCACGCAGCGCCTCGATGCCGACAAGCTCGAATGGCATGAGCGGCACCTCGGTGCGCGGCAACGCCTGGAGAGCGAGCGGCATCTCTGCGAGCGCCTGACGGCCGCGCGCATCGAGGGCGCGGGCCACAGGATCGGAGCCGTCGCGCGCCGCAAACACGCCATTGAGGATCAGGCGCTGATTGGTGATTCCCAGAGCCGCCAGCTCGCCTCGCGTGCGCTCCGCCTCCTCGAGCGCCGCGCCCTCGGGCCGACTCACCAGAACCAGGAGCGTGGCCGTCGCATCGCCAAGAGCCGCGAGGGCGGCGCGGTAGAGATCGCGTTGCGTATTCAACCCGACGAGCGGCCCTAAGCACGACGTCCCACCGACACTGGAATCGAGGAACCCGCTCCACGCCGCCGGCAGCTCGAGCAGCCGCAACGTGTGCCCCGTCGGCGCCGTGTCGAAGACAACGTGATCGAACCCGGCCGTCGTTGCCGGATCCCCGAGCAGCTTCGAGAACTCGTCGAAGGCCGCGATCTCGACCGTGCACGCTCCCGAGAGCTGCTCCTCGATGCTGGCGACTGCCGCCTGCGGCAGCACGCCTCGGTACGGACCCACCACGCGCTCGCGGTACTCGCGCGCCGCGGCCTCCGGATCGAGGTTGACAGCGAAGAGTCCCGGCACGTCGGGAATCGCTGTCGGTTGCGGCGATAGGGCCGTTCCGAGAACCTCGTCGAGGTTGGAGGCCGGGTCGGTGCTGACGAGCAGCACCCGGCGGCTGCGACCGGCCAGGGCGATCGCTGTCGCGCACGCCGTCGAGGTCTTGCCCACACCGCCTTTGCCGGTGAAGAACAGGTGACGCTCCGTCGCCGGGAGGAACTGCATCAGTCCACCTCACCCGCAGCAGCTGGATTTCGCCGGCACCGCTTCGCCCGCCGCCTGCACGTTCGTCCCCGCACTCGCGCCGCAGCAAGACGACTCGGCCGCTTTGGTGCTGCCGAGACCCGTCCACCTGGCCAGCTCCGCCCGCGTTGGATAGGCGCCCTGGCTGACAGCGCGACCGTCGACCAAAATGAGCGGTAGGCATTCGGTGCCACGTTCCGTCAGCGCTGCTTGCACGACCGGAGCCGCCGCAAAGGCCGCCGGCTCCTGAGCAAGGTTGTGGCGCGTGACCCGTACGCCCTGCTCCGCGAGCCAGTTCAGGTCGGCGGCAAAGCGCGGCAGCACCGGATCGACGCTCGGGCCGCAGACACCGGTGGAGCAGCACATCGATGGATCGAAGACTTCAACTGTAGCGGTCATTCATTCTCTCCTTGGCTCGCTTGTAGCTCATTCTGGGATCACTCGTATTGCACAGCGCGCTCAGCGGTCGCGAGCTGTTGTCGCGTGCGCGGTCACAGCGGGCGCATCGTCGCGAAAGTATTGGCGCCGAAACCACAGCGCCACGTTGACCAGGCCGATCATCACCGGAACTTCGACGAGTGGACCGATCACGGCGGTGAACGCCGCACCGGACTGGATGCCGAACGTGGTCACCGCGACCGCGATCGCCAGCTCGAAGTTGTTCGAGGCGGCGGTAAAGGACAGCGTTGTGGACTGCGGGTAGGTGGCTCCTACCGCCTTGCTCATGAAGAAGGAGAGCACGAACATGACCACGAAGTAGACCAGCAATGGAACCGCGATACGCACCACGTCCATGGGGAGCTGGACGATCGCTTCCCCCTTCAGCGAGAACATCACCACGATGGTGAACAGAAGGGCGATCAATGTGATCGGGCTGATCTTCGGAATGAAGTGCTCGTGGTACCAATCCTTGCTCTTGGCCCGAATGAGAATGACGCGGGTCAGAAGGCCGGCGATGAACGGAATGCCGAGGTAGATGAAGACGCTCTTGGCGATCGCGCCGATGGTGATGCTGACCACCACGCCCTGCAGGCCGAACCACGCGGGCACCACGGTGATGAAAACGTAGGCGTAAACCGAGTAGAAGAGGATCTGGAACACCGAGTTGAACGCGACCAGGCCGGCGCAGTACTCGGGGTCGCCGCTGGCGAGATCGTTCCAGACCAGCACCATGGCGATGCAGCGGGCGAGGCCGATCAGGATCAGGCCGACCATGTACTCGGGCTTGTCGGGGAGAAAGACGATCGCCAGAGCGAACATGAGCACCGGACCGACGACCCAGTTCTGCACCAGTGACAGACCGAGGATCCGCCAGTCGCGGAAGACGCTGCCCAGCTCCTCGTAGCGCACCTTGGCCAGAGGCGGATACATCATGAGGATCAGGCCGATGGCAATCGGGATCGACGTGGTGCCGACGCTGAAGCGGTCGAGGACGGCCTCGATGCCCGGAAGCACGTAGCCGCTGCCAACACCCACCGCCATCGCCAGAAAGATCCACAGCGTCAAGAAACGGTCGAGGAAGCTCAGCCGCTTCGGCGGCGCCTCCGGCATCACCGCGGCGGCGTCGGCCAAGGTCGTCTCTCTGCTCATCGACTTCTCCCTCGTTGAAACTGCTCCATCAAGCGGCGGCCCTCCGGACAGCAACCCCCTGATCGGCGGACGCGCCGCGCCCGCGTCACGTCGGCCTTGACCCCGGGCAGCAGGTCGGTGCACGCGGCCAGGCACTCCAGCAGCTTGCCGTGCAACGCACTGCCCGCCGGCGCCAGCTCGTAGAACATCCACAGCCCATGCTGCCGCGTGTCGACGAACCGCGAGCGGCGCAGATACGCGAGATGGCGCGAGACAGTCGGCTGCGGCGAACGCAGAATGTCGACCAGGTCGCCGACGCAGAGCGGTCCATCCTGCAGCAGCCGCAGAATTCGCAAGCGCGTGTGGTCCGCGAACACGCGGAACATCGAGTCCACGCTCGCGCCGGCCGCGGCTCGTCGGCGATCGGCCATAGTTCGCACGGATCCGCTCTGCTTTCCGTTCGGACGCGCCATATATTCGCTTGAGCGATTATAGTATCGGGGTCGGGAAGTCAATTCCGCGACCACCGTCCGGCTCGATTTCCCCGTCGCGGGAGCGACCCGCGGCTTTCCTCCCGCATGCGGGAAGAACCTCCCGGCGCTCACGTGATCGGCAAGAGCACGCCGCCATGGCACGGCGCCTGCTTCGTATCCGCTCAGGCGAATACAGCCGGGTGACCTACCCGAGGAGGACACGTCATGGGAATCAAGGTCTTGCTGTGCAATTGCAAGGGGCTGTGCGAGTCGTTCAAGGACGCGGACATGAATACTCTGCCGTTCGCGATCGAGTCGGACCTCGACGTCGACTACAGCATCGTCCACCCGCAGCTTTGCGGCCAGGGCGGCAACACCGCTCTCGCCGACGCCCTCAAGGCGGCGACGGCGGACACCACCATCGTGGTCGGCGCGTGCGCCCCCGGGGCCCAGCAGAAGCTCTTCAAGAAACTGTTGCGCACGGCGGCGTTCGACGAGCACCGGTTCGTACCGGTCGATATCCGTGGCACGAACAACGAGGGGATCGAGGAGCGGCTGCAG
>CAZYMF010000021.1:14441-40070 GCA_964648215.1 uncultured Binatia bacterium (SeqCode) | reverse complement strand
GTCCTGCTCGCCGACGAGGCGGTGTGCGTCGTCCCGTCGCCGAGCGCGCAGAGCTATCTCGACATCGACCGCATCGCCGCCGAGGCCGGCCACACCGGCGCCGACGCCGTGCATCCCGGCTACGGCTTCCTGGCCGAGAACGCGGCCTTCGCCCGCGCGGTCGAGGAAGCCGGGCTCACCTTCGTCGGGCCGAGCGCCGAGGCCATCGCCGCCATGGGCGACAAGGTGGCCGCCCGCCGACGGGTGGCGGCGGCCGGCGTGCCGGTGGTGCCGGCGGTGGAGAACGTCGGCGACTCCGCCGAGCTGGCACATCAGGTCGAGAGCGTCGGCTACCCGCTGCTGATCAAGGCGGCCGCGGGCGGCGGCGGTAAGGGGATGCGCATCGTGCGCGCCGCCGGCGAGCTGGAGAGCGCGTTCGCGGCGGCGCGGCGAGAGGCCCAATCCGCCTTCGGCGACGGGCGGCTGTTCGTCGAGCGCTACCTCGAGCGGCCGCGCCACGTCGAGGTGCAGGTCTTCGCCGACCAGCGGGGCCGCATCGTCCACCTCGGCGAGCGCGAGTGCTCGATCCAGCGCCGCCACCAGAAGATCATCGAGGAGACGCCCTCCCCCGCCCTCACCCCCGAGCTGCGCGAGCGCATGACCACGGCCGCCCTCGCCGCCGCGCGCAGCGTGGACTACGCCAACGCGGGCACGGTCGAGTTCCTGCTCGATCAGGACGGCCGCTTCTACTTTCTCGAGATGAACACGCGGCTTCAGGTCGAGCATCCCGTCACCGAGCTGGTCACCGGGATCGATCTGGTGCATGCCCAGCTACGCGTCGCCGCGGGCGAGCGCCTGTGGTTGCGCCAGGAGGAGATCGTCGCACGCGGCCACGCGATCGAGTGCCGCGTGTACGCGGAGGATCCCGCCCACAACTTCCTGCCCAGCCCCGGCGTCGTGAGACATCTGCGCGAGCCGGACGGGCCCGGAGTCCGCGTCGACTCCGGCATCCTGCCCGGCTACGCCGTCCCGCTTCACTACGACCCGCTGCTGGCCAAGGTCTCGGTCTGGGCGGAGACGCGCGAGGCGGCGCGGCGCCGCATGAGGAACGCGTTGAGCAACTACGTCACCCTGGGTTGCACCACGTCGATTCCGTTCCTGCTCGACGTCCTCGATCACCCGGCCTTTGCCGGCGGCGATACACACACGCACTTCATCGAGGAGCACTTTCCGCAGTGGCGCGGGCGCGAGGCGCACCGGCTGATTGCCGCAATCGCCGCGGCAATCGACAGCACGCGGCCGACGCGTGCGGCGACCGGCGGCGAGACCGCCGTTGCCGCGTCGCCGTGGACGAGCCTCGGCCACTGGCGCCTGGGGCAAGGCTGAGGGAGAGACGGCATGCGCATCGTCTTCCGCCATCGCCAGGACCAGCTCTCGCTCGACGTCCATCCCGAAGCGGGCAAATATCGCGTCGTCGTCGACGGCGACGAGCACATCGCCGAGGCCCACTACCTCGACGACGCGACCCTGCTGCTGCTCGTCGACGGCCGGCGCTACCGCGTGGATATCGCGCGCCAGGGGAAAGAGCACCTGGTCGCCGTCGACGGCGAGGTCTACACCTTCGCTCCCGAGAGCGCCGCCGCGGCGCATCACGTCGCCGCGCTGGCGTCACCCGAGGTCATCGCGCCGATGCCCGGCAAGGTGCTGCAGGTTCTGGTGCATGCGGGCGACCACGTCGATACGGGCGACGGCCTGCTGATCCTCGAAGCGATGAAGATGGAGAATCGCCTGCTTGCCGAGGCGGCCGGCAGCGTCGACGAGGTGCGCGTCGCCGCAGGCGACATGGTCGAAGGCGGCCAGGTGTTGGCGGTTCTCCGCTACGACGAGGAGGCCGCTTCGTAGCTACCCGAGGGACGAGCCCGGGGCCAGGCCCTGCGCCGAGCAGAACGCGGCAGCGTCCACCTTTTCCTTGCCGAAACGCACGCGTTTCACGCGCACGGCGCCGCCGCGGGCACCGAGCAGCATTCCTTCCGCCGAGACCTCCTCGACCACGCCCGGCCGGTAGTTCCCATCGATTCGTCGGGCATCGTACAGACGCAGCTTCTCGCCTTTCAGCGTCGTGTACGCTCCCGGCTGGGGGTCGCAGCCGCGGATCAGGTTGTAGAGCTCGCCGGCGGGACGGGTCCAGTCGATCGCCGCGTGCTCGTCGCGACAGAGCGGATCGTAGCTGGCCTGCGCTTCATCCTGGGGCAGGCGCGGCGCCGCACCGCGGGCGATCAGCTCCACCGACTCCAGCACCGCGTCGACGCCAATCGGGAAGAGCTTGTTGAAGTAGAGCGACCCGGCGGTGTCGTCCGGGCCGACGGCCGCTTCCTTCTGCAACAGGATCGGACCGGTGTCGATGCCGGGATCGACCCAGAAGACGGTGACGCCGCTGCGCGTCTCGCCCTTGATGATCTGCCACGGGATCGCGCTGCCGCCGCGGTACCTGGGCAGCAGGGAGGGATGAAAGCAGATGCTGCCCCGCCGCGGCACCTCGAAGACGCTCTGGGGAACGATCTGGGTGACGTAGGCGAGAACGCCGAGATCGGCTTGGAGCTCTTCGAACTCGAGCTTGACCGCGGGTTTTTTCAGCGACGCGTGCTGGTGCACCGGAACGTTCAGGGCCAGCGCCCGGGCTTTGACCGCATCCGGTTTGCCGCCCGGAGCATCGGGCGGGCAATAGACCGCCACGACGTCGTGGCCGTTGCCCCGCAGGCCATCGAGGACCTTCTCGGCAAACGCCGCCTGACCGACGAGAATGATACGCATCACCCCTCCAATAGGCTGCCGAGCGCCCGTGCGACTCGGTCGGCAACCGCCTCTGCCGCCGGCCGCTCGCGCAGCAGGCCGTTGTTGATCTCGAGCTCGAGATAGCGGGCCGCGTGGCGCTGGCCGTGATCGCGGGCGCTGAAGATCAGGCCGTCCAACGCCGAGTAGGGCTGGTTGTACCGCACCCGCAATCCGGCCGCGGACAGCGCATTGCCAAATCGCTCCGCCTCCGTACCGCATTCGTCGAAGAGAACCCCGGCGTCGAAGCGACGCTCGCGGCCGTTCAGTGTCGGGGTGAAGCTGTGAACGCTGAAGAGAAGCGCGCCGGGCCGCCGCGTCATCACGTCGTCGATGGCCTCGTGATACGGGAGATAGAACTCCCGGATGCGGCGCCGCCGCTCCTCCGCATCGATGTCGGCGTTGCCCGGCACTCTCACCCCGTGGGTCTCCGCGACGATGAGGTCGTGGTCCGAGAGATCGCGGTTGCAGTCGATCAGGAGGCGTGAAACCCCGCCGAGCACGGCCACGGCGTCGAGTCTCCGCGACAGATGCCGTGCGACCTGGCGCGCGCCGATGTCCCAGCCGATGTGCTCGCGAATCTCCTCCGGATCGAGACCGAGGTCGTCGTACTCCAACGGGATGGCACAGGAGGCGTGCTCACAGGTAATGACCAGCGGAGCCTTGCTCTGCGGGTTGAGGATTTCGAACGCAGTCATGCCTCAGGACTTCAGGTGCTGCTGAAAGAAAGCGAGCAGTCGGCGCCACGCGTCCTGGGCCGCCTCGGGCCGGTACGAGTCGCGCTCGCTGCAGAAGAACCCATGGGGAGCACCCGGATAGACGACGGTCTCCGCCTCCTTACCGAGCTCGGCCAAACGCCCCTTGATCTTCTCCACCTCGTCGAGCGGAATGAACGAATCGTCCCCACCGAAGAAGAGCAGCATGGGGCAGCGCAGACCCTCGGCATACTCCAGCGGAGCCTTGGGCGTGCGCTCGCTCGGCTGTACCGAGCCGATGCTGCCCCCGTAGAAGGGAGCGGCCGCTTTCACCGCGGCGTTGCGGCAGGCGGTCAGGAAGGTGACGCGGCCGCCCATGCAGAAGCCGGTCATCCCGATACGCTCGGGATGGACGAACGGCTGCGCCCGAAGGTAGTCGATAACTGCGTTCATGTCGGCGACGATGCCCTCGTCCGACAACCCCATCATCAGCCGGATGGCCTCCTGCAGGTTGTCGTAGCCGGCAACGGCGCCCTTCTCGCGATAGTAGAGGTCGGGCGCCAGAGCGGCGTAACCCTCGGCGGCGACACGGGCGGCGACGTCCTTGATGTGCTGGTTGAGCCCGAAGGCCTCCTGGACAACGACCACTCCGGGGTATTTCCCGTCCGCCCGCGGCCGTGCCAGAAACGCCGACAGGCCTCCCGCCTGGCCCTGGACCTGGATCATTCCCGACGCAATTTCCATAGCTTATCCCCACACCTGCAATGCGCCTTCTATAGGTGGCAGCGGTCGCCATTGCAAGGTTTTGGGTCCTCTTTGGCGGCAACGTTTGACTTCCCGGGGGTCAGCGTTTAGGTAAAACGTCTTTTCAGGAGTGGAACGTTGCGACGCGAAAAGACGAACTACATCATCCAGTCGGTGTCTCACGCCCTTGACGTCATCGAGCAGTTCGACGGCGAACGGGACGAGCTTGGGGTGACCGAGCTCAGCAAGCGGCTCAAGCTGCACAAGAACAACGTCTTCCGCCTGCTGGCGACTCTCGAGGCGCGCGGCTACATCGAGCAGAACAAGGCGACCGACAACTACCGGCTCGGCATCCGCTGTCTGCAGATCGGACAGAACTATCTCGGTCAGATCGGGCTCCTGCGCCAGGCGCGGCCGATCCTCGAACGGGTGGCCCACGCCGCGCACGAGACGGCCACGGTGGCGGTGCTGCGGCGCGGTTGCGCCGTGCCTCTCGACGCGGTCGAGTCCGATCAGCCGGTGCGTCTGGTTTCCCGCATCGGAGAGGCGTTGCCGCTGTACTGCACCGCGATCGGCAAGGTCTACCTCGCCTTCTCGTCCGAGGACGAGGCACGGCAGCTTCTTCCCGACAGCTTGACCAAGTTCACCGATCGGACCGTCACCGATCGCGCCGCGCTCCTCGCTCAGCTCAAGCAGGCCGCGGCGCAGGGTTACGCCGTCGAGCAAGGCGAGCACGTCGCCGAGGTCTACGCGGTGGCTGCCCCGGTGCACGACTACACGCGCAACGTCGTCGGCAGCGTGGCCATCTCCGGTCCCGCCTACCGCCTTGCCGAGGAACGGGTGCAGAAGGAGATCGTCCCGCTGGTGACGCAGGCGGCGGGGGAGCTGTCGCAACGTCTCGGCTTCAATCCCTAGTCACGACGAGAAGCGCCGCCCGTACCAATCCAGCAGCGAGGGCGCCAGCCCGTGCAGGGCGGCGATCACGCGAACGCTGCCCGGGATGAACACCCGCGTGCGCCGCCGTGCCACCGCAGCCAGTGTCTTGTTCACCACGACCTGCGCCGGCAGTCGCCGTCCCTGCTTCAGGATCGGGGGAATATCCGCCGCGTGCAGCAGCGGCGTGTCGATCAGCAGAGGGAAGACCGTCGTCAGCCGCACGCCTTCGCGGGCCAGCTCCGGGCGGACGGCGTCGCAGAATCCGGCGACCCCGAACTTCGTCGCCGCATAGGCCCCCAGTCCCGGCCAGCCATGAATCGCCGCCGTCGATGCCAGGCACACGGCCGCGCCGCGGGATTGGCGCAATCCCGGCAGGGCGGCGCGCAAGACATTTGCCGTGCCGAGCAGATTGACGCGAATCACCCTCTCGAAGCTCGCGGCCGACTGCTCGGGCCAACGACCGGGGCCGAGAATGGCGGCGCAGTGGACGAGCAGATCGAGCCCGCCGAGCTCCGCGGCCAACTCGCTCACCGCCTTCCCGCTCCGCTCGGCGTCGCTGACGTCGGCGACTCGACTCTCCGCACGCCCGCCGCGGGCACGGATCGCCTCGGTCGTCGCCGACAGGTTGTCGGACGAAACGTCGATCAGGCCGACGGCGCAGCCCCGCGCCGCCAGTGTTTCCGCAAAGCATCGACCAATGCCGCTCGCCGCTCCGGTGACGATGGCGTGGTGCCAGGACATGGCCGCTCGCATAGTGCGAAGGACAGGCTCCCGTCAACGCCTCAGGCGAGCGAGGCCGCCAGCGCCTTGGCTTCGTCCACCATGGCGCGAATCGGACGCAGCCCCAGCTGCCAGAACGACGGCTGGGTCACGTCCACGCCGATGCGCTGCAGCAGCGTCGTCGGTGCCTCCGAGCCGCCCGCGGCGAGCAGATCGACGTACTTCGGCACAAAGCCGGCTCCTTCGTGCCGGTACATCTCGTACAGAGCCAGCACCAGGAGCTCGCCGAAGCCGTAGGCGTAGCAGTAGAAGGGCGAGTGGATGAAGTGGGGGATGTAGGCCCACCACCAGCGATAGTCCTCGCTCAGGCGAACGCCGCTGCCGTACACCTTGGCGTTGGCCTGCAGCCACAGCTCGCCGATCCGCGGCGACGACAGCTCGCCCTCCTGGCGGCGCGCGGCGTGCAGGTGCTGCTCGAACCGGGTCATGGCGATCTGGCGAAACACGGTGGCGAAGGTGTCCTCGATCTTGCCGCACAGCAGCGCCAGCTTGGCCCGGGAATCGCTCTCCATCCTGCGGAGGCGATCGAACACCAGCATCTCGCCGAACACCGAGGCCGTCTCGGCCATGGTCAGGGCGGTGTCGCTCTGGAAATAACCGTGGTCGCGGGAGAGGTACTGGTGCACCCCGTGCCCCAGCTCGTGGGCCACCGTCATCACGTCGCGGGCGCGTCCGGTGTAGTTCACCAGCACGTAGGGATGCACACGGGGCACGGTCGAGGCGCTGAAAGCCCCGCCCCGCTTGCCGTCGCGCGGCTCGGCATCGATCCACCGCCGCTCGAAGAACAGGGCGGCAATCTCGCTCATGCGCGGGGAAAAATCGTGATACGCGGACAGCACCAGCTCCCGGCACGCCTGCCAGCCGGTGGCGGCGCTCTCGGGGAAGATCGGAGCGTAGCGGTCGTAGTCGTAGAGCTGCTCCAGGCCGAGCAATCGTCGCTTGAGCTCGTAGTAGTCCGCCACGACCTCGCCCCCCTGCTCGCTGGCCTCCATCAGGGCCGCGACCGTAGCGGCGTCGATCTCGTTGGCCAGGTGCCGCGCGTCCATGGGATCGCGGAAGGAGCGCAGGCGATCGTCGATGGCGTGATCCTGGACCAGGGTGTTGAAGACGAAGGTGAGCACCAAGGCGTTGGCCTCGAGGCCCTTGGTGAGGGCGCGCGCCGCGGCTTGACGCAGGGGTCGGCGGCCATCGTAGAGCAGCGCCAGCAGGGCGCTCTCGTTCAGCGCCTGCTTTTCGCCGTCGATCTCGACCTCGAAGAGAAGCGAGGACAAGAGCTCGTCGAAGAGGCGGGAGAACGCGCGGCCGCCGGTGTTGGCCTTGTCCTCCAGCAGCTTCTCCTCCGCCTCGCTCAGCATGTGCGGGCGATAGCGCCGGGCGGTGGACAGGAAATGGCGATAGCGGCGGCACGGCTCCGAGTCGATCACCGTCCGCGCCGGCTCCTCGGCAAGGGCGATCCATTCGAGATCGAAGAACAGCAGCAGGTTGCGGATCTCGCTGCCGCGCTCCTGGGTCATGGCCACCAGCGCGCCATGGGCCGGCGGGCGCACGTCCGCGGCGTGCAACAGGCCGGCGTAGATCGCGGGTCGCGCCGCCTGCTCGGAGATCGACTCGAGCTCGGCGACGGCCGCCGCGATCCACTCGGGTGTGGGTCCGGGCGTGGTGTTGATCGTCCCGCGATACTTCTCGGCGAAGGCCGCCGCTCGCCTGGTCGCCTCGTCGAGATCGGCGCGCAGGGCGGGATCATCCGGCGCGGCGTAGAGATCAGCGAGATCCCATACGATTCCCGAGGCGTGAACGTCTTGCACGGTCATGGAGGGAGCTTTCCCGGGATGCCCGCGGGACGCAAGAGGGCGCCGCCTTGCCTCGATCCGATCGGGTCGGTAAACGTGAAGGTACACGAATAGGAGCGATCCCGGATGAACATCCGCCTCGACTACGGCCGCCAGGGTCTCGCGGTAGAGCTGCCCGACAGCGTGCGCGTCAGCGTCGTCGAGCCGTCGAAAGGCGAGCCGATTGCGGATCCTCTCGGCGCGGTCGAGCAGGCTCTCGCTCGTCCCATCGCAGCGCGAGCGCTGGCCGAGGTGGCACGGGGGCGACGCGATGCGGTCGTCGTGATCTCGGACAAGACACGCCCGGTGCCGAATGGGCTCCTCCTGCCGCCCATCCTGCGCACGATCGAGGCCGCCGGCATCGCCCGCGAGCGGATCGAGATCCTGGTCGCCACCGGCCTGCATCGGCCGAACACTCGCGACGAGCTGATCGCCATGACCAGCGCCGAGATCGTCGAGCGCTACCGCTTCCGCAATCACGTCGCCCGCAACGCCGACGAGCACGTACACCTCGGACGAACCAGACGCGGCACGGAGATATGGCTCGACCGCGGCTTCGTCGGCGCCGACCTCAAGGTGGTGACAGGGCTCATCGAGCCGCACCTGATGGCGGGCTATTCGGGCGGGCGCAAGGGCGTGGCGCCCGGTCTGGCCGGCGTCGACACCATGCGCAGCGCCCACGGAGCCGCCATGCTCGAGGGTCACGTCGGCCCCGGCATCATCGAAGGCAATCCGTTCCACGAAGACCTGCTCGAGATCGTTCGCCTGACGCACGTCGATTTCCTCGTCGACGTGAGCATCAACCGGGCTCGCCAGCTCACCGGCGTGTTCGCCGGCGACGTCGAGAAGGCGCACGAGGCCGGAATGCGTTTCGTCGAGCGGGAGGTGTGCGCCGACCTCGACGCGCCCGCCGACATCGTGATCGCCTCGGCCGGCGGCTACCCGCTCGACGACACCTACTATCAGTCGATCAAGGGCATGGTCGCTGCGCTCAACATCGTGCGTCGTGGCGGCACCATCGTCCTGGCCGCGGCGCTCAGCGAGGGTATCGGCAGCGCCGAGTTCCAACGCCTGCTGCGCGAGACCCGCGGCAATGACGATTTCATGGCCCGCATCACCGCGCCGGGCTTCTTCAGCATCGACCAGTGGATGGTCCAGCATCTCTGCCAGGTCCGGCGCAAGGCCGAGGTGAAGCTGGTCACGGCGGGCCTTCCGGCCGAGACGATTCGCGGGCTGCTGGTGGACCCGGCCGCTTCCGTCGAGGAGGCGTTGCGGCAGAGTCTGGCGCGCTGTGGCCAGAACCCTCACGTGGCCGTCCTGCCGCAGGGCCCGTACGTCCTCGCCACCGTCCGCGGGCGCAAGCTCTCTCTCGGCCGTGCCTGGCTCGACGAAGCCGCCTGAGCACGGGCCGCGCCGGTCTCGTTCATGCCCAGCCTGCACCTGCTCGACGCCACCTACGAGCTGTTCCGCGCCTACTTCGCGATGCCGCCGGAGCGGTCGCCGAACGGGGGCGAGGTGGGCGCCATCCGCGGACTGATCGGGTCGACCCTGGCCCTGCTGCGGCAGCCGGACGTCACCCACATCGGCGCGGCCACGGACCACGTCATCGAGTCGTTTCGCAACCGGCTCTTCGCCGGCTACAAGACCGGCGAAGGCATTGCCCCGGACCTGCTGGCACAGTTCCCTCTGGCCGAAGAAGCCCTGCGGGCGCTCGGCATCGTCGTGTGGCCGATGGTGGAGTTCGAGGCCGACGACGCGCTGGCGACGGCGGCGGGGCGCTTCGACGGCGCGGCCGACCCGATCGTCATCCTCTCCCCCGACAAGGATCTCACCCAGTGTGTCGTCGGCCAGCACGTGGTGACCTACGACCGGGCACGACAAAAGATCTACGACGAGGCCGCGGTGCGGGACAAGTTCGGGGTCCCCCCGGCGTCGATTCCCGACTTCCTGGCGCTGGTGGGCGACAACGCCGACGGCATCCCGGGAATTCGCGGCTGGGGGCCGAAATCCGCCGCGACGCTGCTGCGCGCCTACGGCACGATCGAGGCGATTCCGCCCGACTGGCGAACGTGGACGGTGACACCGCGACAGGCGCAACGGCTGGCGCTGTCCCTGAACGAGCAGCGGGCGGACGCGGCTCTCTACAAGGTCCTCGCCACGCTTCGCCTCGATGCCCCGGTGAGCGAGTCGTTCGACTCTCTTCGTTGGCGCGGCGTGCGCCGGCGAGAGTTCGTCGATCTTTGCTCCCGACTAGGATTCGGCGAGCTCGCTACGCGACCGACCGTGTGGGCCGATTAGGTCGTCTCGGCCGCCGTCTCGGCCTTGAGCCGCTCGAGATCGGCGCGCGTCACGGCCTTCGCCGGCTCCTGTTGCAGCAGGAGCAAGATGCCGCCGGGGATCGACAGCGGCAGCTTCTCGATCCAGAAGCCGAGGTGGCCGATGAGGAACGCCTTGACGGCGCCGGTCTTGGAACCGAGCAGCCACACGAAGACGACCTCGCGCACGCCTTCTCCCGAGGCCGACGGTAGGATGAAGGTGCCCAGAGTCATCACCGCGCTGGCGAAGAGAACCTCGAGGGGTCGCACGTTGCCGCTCTGAATCGCCAGCGCATTGCAGAAGTACATCAAGGTGGTCGTGATCTGACCGACCACGGCCAGGCCCAGGGCCGCCAGCAGGTAGGAGCGGCGGCGAGAGTAGGCCGCGGCGGCCTCGATGACGTTCTGCATGAAGCGGCGCAGCCGCGCCGACGGCACGACGTTGAGCATCCCCTTGAACCACGAGGGCTGCAGCAGCACGAGAACGGCGAACAGGATGGCACCGGCCAGCGGCACCTTCATTGCCGCCACCAGCTCGCCGAGGGAATGCCCGCGCGTGATGGCACCGGCAAAAGGCATGAAGAGCAGGATGACGACCAGCAGCCCCACCATGCCGATGACGCGTTCGACGGCGAGGACGGTGGTGCACTCGATCGGCCTGCGCGTGATCCGGATCGTGTCGTACAGCCGCCACCCGTCCAGGCCCATGGTCGACGGGGTGACGATGCCGAAGTAGCGGCCGACGAAATAGGTGCTCGTCAGATAGCGATAGGGTAGACGGATTTCCTGGCCGCGGAGCAAGATCTGCCAGCGCCAGATGTTGGCGAAGATGCCGACCAGCTTGACCAGGATGGCCAGGGTGAACCAGGCGAGGAAAACCCGCAGATCCAGCGAGCGGATCTCCCGCCAGAGATCGGCCAGCTCGATCGGTACCACTTGAAAGCCCTGGATACGGAAGTAGGCGGTGTCCCCGACCTCGCTCAGCGGCACCGGCACGAACTTACCATTTCGCGGCACGAACGCGCGCGACAGCTTGCCGCCGCGGCAGTGCAAATAGGCCTTGAAGGGCCGCGGCACCCCGTCGACACGGACGAAGACGCGCCGATTGAGGCTCGCCTCGCAGACGTCGCCCTCGCTAACCGGCGTGCGCGCCGGAGGCAGCGGCCTGCCGCTGACCCACGCGCGCACGCGGCCCACGATTCCCGGGTACTGCGGGTTGGAGGCCTCGAAGGTTCCGGGTTGGCTCAGCTGGTCGACGGCAACGGGCCGGTAGCCGCCACCGATCTCGACGAAGATGGCGACAAAGATGGCGACGGTTACCGCCAGCTTGGCGGTCCCCTTCGCAACAGCCTGCAGCTTCATGCGGGACCTCCCTACTGGCGCCGGCGGGCAAATGCAAGAAGCAACGCGCCGCCCGGCCAGTCGCGGAGCGACTCAAGCAGGCTTCAACCTCAGCTCCATTCCCTCGAAGGCGGCCCGGGAACGGGGGAAGATCGTCCGCGCGACCTTCTCCAGACGGCGCACCTCGGCGTCGTCGTGCTCGGGATCGTGGTGATAGAGGATCAGCTCTTTGACACCGGCCGCGCGCGCCGCTTCGGCCGCCATGCGCACCGTGCTGTGCCCCCATCCCGCCTTGTTGAGGTGGCCGCCGTGGTACTCGTCGTCCGTGTACTGCGCGTCGTGGATCAGCACGTCCGCTCCGGCGGCGAACTTGACCACGTCGTCGTGACCGCCGCGCGGCGCCTCGACGTCGGTGGCGTAGACCACCGAACGGCCGGCGCACGTGATCCGGTAGAGCATGACCCCCACCTTCGGATGCGCGCCGCTGTAGTGGGCGGCGACGACCAACGGGTGCGCTCCGCCGAAACGGAGACGCGCGCGCGGCGACAGGCCGTGAATGTTCAGCCGCGCCGGCAGCTGCGCCAGCGCCACCGGGAAAAAGCGCGGCGACATCAGCCGGGCCAGGATGCGCTGCAGGCTCTGCGCGCCGTTGCCGAAGCCATAGATCTGGCAGCGCCATTCCGGGCTGTAGACCGGGGCGAAGAAGCGCAGCCCCTCGATGTGATCGTGGTGCAGGTGACTGAGAAAGACGCTCACCTCCGGAGCGCCCGGCCGGCGAACCAGATCGCGCCCCAACCCGATGATTCCGGTGCCGGCATCGAAGATCAGCGTGTGCTCGGCGCTGCGAACCTCGACGCACGAGGAATTTCCGCCGATGCCCGCCGTCGACGGGCCCGGCATCGGATAGCTGCCGCGCACGCCCCAGAAACGCACGCGCAGGGCTGGATCTTGCTTCATTTGGCCTCCATCACCGTCACACCATCCCAATCCGCACCGGGCGGCGTCCGCATCATTTCCTGACAGCGTTCGCTGTACAGCCGCGCCGGACCGTCCTCGGGCCAGCGCTCGAGCACGCGGCCGAACGTGGCCATCGCGTCGTCCCAGCGTCGTTCCCGATACGCCGCCAGACCGGCATTGAAATGCTCCAACAGCTCCGCCCAGCGCTCTCGTTCCGTACCCGGGCCGAGGATCTCGAAGATCCGGACCGGCTGCAGCTTCCCCTTCACCCGCACCAGGTCGAGCTCGCGGGGCACGATCCCCTCTCCGGCCTGGCGCACCGTCGCCTCGCTGGCGACGATGCCGCAATGATAGTATTTGCACAGCCCCTCGAGCCGCGAGCCCAGGTTCACCTCGTCGCCGATCACGGTGAGGCTCAGGTGGCTCGCCGAGCCCATGTTGCCGAAGACCATCGGCCCGCTGTTGAGACCGATGCCGATGTTCAGCCGCGGCCAGCCACGGCCCTCCCACTCGGCGCCGAGCGCGCGCAAGCGGTCGAGCATGGCCAGGGCGGCGGCGCAGGCGCGTCCGGCATGATCCGCCTGCGGCAGCGGCGCACCCCACACGGCCATGATGGCGTCGCCGATGTACTTGTCGAGCATGCCGTCCTGCGAGAAGATCACCTCGGTCATCTCGCCGAGATACGAGTTCAGCAGCTCCACCAGCGTTTCCGGATCCAACCGTTCCGAGATGCTGGTGAAGCCGCGAATGTCGGAGAACATCACCGTGCGCTCGCTCTTCTCGCCGCCGAGCTTGAGCCGGTCGGGTTGCTCGCTCACCAGCCGCGCCAGCGACGGGCTGAGATAGAGCTCGAGGGTCTTGCGCGTCTTGCGCCGCTCGCGGTCCACGGTGACGTAGTGCTGCAGCGAAATTCCCGTGTAGGTCAGCGCCACGGCCAGGATCGGGTACACCAGGCTGAGCGGCAACCCATAGGTGACGAAGAGCCACTGACTACCGCCGAGATAGCCGGCCATCAGCCCGGCCGCCACCAGCACCCCCAGGACGCCGCGCGCGTAGCGCAGAATCAGCCCCTGGAGCAGCGCCAGCGCTAGAATGACCACCAGCTCGGGCACGACGATCCACTTCGGCTGCTGAATGAAGTCGTCCCGCAGGATGTTGTCCAGCACGTTGGCATGGATCTCCACCCCGGGCAGATCGCCATCGAACGGCGTCGCGCGCCGATCGGCCACGGCCACGGCCGTCACCCCGACGAGCACCAGCTTGCCACGCAACAGGGCCGGGTCGACCGCGCCGGCCAGCACGTCCGCCGCCGAAACATAGCGGAAGGTGCGTCGCGGCCCGCGATAGTTGATCAGCATCTGCCCGTCTTCGGCCACCGGAATGGGAAGGTCGCCGACGTGCACCGACTCGACGCCGAAGTCGGCGAAGCGAATCGCCAGCTGTCGCCGCGGCCAGTACACGCGCAGCATGGCCAGCGACAACGGCACCGCGATGTTGTCCTCGAAGCGGACTCCCAACGGCACCCGCCGATAGTATCCGTCCAGGCGGTCGGGAATGAAGTTGAAGTACCCCTGTCCGCGCGCCGCGGCCGCCAGCGGCGGCAGGTTCAGCGTCGCGCTGACGGCCGCAGGTATGTGCCTCTCGCCACGGTGGCTCTTGGTGTGCTGGATCGTATTGTAACCGGTGAACGACACCTCCCCGGGGGCATTGGGTCGTCCGTCGAAATCGAAAAAATAACCGAGCACGGTGCGGTCGGAGGCGCGAATGGCCGCCGCCAGCTCCTCTTCCCCGCCGCCTGGCAAAGCCGCCGACAGGGCCTTCCACGTCGCCGCGTCCACTGTTCCCAGCCGGCGCCGCAGCTCCTTCACATCAATCGGGGCCGTCTTCTCCGACTGCACGATGTCGTAGCCGATGACAGCCGGCTGCGCGGCCGTCAGCTTCGACTCCAGCTCCGCCATGCGCCCGCGCGACCAGGGCCAGCGTCCCAGCTTCTGGATGCTACCGTCGTCCACCGCGACGATGACGATGTCGGGGCTCGCCGGCTCCACGCCGCGCGCGATCAGGCGATAGTCCACCGCGCGCACGTCGATGAGCTCGAGATAACGCACGCCGACCAGGCGCAGGCCGGCTAGGGCCAGCCCGAGCAGGAGGGCGATTCGGAACGGCGTCAACCGCTGCCAGATCATCGGAAGGCGGGAATGCTAGCGCGAACCATGGCCGATCGTCCATCGGAAACGCCCCCAGGGCCGGATGCAGGGCAAAAAAAGAGCCGAGCGATTTCTCGCTCGGCTCTTCCGTTGCGAACTTACGACCGCCAGCTCACTGCGGCGGCGCCAGGACGATGAAGTCCGGGTTGAACCGGATGCCGGTCTGGTGGAGGTTGACCGCGGCGGAGCGGGTGATCCCGTCCGAGTGAGTTTCCTCCAGGAGGCCGAGCAGACCGTCGCCGCGGGTCGGGTCGTTCCCGTCAACCGCGCGGACGCGGGTCTGTCCGGTGAGAGTCCCCTGGACGCCGACGTCGTAGACGCTAGAGATATCGGTCAGGGGCTTGCTCGACAGACACTTGACCGTCTGGCTCGTGGACAATCGCTGTTCGAACTCGTTGAAAATCAGAAATTGAGCCACCGTCGACACTCTTCCCCCGTTCTGCAGGAAGAAGTTCTCCGAGCACGGCACCAGGGTCAAGGTCGAGTTGATCGAAGAACCGCCGGTGGCCGGATCTTGCGCGCCGTCGAAGAAGTGATCCACGATCAGGATGCTCGGGCAGCCGTCGTACTGGCCGTCCGTGCCCAGGCGCAGGGTGTTGCCGTCGGTCGGAAAGGCGTCGGCAATGGCCTGGATGCCGATCGCGTTGTACGAGCGAGCGTCGACGTTGGTGCCGTCGGTCGTGACGATGGTGGCTACCCCGGCCAGATCGCCGGCAAAGTTGTTGTCGGGATCCGTTCCCGGCGAGGGCTGCTCGCTGGCCAGGTCGACCTGGACGCACTTGAGCTCGCCGGTGAAGGGGTCTTCCGGAGCCGGCGGGATGTTGCTGTCGATGTTGACCTGCGGCTGCCCCTGCAGGGCGGACGGGAGGTTCGGATCGTTGTCGACGGGGCCGACGTGGATCGCGCCGTCGAGCGGGAAGGTGGACATGCCCTCACTCAGGCGCCAGATGATCGGCTGGCGGCGCGTGAGCGAGAAGCGGAAGTCCTGCTCGTTCCAGGCCGGAACGCAGATGCCGCCCGTGATGCCGCCGCCATTGCAGTCCGAGTTGGTGGAACAAACCAGCGGAGCGGTAAACCCGCTGCCGGGGGCGCCCGCGTTGGAGCAGTGCGAGTTCGCATTCACCAGATAGCAGCGCACCGCGATCTGATGATCAGAGGTGTTGCTGATCTGAATTTCGGTATCGACCATGGGGGTTACGAGGCTGTTGGCCACCACCTTGGGAAACACGAGGATGGCCCCAGCCTTGTCCGATCCGAGCTCGGCCGACGCGATGTTGGCGACGAGCATCACCCCGCCGAGGACGACGGCCATCCCCGCGAGAAAAGGATTCCGCTTCACCGTACCCATTGCCCTTCTCCTTTCAGCTGTAATGGAGAACCCAGCCATTGCCTTTTCTCCGCTCCGAGACGCCATCGCTAGAACAGACGCGGCAGCACGATTTGATCGAAGGCGCCGCCGTCCGTCCCCGTGAAACGATCCCCCTCGGTGTGAATCGCCTGCGCGGTCCTGGCCGCGTAACCGGCCCCACCCGCGCGATACGTCTCGGCGACACCAATCACGGCTCCGTTGAAGGTGCCATCGGTCGGATCGGCCGGATTCATGCGGGTCTGCGCCACCGTGCTACCGAGGATGTTCGATGAGAAGACCGAAAGGTTCGGATTGTTCGGGCTGTCGATGTCAGTGAGGTAGATGTTCGCCCAGCAGGTGACCGTCGTGCTCGTCGAGAATCGATTCTCGAACTCGTTGTAGACCAGGAACTGAACGACGACGCTGCTCGGCGTCTGGGTCTGGAAGTTCTCCGAGCACGGCACCAGCGTCAGCTGAGTGTTAGCCGGCTGCTGCGTAATCGGATCGTCGGCACCGACGGCAAGGTGGTTGAGCACCAGGGTCGCTGGGCAGGCGTTGTACTCGCCGTCGGTCGTACCGCGGGGGTTGTTGAGCTGCAGGAAACAGTCCTGGGTCGGATCACCGCAGGTCGCGGCCGCCGCCTCAGTACCTTGGATACCGATGGCGTTATACTTGCTCACGTCGCCCGTGTTGGCACCGCTGACGGTAACCAGAGTCGCCTCGCCCTTGAGGCTGTTGGCGCCGATCGGCGTGCCGTCGGCCATCACCTGGACGCACTTGAGCTCGCCGGTGAAACCTTGCGGCGTGGGCGGAACGGAACCCGGATCGAGACCGGCTCCGTTCGTCGGAGGCTGCTGAAAGCTGTCGGTCGGATCGACCGGACGGCCGGCGGAGACCAGCCAGTGCGTCGGCTGCTGCCTGGTCAGCCAGATCTCGAAGTCGGTCTCGCTCCAGAGCGGAGTGCAACCCACCGTGTCGTTCTGGATGGTGCAGCCCTCAGGAAGCTGGGCATCGACGTAGAAGCAACGAGCGTGGACCATGTTGTTGGCGATGTTCGTGATCTGAATGACGGTATCGACGCCTTGGGCGCTGCTGGCGATCACCTTGGGGAAGACCAAGATGGACGCCCCCTTCTCCGTCACGACGTCAGCATGAGCGCTGGCCGCCAGCACTCCCAGCGCCACTGCGAAGCCGCAGAGGCCCGAGAGAAACGCATTCCACTTCACCGTACGCATTGCCCTCCTCCTTTCCAGTCGACCGAGACTCATGCCACACTCCTCGCGCTCGTTGGTGCTCCACCGAAGCGCCCCCCGAGAGCCCGGCGAAAGCGGTCCCGTACATACTCAAAAACCAAGCACATTGTCAAGGTATATCTGATGTTCTCACGAGGCGGCGACCCTCGCCGCCAAGATTTTCACGCCGCATGGCACGAATTCAGAGACAGTCCGCTCTCCGATTTCACCCCGTCCCCTCCTTGTTCCCAGGACCCAAAACGCCGCTTACAGGCGACTTCCTTTACCATCATGCCGCAAGCGAAGCAAAAGTCACCGTCAAAATAACTACCCACGCGGCCTCCCTGAGGGACCCTAGAACAGCCGAGGCAGGACAATTTGGTCGAAAGCGCCGCCATTGGTCCCCGTGAAACGGTCCCCCTCGGTGTGGAGCGCCTGCGCGGTCCTGGCCACGTAGGGACCGCTTGAGCCGTTGCGATAGGTCTCAGCCACGCCGATCACGGCCCCGTTGAAGGTGCCGTCGGTCGGATCGGCTGGATTCATCCGCGTCTGCGCCACCGTGGTGCCGAGGATGTTCGACGAGAAGACCGAGAGGTCCGGATTGTTCGGGCTGTCGATGTCAGTGAGGTAGATGTTCGCCCAGCAGGTGACCGTCGTGCTCGTCGAGAATCGATTCTCGAACTCGTTGTAGACCAGGAACTGCACGACGACGCTGCTCGGCGTCTGCGTCTGGAAGTTCTCCGAGCATGGCACCAGCGTCAACTGCGTCGAAGTCGGCCCGCCCGTAACCGGGTCGCTGGCACCGTCGGCGAGGTGGTTGAGCACCAGGGTGGCCGGACAGGCGTTGTACTCGCCGTCGGTCGTGCCGCGAGGATTGTTGAGCTGCAGGAAACAGTCCTGCGTCGGATCGCCGCAGGTCGCGGCCGCCGCCTCGGTACCCTGGATACCGATGGCGTTGTACTTGCTCACGTCACCCGTGTCGGGACCGGCGATGGTGACCAGCGTCGCCTCGCCCTTGAGGCTGTTGGCGCCGATCGGCGTGCCGTCCGCCATCACCTGGACGCACTTGAGCTCGCCGGTGAAGCCTTCCGGAGTGGGCGGAATCGCGCCGGGATCGAGGCCGGCGCCGTCGAACGGCACCATTACGTGGGCCGGTCCCGCCAGCTGATTGAACGCTCCAAAGGTGACATTGAACGCATAGTTGTCGGTAGGATCGACCGGCCGGCCGTGGGAAACCCGCCAGTGCGTCGGCTGCTGCTTGGTCAGCCAGATCTCGAAGTCGGTCTCGCTCCACAGCGGGGTGCAGCCCACGGTGTCGTTCTGGGTATCGCAGCCAGGAGGAAGCTGTGCATCGACATAGAAGCAGCGGGCGTGGACCAGGTTGTTGGCGATGTTCGAGATCTGAATGACGGTGTCGAAATCGCCGTTGGCAATGACCTTGGGAAAGACCAGGATCGAAGCGCCCTTCTCCGTCACCACGTCGGCGCGAGCACCGCCGGCCAGCAGTCCGAGGATCGCAGTAAGCCCGCATGCGCCCAAGAGAACCGTGCTTCCCTTCCACCTACGCATTGACCACTCCTTTCCCGTCGATCGACCGCCAGGACCGCACACTCAGGTCAGCCGCCAACACCCCCTGGTGAGAGCGCGCCACAACCTACTGAAAGCGCGGGCAAATTGCAAAGCCTAAAAAGACAAAAATGAACGTTTCAGACCGCCTCGAGGCCATCGCCCGCCAGCCGCACGAAGCGCCAGAGGCTGCCGCCCCGGCCGCTGGCATCGAAGAACGGGTCATTGTAGACGACTTTGGCCCCCTGATCATCGAAGGCAAACGACATCTCGCGCGCCCCGGCCGCCAACAGGGCTTCCCGCAGCGGCGCCTGGCGATCGACGGGGCAATCGAGAAGCAAGAAACCCCCGCCACCGGCTCCGGTGATCTTACCTCCCATGGCGCCGGCGGCCCGGGCCGTCTCGTAGAGCCGGTCGATCTGCGGCGAGGAAATTCGCGGCGACCAGCGCTTCTTCACCTGCCACTCCTCGTGGAGCAGGCGGCCGCAGTCGTCGAGGTGACCGCGCAGCAAGTTGTCGTGGAACTCCTCGGCGACCTGGCGCAAGCCGTCGGGTGTTCCCATGCTGGCGGCCGAGCCCCGCATGGCGTCGTCCATCTCGCGCAAGATGGCCTCGGAGTTGCGGGCGCTACCGGTGAAGAATAGCAGCAGGCGCTGCTCGAACGCCCGCAGGGTGTCACTGTCGAGCCGGACGGGCTCGACCTGTACCCCCGTTCGGGTAAAGCGGAACAGGTTCAACCCCCCGAACGCCGCCGCGTACTCGTCCTGCTTCCCCACCGGCTTGCCCAGAACCTCGCTGGCAATGTGAAAGGCGCGCTCGGCCAGCTCGGTCCGGCTCAGAGACGAGCCGAGATGAGTGCTGAGGGCCTTGATGACGTTGACGCACACGGAGGCGGACGATCCCAATCCCGTTCCCGGCGGCACCTCGGAGGCCAGGAACAGGTTCAACCCCCGCGGCGTGCGAAACTGCCGCAACACCTGCAGCGGAATGTCGAGCTCACCGTGACCGACCGGCAGCTCGTCCAGTCGCGCCACGTTGGTCATCGTCTGCAGGTCCGCCGAGATCACCTGGACATTGTCGTCGTCGCGCTCGGTGAGGATGGTGTAGAAATACTTGTTGATCGTCGTGCTGATGACTAGGCCGTCGTGCTGCAGGTAATAGGCGGGCAGATCGGTGCCGCCGCCGGCGAAGCTCACCCGCACGGGCGTCCGGACGATCAGCATGGCTCACTGCCCGTGGTCGGTCGCCGCGGCACTTCCACCCGCCCCTCGGAGGTTCGCGCCGCGGGCGAGGGCTCGGAGCCGGCCAGCGGTGCCGCCCGATTTCCCCGCCCGCGCTGCGCCAGCGTCCACACCGTCTGCAGCAGGATCTTCAGATCGAAGAGCAGGGACTGCCGCTCGATGTACTGCAGGTCGAAGCGTGTCTTCTCGTCGGTGGAATCGAAGCCACGCAGGCCGTTGACCTGCGCCAGGCCGGTGATACCGGGGGGAACGAGCAAACGCCGCCGATGCCAGGCACTGTAGCGCGCGGCGCGCTCGGGTCCTTCCGGACGCGGCCCGACCAGGCTCATCTCGCCGCGCAGCACGTTGATCAGCTGCGGCAGCTCGCTCACACTGTACCGTTCGAGCCACCCCGCTCCGGCCGCCGCGGGCGCAGCGGCAAAGCGCACCATCAGGAATGGCCGCCCCATGCGCCCGATCCGCCGGTGCCATTCCAGCACCGTCTGCCCGCGCCGGCGCCGCCGCGCGGCCAGGGTCAGCCACAGCGGGCAGGAGAGGGCCAGAAAAACCGCCGCGGTGGCAACCTCCAGCACTCTCTTCGCGCCGCGCTCCCAACCCCGCAGCGACGCCTGGCGGAAGGCCAGCAGGGGAATGCCCTCGATGCCGTCGAGGTGCATCGTGGTCGAATAGAGCTCGTAGAGATCGGGCACCAGTCGCACCTCGATCCCGCCGGTCTGGCAGGCGGTGATGAACTCCCGGATCTCCTCGTTCCGCCCCACGGGCACGGTCAAAACGACGTCGCGCACGTGCTCGCGTTCGAGCAGCGCCAGCGTATCGCGCAACCCCAGGCAATCGCCGCCCGGGCGACCACCTTCGGCCGTTTCCTGCCGCAACGCACCGACGACACGGTACCCTAGCTCGGGATGCAGCGAGACCGTCTTCACCAGGCTGGCCGCGGCCTCGGTGTCGCCCACCACCACCATCCGGCGCACGCCGATGCCCCGCCGGTACGCCCACATGAGCACCCGTTTCATGACGAGCCGCACCAGCACCACGGCGACGATGTTGGTGAGCCAGAGATAGCCGAGCAGCAGGCGCGAGTAGAAGAACCATTTCAGTAGGTACGACAGCGCGACAAAGAAGATCATGCCGAGACTGACCGCGGTCAGGCCGGTGAACAGCAGGTCGCTGATGCGCCAGCCGCGGCGCAGCTCGTAGAGGCCGAAGTAGGCGAAAATCGCCAGCCACATCCCGCTCACCAGCAGCACCGCCTGGGCATAGGCGAGAATGCCTGGTCCGGCGCCGATCTCACCGATGCCGGGGGCCCGGTAGCGCAGCCAGTAGGCGGTGACGAAGCAGGCGAAGATGTCGACGACGTCGCCGAGCACCAGGGCGCCGACGAACAGCGCCTGTCGCCACTCGCGGGCGCGGTCGTTCATCCCGGCGCCCCCACGGCCGCCCGGCGCACCACGCCGTGAGCCCGCATCTGCCGATCGGCTTCCGCAAAGTAGGCCCCGATCTCACCCTGCTCGCTCACCCAGGCGAGATAGTCACCGAAAATGTCGTCGAGCGTGCGTCGTGGCCGCCAGCCGAGCGCCGAGAGTGCCGCGATGCTCGACACGCTGTGGCGGTTGTCCCCCAGCCGATACTCGCCCGGCACCTCCGGCTCGACGTCCCGGCCGAGCTTACGGATCAACGCCTGGGCGTACTCGAGCACCGTCGTCGCCCCGCCGCTGCCGACGTTGAAGGCGAGGAAGTCCGCCCGCGCATCGTTCAGCACCAGCCAGTTGGCCTCGACCACGTCGGCGATGTGGACGTAGTCGCGCCGCTGCTGCCCGTCCTCGAAGAGCACCGGCGGCTGCCCATGGAGGAGGCGCGAGCAGAAGATGCGGCAGATCCCCGAGTAGCTGTTGAACAGCGACTGCCGCGGCCCCTGCGTGATCGAGTAGCGCAACGCCACCGTCGGAACTCCGTACAGCTGGCCGAGGCGAATCGCGGCGAGCTCCTCGGCCAGCTTCGAGACGGCGTAGGCATTGCACGGGTTGTGGTGGCTCTCCTCGAGGAGCAGGGCCTCCGCCGTCTCGCCACAACGAGGACAGACCACCTCCCAACAGCCGGCGTCAAGCCTTTTCGGGTCCCGCCCGAGGGGCTGAAACTCGCCGTGCCGCGCACAGCGGTAGCGCCCCTCGCCGTACACCGCCTGCGACGAGGCCACGATCAGCTTGCGCAGCGGCCAGCCTTCCTCGACCAGGATCTCCAGGATCAACGCCGTGCTGACCGCGTTGGTCGACAGGAAGGTGCTGAAATCGGGCATGTAGTCCTGGTAGGCGGCCTCGTGGTAGACCACGTCGACGCCGCGCAGCGCGCGCCGCAACGTCTCCTTGTCGCGAACGTCTCCCTGTATGAACTCGGCCGCGGCCGGCACGTGGCGAGGCTTGCCGAGCGGGTGCACGCGCGGCTGCAAGCTGTCGAGGATGCGCACCTCGAGCCCCTCTGCCAGCAGGCGATCGGCGATGTGGGAGCCGATGAAGCCCGCCCCGCCGGTGACCAGCGCCCGCATTCACACCTCCGCCAGCGCCACCGCCGTCGACCCTCGCGCCAGCGACAGGCCCGCCGCGGTCAGCACGCGCACCACGCGCAGCCCGCTCGCTCCGTCGGCGCGCGGTGCGGTACCGGCGCGCACCGCACGGACGAACTCCTCGCACTCCAGTCGCAGCGGCTCGTCCGTTGCCAGCACCGGCACCTCCACCTTCGCCGGCCGGTAGAACAAGGTGTGGGCGTCGTGGTCGCTCGCGCCGATACGGCTGTCGAAGCCTTCGTCGAAGATGCGCACCTTGTCCGCCGCCGTGTCGTCATAGAGGATCGACCCGCGCGTTCCCATCACCCACAGGCGTCGCGTCTTGTGCGCCGACAGCCAGCTGACGTGGATGTGCCCCATTCGGCCGCCGGGAAAGGCGAGGTGCAGGTGAGCGGCGTCGATCATGCCGTCGCGCACGTAGCTGCCGGCGAACGCCGACACCGCCTCGGGGGCACAGCCGGCCAGGGCGATCAGAATCGAAAGGTCGTGCGGCGCCAGATCCCAGAGCACGTTGACCTCGGAGGCCGGTGGACCGAGGTTGATGCGCGCCGCATCCATGTAGGCGAGCTCGCCGATGGCACCGTCGGCGATGGCCCGGCGCACCGCCGTCACCGCCGGGTGGTACTCGAAGAGGTGACCCACGCCGACCGCCAATCCCCGTTGCGCGGCGAGCCGGACGATCTCTTGCCCCTCCGCCGCGCTCGCCGCCAGAGGCTTCTCGATGAACACGTGCTTGCCCGCGCGCAGGGCCGCCAGCGCCAGCGGATGGTGCGTCGACACCGGCGTCACGACGCAGACGACGTCGATCTCGGGATCCTCTAGAATCACTTCGGCGTCCGGCGACAGAGCGACCGCGGGAAACTGCTCGCCAACGAAGCGCAGGCGTCCCGGCTTGCGATCGGCGGCAACCTTGACGCGGCAGCCGGGCACCGCGGCGAAGCTGCGCAGGACATTGGGTCCCCAATAGCCGCATCCGATCACCCCGACGACGATCTCGCGCATCACCCGGCTCCTCGTCCGCTCAGGACCACCCGTACCGTCTCCCACAGAAGTCGCAGGTCCGTCCACCACGTCCGCCCGAGAGCATAGCCGATGTCCATGAACGCCATCTCGTCGGCACGCACCCGGCCGCGGCCGCGCACCTGCCACAGGCCGGTCAGCCCCGGCCGCACCGCGAACCGGCGCCGATGCCACGGCTTGAGCAGCTCGTACTCGTAGACCAGGCACGGCCGCGGACCCACCAGGGTCATGTTTCCCTGCAGCACCGACCACAGCTGCGGCAACTCGTCGAGGCTGTGGCGCCGCAGCACCCGGCCTACCGCCGTCACGCGCGACTCGTCGAGAATCTTCGCCCGTCCCTGCCCCCCCTCCACGTACTGCGCAAACTCGCGCCCGCGACGCACCTCGTCTTCGCCTTCCAGCCGCATGGTGCGGAACTTGTACCACGGGAATGATTTCCCGTCTTGTCCGACCACCACCGCCCGGTGCAGCACCGGTCCGCGCGAGGACAGCTTGACGAGAGCGGCGAGAAGCAACAGCAGGGGCAGCAACGCCACGAGAGCCGCACCGGCCACGAGCGCATCCGCCGCGCGGCGCAGGGGCGAGCCGGAGGTGGGGGGCGACAGCACGACGCCGGTGCGTCCCCCCAGCGCCACCGCCGGCAGGACATCGGCCAGATCCGGCGACGCCGCCGCTTCCAGCCACACGCGGCCGCCGCGGTCGGTGACGGAAAGCAACAGCTGCGCCATTTCCTCGCACGCCAGCGAGCATGAAACGAGCACGGTGTCGGCAGCGCCCATGGCGGCGGCATCGTCCGCCACCGCCGCGGGCGTCTGCGGCGGCCCCGCGACGGTCAACCCGCTCGCCCGCGCCTCGTCCGCCAGAGCGGCCGCCTCGTCTCCCGAACCGACGACCACGACCGAGCGCACGGGGGACTTCAGCCTCCGCACGTCTGCCGCAGGGCGGCGATGACCGCGTCGCTGTGCGTCTCGTTCATGTGGGCCCACAGCGGCAACGACACCACCTCGCGGGCGCAGGCCTCGGCCGCGGGGAAGCTGCCCTCGCCGTGTCCCAGGGCGGCAAACCCCTTCTGCCGATGCACCGGAATCGGGTAGTGTACGCCGGTGGCCACGCCTTGCCGGCGCAAGCCCTCGCGCACCCGGTCACGGTCGGCGACGCGTACCGCATACTGATGGTACACGGACTCACGGCCTTCGGGCTCCCGCGGAAGCCGCAACGGCAAGCCGCTCAGACGCTCGTCGTAGCGGCGCGCCCACGTGCGGCGCGCGGCATTCCATGCATCGAGCCGGCGCAGCTTGGGGCGCAGGATCGCCGCCTGCAAGGCATCGAGGCGCGAGTTGCCGCCGTCGGCCAGCGCGTGGACGTACTTCTCGCTCTGCCCGTGATCGGCGAACAGACGGACACGCTCGGCGATGGCCGGGTCGTTCGTCGTGACCACGCCGGCGTCGCCCATGGCACCGAGGTTCTTGGCCGGGAACAGACTGAAGCCGGCAACGTCGCCGAGGTTGCCGGCGCGCCGCGGCTGGCCGTCGACCCAGCAGCGCGCACCCACCGCCTGCGCCGCGTCCTCGATGACGCGCAGCCCGTAGCGCCCGGCCAGTCGCCGTAAGGCCGTCATGTTGGCCGGCAAGCCGTACAGGTGCACGGGCAGGATGGCCTTCAGCACGGCACCGCCCGCCTGCAGCACCCGTCGGCCCCCGCGCTCCTCGGTTCGCTCCCGCACGAAGCGCTCGGCCGCCTCGACGTCCATGTTGAAGTCCGCGTCGGCAATGTCCACGAACACCGGCTGCGCCCCCGCCTGAAAGATGGCCTCCACCGTGGCCACGAAGGTGAACGGCACGGTGAGAACGGCGTCGCCGGCGCCGATGTCGAGAGCCTGCAGCGCCAGCCGCAGGGCATCGGTGCCGTTGCCGACGCCGATCGCAAAGCGGGTGCCGCAGTAGGCGGCGAACTCGGCCTCGAAACCGCGCACCTCCTCGCCACCGATGAACTGAGAGGTGCGCAGCGTGCGCGCGATGGCCGCGTCGATCTCCTCGCGCAGCTCTTCGTACTG
>CAZYMF010000021.1:0-14341 GCA_964648215.1 uncultured Binatia bacterium (SeqCode) | reverse complement strand
ACGAAACGCAGCGTGGCGCCGCAGCGGCAGACCGCCCCGCGGACACGGGCGGGGTTGCCGGTCACCACGGCGAACGGCGGCACCGACCTGGTGACGACGGCACCGGCGCCGACCAGGGCATAACGGCCGATCTCGATGTCGCTCAGCAACGTGGCGTTGGCGCCGATGCTCGCCCCTTCGCAAATCACGGTGCGGCAAAGGTCGCGGCGAACGCGGCTGCGCGGCCGCAGATCGTTGGTGAAGGCGACGTTGGGGCCGATGAATACCCCGGACTCGATCGTCAGTCCCGCCCAGATCGACACCCCGTTCTTGACGACGACGCCGTCGCCGATGGCGACGCCGGATTCGATGTAGCAGTGATCGCCGATGTTACAGTCGGCGCCGATAAAGACGCCATCCTGCACGTGCGCAAACGCCCACACGCGCGTGCGCGGCCCAATCGTGCGCGTTTCCACCAACGCCTGCGGGTGGACGTACGGCATATTCGCCGGCCGCCGCCGGGCTACCAAACCAGCTCCGTTCCGTGCCGGCGGATTTCGCCCGCTCGCAGATCGCTCTCCCATCGCTGCCACTGCTCCGCAGTCCCGATCGTGCCGTCTACCCGCCAGCTCGCCGCCTCACGTGCGCGCCACCAACTCGCCACCTCCCGCGGCAACGCGTGCCAGCAGTTTGCCCTTTTGACCGCCCATTGCAAGGCGCGGCGATAGGCGTCGACCCGCTCCGGCCGGTCGAGGTAGTCCGGATGGGTGAGAAAGAGCGCCATCCCCCGATGGCGTTCGATGGACTCCAGCTTCGCAAGCCACAGGGACGCCGCGTCGAGCCGAAGCTTCTCGAACAGGGTGAAGTCCTGCGGCAACGTGTAGGGCAGCTCCACCAGCGAGCCGAGGAAGAACGGAAACCAGCTGCAGGTGCCGCCCGGCTGCGGCTCGAACGGATCGGTGTCGAAGTACGAGGCGTCGTAGTCGACGGCGATCTCGGCTAGCCACTCCGCCCGCCGCAGCGTCGCCGGGCTGCGGAATCCGGCCGCACCCGCACGTCGCACGTACTCCTCGATACGCGGCAATCGCGACGCGAAGATCTCGCGCGACGCGAACAGACGGCCGTCGTGGTGCAGGCCGTGGACGGCGATCTCGAAACCGTCCTCGGCCAGTCGCGCCAGGTAGTCCCAGTCCACCGGGTAGAGCTCGGGAACCACGAACCAGGCGGAGCGCAGGCCGAGGTCGCGCTCGACCTGCGCCACGCTCTCGATGCGCGCAAAGCCCTCCGCGCTGTCGACGTCGTGGGTCAACACCAGCGCGAAGTCCCGTCTCCCGGGCCAGAACCCGACGTAGGACAGCTCGGAGACGTCGTGCAGCAGCGCGCCGAGCACGAGCTGCTGAAAGCGGATCAGGCTGAGCTCGAGCGGCCAGCGCGGAAAGCGATTCACGTCCTGGCGCCGGCCGTGCCAGCGCTGCAGAGCCCGGCGCACCCGCATCGGCACCAGCGGCCGCACCCGATAGTACGCCCCACGCAGCGCGGCCGGCGCGCCGGCATAGCGCTCGCACAGATAGTTCTCGAACACCTCGTCGGGATCGAAGGGGAGCCGGCCGGGCGGCGGCACCTGGCCGTCCCAGTCGGCGGCGCAGGCCCCGAACAGGAAGGAATCGGGGGCGAAGCGGCGCAGCCTCGCCTCTCCCGGCGGCGCCGGTGGCGGCACCAGCTCCGTTGCCGCACGCAGCTTCCAGAACCCGGCGAATGTGTTGCGCCGGGGCGAGCGAAACGGCGCCGTGCCGCGGTCTCTTCGTGCCTTTCCCCCGCTCGCCACAGCCGCCCTAACCATGCGACAGGATCCGCTCGGTGAGGAAGTCGACGAGATCGACGCGCGGCGGCGGCAGTGGCCGCTGCGCTCGTGACCGCGGCGACGGCAGCGGCCGTAGCTCCTGCGAGTTCCGGATCCGGCGCAAGCGTCCGGTCTCCTCCAGATACCCCTCCACCACGCCGAGCGGGCCGCCGAAGATGCTCACCGCCGGCACTCCCAGAAGAGCCGCCTCCCGCGCCATCGTTCCCCCGCCCGAGATGACCAGATCGGAGTGCCAGATCAAGTTGAGCCCGTCCACCGGACGCTCGGGGAGGACGACGCGGCCGTCGCCGCGACACGCCGCGGCCACCTGCGCCCGCTGCGCGGCATCGCGCGCGGTCACGACGATCTGCCGTGCCGGCTCCTCGCGCAGAACGCGGAGCACGTCGAAGAAGAGCGCGTTGCCCTCACGGCTGGCGTAGTGGGCGTGAAAGGACGGGGGCCGCACGGTGATCACCGGGAGCGCGGGGTCGAGACCCAGCGCGGCGTAGATGCCATCGTCGGGGCGAAACTCGGTCAGGTAGACCTCTTCCTTGAATCCCTCGTACGCCGTCACCTTGCGCACGTCGGCGCCGACGCGTTGCAGGTGCCGTTCGAGCAGAACCCGCGGCACCAGCACCTCGCAGGCGAGGCGGTGGACCAGCAGCTTGGAAGCGTGCTCGTAGTCGTAGCCCGTGAGGCAGGGGATCCGCAGCAACGCCGCCGCCGCCAGATGCGGCCGCACGCCGTGGCTGACGGCCACGTCGAGGCGGCGGCCGCGAGCGAAGCGCGCCAGGGCCGCGGCGCGGCCGGCTACCGCCAGCGTCCGGCTCCAGCGAGAGCCACTCGCCGCCGAGCCGATGACCGTGAACGGCTCGCCGGCGGCCGAGAGCAGCCCGACGGCTTCGCCGTAGTCGCGCACGGTGACCACCACCTCCGCGCCGCGCGCCCGCAGCGCCGGCAGCAGGGGACGAAAGAACCACGCCTGCGGCGCGTTTTCCACGTCGACCCAGACGCGCACACCATCCTCGCTCACGCGCCGGGACGCGGGATCATCACCCGCGCCGGCACGCCGGCAACCACGGCCTCGTCGGGAACGTCGCGCGTGACCACCGCGCCGGCGCCGACGATGGCCGCGCGGCCGATGGTCACGTTGGGCAGAACGATCACCCCCGTGCCGATCCAGGCGTCGTCCCCAATCACGATGCGCCCGCGGATCGGCTTCAATCGCTCCATCAGCCGCGAGAAGTTGGCGTCCGACGACGTCACCAGCGTCACCCGTGGCGCGATCGCCACCCGGTCGCCGATCACCAGCTTCTCGGAAAAATCGGAGAGCTCCTCGATCACCAGCAGCTCCTCGCCGATGTACACGTCGCGGCCGATGCGAAAGCCGCAGGCGCGCAGAAGGGTGATGCGTACGCCGAATCCTGGCAGCCAGCGCGCCACCCACTTCAGCAGCCGTTTCCAGACCACCCGCATCGGATCAGGCTCCTCGCTCTGGCGCCCCGGCGGATGCGCTCAGCGCACCACCAGGTGGGTCACACCGGTCTGGTACACGTCGTCGGTACGCGCGTTCCACTCGTTGCCCTCCAGCTTCACGTCGTCGATCGCTCCCGGGCGCTCGGCATCGAAGATGACACCGTAGCGCAGGCGCGGCGGCACATGCGAATCGGTGACCTGGTTGTGGCGCAGTCGATGGCCGCGGCTGGTGGTGCCGATACCGTCGATCATGAAGCGAAAGGCGGCGCCCACCGGGTGCCGCCCGTCCATCCAACGGTCGGACAGATTGAGATCGCGGAAGACGTTGCCGGTGGCGATCAGGCGCTGCGGCACCTTGACCTTCGCCATGCTGAAGTCGGTGACCACCACCCCGTCGCCGCCGCAGTCGCTGATGTCGTTGCCGCTCAGCAGGATGTCGGTGACGTCGCCGGAGATCCGTACCCCGTCGCTCACCGGCGTACGGTCGCAATCGATGCGGTTGTTGGCCAGCGAGAGGTGGCGAATGGGCACCGGGCCGTTGACGTACACGCCGACGGGCGGCTGCGAGCGCGAGGCCGTCCCGAGCGAGATTACGTTGTCGGCGACCAGCAGGTTCCGCGTACCCGCATGCTTCCCGGGCTTGCCGTTCGGCCGCGGCGGCGTGATCAAAATGCAACCGCTCTCGGTCGAATCGAGATGACAGCCGTCGACGACGTTACCGACCACCGCCGTGTCACTCGAGCTGACGGCGATGCCGGCACCGCGGCTGGCGCTCACCGTGTTGCCGGTGATGGTGACGGCGCGCATCTCGCTGTCGGCCAGGCCGCCGCTGGCATTGTTGCTCTGGATCCCACCCGTATCGGTGCAGGTGTTGCCGCTGATCGTCGTCCGCCCACTGTCGCGCGCGTTCTGGCCTTCGAGCGCGATGCACGGGCCGCGCAGACGGCTGATCGTGTTGCCGATGATGGTGTTCTGCGCGGCGCCGCCGGCCGCGGCGACGATGCCGTACATCTCGCCGTAGTCGTCGCCGACGATGAGGTTGTCGGCGATCACCGTGCGGGTCTGCCGCTCGTCGCCGATCGGATCGGAGAAGGGGGCGTTGCGCGCGACGTTGATGGCATTGCCGACGCCGCGTCCGGGTAGCAGGCGCCCGCGCCCATCGGACTGCGCGCGGCCGCGGTTGCGCTCGATGTGGTTGCCCTCGATGCGCACGTCGGAGCAGCTCAGCGTGCCGATCCCGCCGCGCAGGTTGTCGCGAATGCCCACGCCGCGCACCGTCAGGCCGTCGGTGGCCCAGGCCATCACGGCGAAATTGCGAAAATCGTAGGGTGCCGGCGCCGCCGCCGTCTCGATCTGCCCGCTCATGTCCCAGGCGCAGCCCTCGATCACAACGTCGTGCAGGCGGCGGCGCCCGACGTTGTCGCCGGCCACCGAGCCCAGAATGCTCGGGTTCACCAGCACCGCCGCCTGGTCGAAATGGTGCGCCACACGGATCGTCACCGGCGTCCGGCAGTCCAGCGTCACCCCCGGGCGGTCGATGACGATCGTGCTCGACTGGGTGTAGTCGCCCGGGGCAACCTCGACACGCAGCGCGCGCGACGGCAGCAGCTCGCCGTCTCGCTGCAGAGCCGGCAGCACCAACGAGCCACCGGGGCGCAGACCGCTTGTCTGTAACCGCTCGCGCCCCGGGCCGCTGGCGGCAAACACGGCGTAGGTGAGATCGGCGGTTTTCGGCGCGATGACGCGCACGCTCTGCCCGGGACCGACCCGCACCGCCACTTGCGTTCCCATCGTCACGAGCCTGTCCCCCGCGTAGGCCGCCACCACCACCCGAACCGCGACCGGCGGCCCGGGCCCGTGGGCATAGTAGGGCACCTCGTCGAGCCGCCGGTTGAAGAACTCGGTCGCGTCGATCAACCGAATCGATTTTCCCGGTGCCAGCTCCTGCGCCTGCAGGGTCTCGGCTCCCGCCGGCCCGGCGTAGACGGAGTACGCAGCGATACGATCGTCGCTCGCTTTCGCGGGGACCACGATCTCGAGCGCCTCTCCCGCGCCGACCGCCACCGGCAGCGGCTCGCCCACGGCCACCTCCGATCCGTCGGCCGCAACGCCGGAGACGATGACGCTGTAATCGCCCGCGCGCAGCGCCGTCACCTTTTTCGGCACCGCGCGCACCTTCGCGTTGGGCCGCAGCGGCGCGATCATCGCTCCCGGCACCAGGGCCAGCTTGGCCTCGGGGCGCAACACGCCGGGAGCACGCGCGAGGGCGCGGTTCACCGCCGCGCCGACGTCGCCACCCGCCTGGCTCGGATCGATGCGCACCACCTCGGCCGGCGCGCCGCGAGAGAGCACCGCCAGGATCACGGGGATCGCCAGGGCCTGCGTGGTTCTCATGCCAGGGCCCGGTAGAGCAAGCCGCCGACCACGCGGGCGACCGGCAACGGCAGGCGCCGCCACAGAGCACGAGCGGCGCGCAGCCGCGGGCTGTCCTCGGCCGCGGCGCCGAGCCCGGCCACCTGCGGGAAATAGTAGTATCGCAGCGGTGCGGAGACCGCTCCCCAGCTCCGTTTGAAGCGCGCCAGCCCGGTGTTCTCCCGCACCGTCTTGCCGAGATCGACCGCGCCCAGCCCCTGCCCGTGCGCCCACTCGATGGCCTCCCACAGCACCAAGCTGTTCGGCTGCAACGCCAGCGCGGCGGGATCGGTGGCGCTGAACTTGTAGTAGAGGCGATCCCCGTGACGCAGGAAGACGGCGCTGGCAATGGTCCGGCCGGAGTGCCGCGCGTGCACGCAGAAGCCGTCGCCGCTGGTCATCAGCTCCTGCCACAGGTGCCGGAAGAACCGCCAGGGCTGCACCGGCACTCCGAGGCGGCGGCGGGTGAGCTGATGCAGGCGATAGAACTCGCGCAGCCCCGCGATGGTCTCCGAGCGCTCGGCGCCGACGCCTTCGCGCAACGCGCGTTTTCGGCCCCAGCGCACCGAGTCGGAGAAGCCGCGCACGACGTCACCCAGCGGGCGATCCAGAGGCACGAGGTAGAGGTCGTTGTGCTCGGCCTCGGCGAGGGGCAGCCGCGGCGTGGAGAACACGCCGCCGCGAATCTCCACCGTCCGCCAGCCGCGCGCTCCGGCCTCGCCGATCGCCGTTTCGAGCAAGGGCAGCACGGCGCCGGGCTCGCCGACGGGGCCGCCGACATCGGCGAAGGGCAAGGAGATCGCCCGGCGACCGCTCCACGGGCCGCTCACCTCGAACAGCGGCAGCCCGCCTGCCGGCCGACCCTCGACGAGGGCAACGTAGTAGTGCGGCCGGAAGCCGTAGGTGCTCGCCAGCACCCGCGCCCAGGCCACCGAGTGGTAGAGCGACGCCTGCGGCTGCGCCGCGATGGCGGCCCAGCGCGGGTCCGCGAGCGGATCGATCGCCTCGACGCGAATCATACAGTCAGCGTGACGGGCTCCAGCCCTGTCCGCGATTGCCCACCAGCTCGCGCTGCCAGAGCTCGAAGGTGAGGAGGGCGAAGATCTGCCGCTCGTGATTCTCCCGTCCGCTCGCGTGCGCCGCGACGATCGCGGCAACGCCGTCGGGGCTGAAGTGATCGCGCCAGGCGGCGTCGGCGGCGAACACCGTGTCGTGCACGAAGTCGCGCAGCTCCTCGCGGAACCAGCGCGCCGTCGGCACGCCGAAGCCCATCTTGCGGCGGCGCACCACGTCCGGCGGCAACCACGCCGACACCGCGCGCTTGTGGATGTGCTTGCGCTCCATGCCTTTGAGCTTCATCGCCGCGGGCAGGCTCTCGGCCAGGTCCATCAGGTCGAGATCGAGGAACGGCACGCGCGCCTCGAGCGACCAGGCCATCGTCATCTTGTCGCCGTAGAGAAGGAGATCGTCCGCCAGCGACAGGCGGGCGTCGATGTACATCAACTGCGACAGCGGCTCGAGATGTCGCACGCCGCCGCGCCAGCGCTCGACCGGCGCCAGCAGCTCCTCCAGCGACAGCCGCCTGCGGCCGACCAGCAGCCGATCCAGCGCCGCCTCGGTCAGCAGGGCGTACAGGGCGAGGAAGCGCGTGGCGTCGTCCCCGTTGCCGAGCGAGCGAACCGCGCGCTTGAGCCGCTCCTGGCCGGGCAGCGCCTCGACCAGGGGAGTCACCACGCCGGCACGCAGCAGGTGGGGAAGCCGGCGATACCAGGCGCCGTAGCGTTCACCGAGATAGCGGTGGTAACCGCCGAGAGGCTCGTCGGCGCCCTGTCCCGTCAGCACCACCTTCACCAGGCGTCCGGTCAGCCGTGCCAGCACGAACAGCGGCACGATCGAGGTCGTCGTCGTCGGCTCCTCGAGATGCCACAGGCACGCCGGCAGCTCGTCGGCGAACTGGCGCGCCGAGACGGCGACCTCGTGGTGATCGGTGCCGAGCCAGGCGGCCACCTCGCGCGCCGCGTCCAGCTCGCTCAGCGGCTCGCCCGCGGCGAAACCGACGCAGAAGGTGCTCAGACGCGCCTGCCGGCGCGCCATGAGGACGGCGATCGCCGAAGAGTCGACGCCGCCGCTGAGGAACGCTCCCACCGGCACGTCGCTGACCAGCTGACGCTCGACCGCCGTCTCCAGGCGCTGGCGCAGCTCGCGCACGCAGTCGCCCTCGCCGACGTCGTGGCGCAGCGACGGCACCGGCGCAAAATAGCGCTCGCGGCGGATGCCGCCGGCGTCACAGACGACGCGATGTCCCGGCGCCACGCGCTCGACGCCGCGCAGCAGAGTCTGCGGCGACGGCACGAAGCGATAGTGCAGGAAGAGCTGCAACGCAGCCGGGTCGACGGCCGGAGCCACTCGCCCCGAGGCGAGCACTCCCTTGATCTCCGAGGCGAACACGACCGCCGCCGCGTCGGCGAAGAAGTAGAGCGGCTTGACGCCGAAATGATCGCGGGCCAGCAGCAATCGCCGCCGCGGCTCGTCCCACAGCGCGAAGGCGAACATGCCGTTGAGGCGTCGCACGCAGTCATCGCCCCACTGCTCGTAGGCGTGGACGATCACCTCGTTGTCGCTGCCGCTGCGTAGACGATGGCCGTGGGCTTCGAGCTCGCGGCGCAGCTCGCGAAAGTTGTAGATCTCGCCGTTGCACACCAGCCACACCGTGTCACTCTCGTTGCTCATCGGCTGATGGCCGCCGGCCGGGTCGATGATACTGAGACGGCGATGCCCGAGGGCCACCGGGCCACGCACGTGGTGACCCTCGTCGTCCGGGCCGCGATGCACCAGCATCGCGGTCATGCGCCGGAGCACACCGAGGTCCGGCGCGGGGGCGTCGCCGAAGGCGAACACGCCGGCGATACCGCACATGATCAGCCCCGTCCCGCCGCGGTGGAGGCCACGGAGCGGTAGACGGCGATGAGTCGTTCGGCGATGCGGGGCGAGGAGATCGCCTCGGCGCGGGCGCGGCCGTCGGTGCGGCGCGGCGGATCGAGCACCGCCGCGAGAGCCGCCGCCACCGCCGCCGGCTCACGTTCGACGATGTGGCAGTCGCGCGTCTCGCCGATCACCTGGCGTACGTCGCCGACGTCGACGGAGACGATCGGCAGGTTGCAGGCCAAGGCCTCCTTCACCACCATCGGGCCGCCCTCCCAGTAGGCGGTGACCACGAGGGCATCGGCGGCCGCCATGTACCAGGGCATCTCCTCGTGCGGAACCACCTCCCGCGGCTGCGAGTGGGCGCACACCAGCTCGATGGGAGAGCCGCACGTGCGCCGCAACATCTCGACGGCGTCTCGCGCCACGGGAAAGCACTTGAGCGGGAACGCCGGGTTGGCGGCAAAGAAAACGTAGCGCTTCTGGCGGTCCCAGCCGAGACGCGCCCGGGCCTCGTCACGGTCGCGCGGCACGAACAGCTCGGTGTCGACGCCGCACGGGATAACGTGCACGTCGGGGCGATCGAGCAGCCGCGCCATTTCCGCGGAGACGGTGATGACGGCATCGACGTGAAGGGCCATGCGCCGGTGGATCTGCACCCACAGGCGGCTCCACGCCGTCGCCTGCCCGTTCTCGTCCGGTGTGCCGAGCAGGTCGTCGCCATGAAAGGTGACCATGGACGGGCAGCGCGACTGCGTCGCGGCGACGATGCCGGAATAACCGTAGTGCGCGTGGACGATGTCGTAGCGGGTTCGCGCCAGCAACGCGCGCAGGCGGAAGATCGCGCGCGCGTACTTGCCTCGTTCGGCCCGGTAGACGACGAACGAGTCGACCGTAATCCCCGCGCGGCGCAGCGACGCGATCTGCGACCGCAGCCAGGGATCGAAGCCGCTCTCCTCCCGACTACGGGAGCCGCCAATGACCAGAACTCTCACAGCACCTGTTCTCGGATGATCCGCAGAGGGCCCGCAACGAGCTGAGCTCAGCGACGATCGGTTTCCGGTTTCCGGTTTCGGGTCTCCCGTTCTTCATTCCGCCTTCGTCGACAGCGCCTCGTCGTACACATGCGCCACCTCGGCCGCCATGCGCGCGACACCGAAGCGAGCCGTGGCCCTTTGTCGCGCCCGCTCCCCGAGAGCCGCCCGCCGTTCCGGCTCGCGCAGCAGCGAGACCACGGCGGCGACCAATGCCGCGACGTCCCCCGGGCTCACCGTCACGCCCGCCCCGGCATCGACCAGCTCGCCCACGCCGCCGACGCGGAAGGCCGCCACGGCCACTCCCGCCGCCATCGCCTCCAGTAGCCCCAGGCCGAAGGTCTCCCGCCGCGACGTCGAGACCAGGACGTCGAGAGCGGGGTAGAGCTTCTCGATCTCGCGGACCTCGCCCACCATCCGCAGGCGATCCGACAGGCCGGCCGCGATCACGTCCGCCGCGAGCGCGTGGCGCTCCGAGCCGTCCCCGATGATCACGAAGCGGGCCGCGGGCAGCGCCGCCGCCACCGCGGCCGCCACGCGCACGAAGGTACGCCCGCCCTTCTCCGGCTCCAGCCGGCCGACGAATCCCACCAACGGCGCCTCGCTCGCCTGGCTCCCGCCGTTCAACAGCGCGCGTGCCGCCGCTCGCGTTACCGGCCGGCACGGCGCCAAGCCGTGGTAGATCACCCGCACCCGTGCCGCGGCAATCCGCAGCCGCAACAGCTCGTCACGGGTCGCGCCGGAGTTGGCGATGAAGCAGCTCACGAACGGCGACAATAGCCGATAACAGAAGCGCTGGTCGAGTCGTCGCTGCGCCAGCGACAGGTGCTCGGTCACCACCAGGGGCACGCGCGCCAGGCCGAGAGCGAGCACGGGGGCCGCCGCCATCGTCGAGTGATCGTGGACCAGGGCAAAGTCACCCGCCCGCACCAGGCGCAGCAGGCGCCGCGCGCCGCGCGGGTCGTAGCTGCGCCGCATCCCGAGCACGTGAACGGGCACCCCCGCACCGGCGAGCTCTTCGGCCATCGGCCCGCCGCGAGAGAGAAACACCACGGTCTTGTCGAAGCGCGGCGGCAAGGCGCCGATCAAGGTGGCGAGGTGGCGTTCGATACCCGCGCGCCCGCCCTGCCAGGCGAGAAACAGGATCCGTCGAGGCGGCGAGTCAGATACTGGCATCGGGCACGCCCGCAGCGCGCTGCGCGCGCCGTGCAACCCACTTGCCGCCGCGGATGACGGCGACCAGGGCGAGGTCGAGCGCGCTGGCCAATGCTAGCACGGCAAACGCCCCCGGGCCGAGATACTGACGCGTGTACGTCAACGAATCCTTCACCGTCAGCCACCGCAGCCACAGGCGCGGCACCTTGCGGGTGCTGGTGGAGCCATGGTGGCGCACCCTCGTGACGGGCAGATGACGGACCCGCCACCCGGCCTTCCAGACACGGTGGCAGAGATCGTCCTCCGTGAAGTACAGCCGCAAACGTTCATCGTACCAGCCGATGGCCGCCAACACCGCGCGCGGAGCAAACAGACAGGCATCGGAGATGACGTCAACGTCGCCGCCCCCCGCCGCCGCGGGGTCGGCGGGCGGCGGCGCCCGCCGTTCACGCCACCACAGCCAGGGCTGCAACGAGGCGAGCAGGTCCCACAGGGTCCGCCGGCACCACCAGTGCGGCACCTCGGGAGAGCCGTCGGCGGCGTCGCCGACGATGGTGCAGATGGCCGCCCCCACCTCGGGTTGCGCGCGCAACGCCGCCACCATCGCCGACCCCGTGTCGGGATCGAGGACGGTGTCCGGGTTGAGCACGAGGACGTACTCTCCCCGACTCGCCCGCAGCGCCAGGTTGTTCGCCGGCGCAAAGAAGAGGTTGCGCGGGTTGCGGATCACACGGCAGAAGGGAAACGCCGCGGCGCAATCGGCGCTGCCGTCCTGCGACGCGTTGTCGGCGACGATTGCCTCGACCGTGACCCCGCGTTGCGCACCGACCGAGCGCAGGCACTCGGCGATGGTGTCCGCCGAGTTGAAGGTGACGATGCACACCGAGAGAGTGGGACGTTCCTCGCTCATGCCGATTGAGCAGGCGCCGGCCGCGCCGCGCGCAGCGCCGCCTGCGAAAAATGATACTGGCGCTCGATCATCGCCATCAGCAACGCCGAGACCATCACGTACGGCGCATAGGCGAATGACAGCGAGCTCAGACTGAGGAACTGCACCACGAACGAGATCTGGCAGGCGGCCAGTGCCGGTCCAAGCGTTCGCCCACCCCGATCGCGGGCGCGCGTTGCCAGCCACAGGCCGCGTTTGATCACCAGCCAGCTGAACCAGGCAACGCCGATGAGCCCGAGGACGCCGAGCTCGGCCAGGATCGTGGCGAAGCCGTTCTCGCCGCCGAGGAGGGTGAATTCACCCATGCCAACCTCGCCGACCAGCGCCAGATCGATGGCGCGCACCTGCGTCGTGGCAAAGCCGAGGCCGGAGATGAAGGTCGTCGGCTCCTGGGCCATGAGATCTACGCGTGTGGTCAGGATGTCGACCCGCTGGCCGAAGGTTCCGCGTATCCCGCCGAAGTCGGCAAACGTGGACGAGAAGCGATCGCCGAACACGCGCAGGACATCGCCGAGATCGTGATCGGTGACCTGCCCCGCGAACAGCGCCAGCACGGCCAGCGCCACGGCTGCGCCCAACGCCAGGCGCGCGGCGCGCCAGCGCGGGAATGACCCGCCGCGCCGCAGCGCCCACCAAAGGCAGGCCGAGCCGGCGATCACGGCCATCCAGCCGTTGCGCGACAGATCGACCATGATACCGCCGGCCGTAACGCCCAACACGCCGACCGTGAACCAGTGAGTGCCGCCGCGGTTGGTCAGCGTGCGCGACAACGCATCGAAGAAGGCCAGGATGATCAGCGGATAGGCGGGCGAGTACGGCCGGGTGAACATCGACGCCATCGGGTACTCGCCCGTCACCATGCCGCCCGACAGCCAGGTCGACCCGGTGAAGAACACTCCCATCAGGACCAGCGCCGAGATCGCCCCCGCGATGCGGCAACCCCACATCATCCATTCCAGCCGCCGCGGCTCGGTCAGCCCATAGTAGGCGACGAAGAAGACGGCGTAGAACACGTAGCGCCGCCCGATGCGGAAGCCAAGGCTGAGCGGCACGCCTTCGCGCAGGTTGGACAGCAGAATGTTCAGCAGGGCGACCCCGATGATCAGCGCCAGCGGCCACACGAAGCTGGAGCGCAGGCGGCCGATCTCGAACCGCCGCGTCGCCAGGTCCTCGATCAGCGGCACGAAGAGGAGCACGAAGGCGATATCGCTGATCTTGAACAGGCCGGGAATGCTGAGGAGCTCGGGGTCGACCAGGCCGAGAAAGTTGGTCTGCGCCAGAATGGCCAGGCCGACGGCAAACTCGGCGCTGAGGCAGATGCCGGCGAGGACGACGATGCCGAGCAGCATGAGGATCGCCGAGCCGGTGCGGTAGTGCCCGACGACGGCGCCGACCAGCAGCGCGCCGCCGGCCATGACCAGCGCCTGCAAGCGCCGCCGCGGCACCAGCGTGTCGATGGCCGTCATGCCGCCTCCGCGGACGATGGCGCGTGACCATCGCGGGGCCGCCATCGTCGCTTGAGCGCCCGCTCGGTCAGGGTGAGGTTCACCGCCGGCTGGCGCAGACAGGCGGCGCACGCCGGGACCGCGAAGCCCCAATCGCCGAAGTGTCGATCCGGAACGCATCGCGCGCCGCAGCGGAAGCACGGCTCCGAGCTCGGCGCGGGATCGCGTTCGAGCCGCTGCCAGCGCACGCGGCCGATGCGCTCGGCCGAGTAGGCCGAGAGAACGTCCGGCGGCAGCGCCGAACGACAGCTCGGGCAGAACGGCACCAGCGATCCCTCCGGCAAGGAAGACCCGGCGCCGCAGGCGAAGCACGCCATCCGCGCTCCCGCCTTGATTCCCACCGCAACGGCCAGGCCGCCGAGCTGCGCCAGCGCCGTCTCCTCCAGCCGATGCAGGAGCGGATACCACGACGCCGAGACGCCCAGGGACCAGGCCGGGTAGACGAGATCGACGGCGCCGCTGAAGAGCGACAGGAAGCCCGCTCGCTCCATCATCCGCCGCAGATCCCCGTGCGCCAGCGGCTCCTCGTGCATGGACTCTTCCCGCGCGCGGGCGCGGCCGAGCAGGGTGGCGAGCGCGTGCCGGCCGCGGTAGACGTAGCCGTCCAGCGCCCGCGCGTTGGGCACCTCGACCAGCGCCACCCCGCCCGGCTGCAGCACGCGCCAGGCCTCGCGCATCGCGCCTTCGGGTCCCTCCGGAAAGTGCTCGACCACGCCGAGGGAGATGTAGCCGGCAAGACTGCCGTCGCGGAACGGCAGCCGGCGGACGTCGGCGGCGCTGAAGGCGCCAGCAGACTCCGGCCGCTCCCGCTGCGCCCAACCGCGCGCGGCGGCGAGCGCGGCCAGCAGCCGCTCGCAACCGATGGCGCGGATGCCGAGCCCGCGCAAGTAGAACACGTACCGCCCCAGACCGCAGCCGGCCTCGAGCACCGTTCCGTGCCGCGGCAGGAACTTCAACAGGACGTGCCGCAGGCCGTAGAAGTCGGCCATGGCGATCTCGCTGTCGACGCTGTGTCCGCGCCAGAAGCCCTGCCACTCGGCGTCGGACGGGTCGCGCGCGGTCGCCGCCG
>CAZYMF010000020.1:29491-41379 GCA_964648215.1 uncultured Binatia bacterium (SeqCode) | reverse complement strand
ATCATCGGCACCGACTCGCACACGCCGAACGGCGGCGGCCTCGGCATGCTGGCCATCGGCGTCGGCGGCGCCGACGCGGCCGACGTCATGGCCGGGCTGCCCTGGAACGTGCTCATGCCCAGGCTCGTCGGCGTGCGCCTCACCGGCAAGCTGAACGGCTGGACGGCGCCGAAGGACGTCATTCTCAAGCTCGCCGGCGTCATGACGGTGAAGGGCGGCACGGGGAAGATCGTCGAGTACTTCGGCCCGGGCACCCACTCCATCAGCTGCACCGGCAAGGCGACCATCACCAACATGGGTGCCGAGCTCGGCGCCACCACCTCGGTGTTCCCGTTCGACGAGCGCATGGCGACCTACCTGCGCGCCACCAGCCGCGCCGACATCGCCGCGCTCACCGAGAAGCACGCCGCCGACCTGACCGCCGACCCGGGCGTCGAGAAGGATCCGGCCAAGTTCTACGACGAGATCATCGAGATCGACCTCTCCACCCTCGAGCCGCACATCGTCGGCCCGCACTCGCCCGACCTGGCGCGGCCGATCTCCCAGCTGGCCGCGGACGCGAAGAAGAACGACTACCCGGTCGAGATCCGCGTCTCCCTGATCGGTAGCTGCACCAACTCCTCGTACGAGGACATTGGTCGCTCCGCCCACGTCGCCGCACAGGCGCTCGCGCACGGCATCAAGGCGCGCACCCCGTTCCTGATCACACCGGGCTCGGACCAGATCCACAACACCATCGAGCGCGACGGCCAGCTGAAGACCCTGGAGGCGATCGGCGGCACCGTGCTCGCCAACGCCTGCGGGCCCTGCATCGGCCAGTGGCAGCGCGACGACATCAAGAAGGGCGAGCGCAACACCATCGTCACCTCGTTCAACCGCAACTTCCCCGCCCGCAACGACGCCAACCCCGAGACCCTGGCCTTCATCGGCAGCCCGGAGGTGGTCACCGCCCTGGCGCTGGCGGGCCGGCTCGATTTCAATCCGCTGACGGACACCCTGGCAACCGACGGCAAGAAGGTGAAGCTCGAGCCGCCCGTGGCCCCCGAGCTGCCGGCGCAGGGCTTCGCCGCCGGCGAGGCCGGCTTCATCGCCCCGGCCGAGGACGGCAGCGGCGTCGAGGTGATCGTCAACCCCGACAGCGAGCGGCTGCAGCTCCTCGAGCCCTTCGCCGCCTGGGACGGCAAGGACTACGAGCGCTTCGCCGTCCTGGTGAAGGCCAAGGGCAAGTGCACCACCGACCACATCTCGCCGGCCGGACCGTGGCTGAAGTACCGCGGCCATCTCGACAAGATCAGCGACAACATGTTCCTCGGCGCCGTCAACGCTTTCACCGGCGAGGCGGGCAAGGGGCTCGACGTCCTGTCCGGCGAGCGCGGCGTCAACTTCTCCAAGGTCGCCCGCCACTACAAACAGGAAGGCCTGAGCTGGGTGGCCGTCGGCGACGAGAACTACGGCGAGGGCTCGAGCCGCGAGCACGCCGCGATGGAGCCGCGCTTCCTCGGCGGCAAGGCGGTCATCGCCCGCAGCTTCGCCCGCATCCACGAGACCAACCTGAAGAAGCAGGGCATGCTGCCGCTGACCTTCGCCGACCCCAAGGACTACGACAAGGTCCAGGAGACCGACCGCATCAGCATCCGCGGCCTCAAGGACATCGCTCCCGGAAAGCCGCTGCAGGTGATTCTCCACCACAGCGACGGCAAGGACGAGAGCATCCAATGCCGCCACAGCTTCAGCGCCGAGCAGATCGCGTGGTTCAAGGCCGGCAGCGCGATGAATTTGCAGCGGGGGAAGTGAGGAAGGCAGGTTGTTAGGTTGTTGGTTGTTAGGTTGCTGGGCCGAGGTATCCTGAACGTAACAACCTAACAACCAACAACCCAACAACCTAACAACCTGCCCCCAACCACTCCAAATACCCCGCCGACCCTGCCACGATCGGCAGCGCCACCACCTCCGGCGTTTCGTACGAATGCAGCTCGCGGACGCGGCGCTCGAGTTGCTCGAACAGCGCGGCGCGGGTCTTGATCAGCAGCAGCCGCTCCTCGTCGCGCTGGAGCTTTCCCTGCCAGGTGTAGATGGAGCGGACCGGGCCGACGATGTTGACGCAGGCGGCCAGCCGCTCGCTCACCACGGCCTCGGCCAGGCACTCGGCCTCCTCGTCGGACCCCACCGTCACCAGCACCACGATGAACTCGCTCATACAATTCCTCTCGCGGAGAAAGTCCCAGCGGTTACGCGGTTAGGGACCCTAACCGCCAACCGCGTAACCGCCTAACCCCCTGCTCCCCCCTCTACCGCGCCGCCCGCAGCTCCGTTGCCAGCTGGCGGTAGTCGAGACGTAGCGGCTCGACGGGCGCACGGGGCATACGCGACTGGCGCCACCAGCGCACCAGTCGCTGCCACAGCGACTCGTGCCGGCGCCGGGCCAGGCGCACCTTCGGCAGCAGCGCCTGCGCCACCAGGTAGTGGCGCAGCGCGATCGCCGATGGCTGGCCGACGTGACCGCGGCGGATGATGTCGGCCAGCGAGTTGCCCAGCCGTTCGGGCGTGTAGCCCGAGCGGTCGATCAGCGACTCCGCCACCTTCGCCACCGCCGGCAGGGTGAGCGCGCCCTCGTCGAAGAGGCAGGCGGCGGTCTGAAAGTAGTTGAAGGTCGGCACCAGGCGCAGGCCGTAGGCGCGGAAGTTCGCCGGCGGAGTGCGCCGCTCGAGGTTGATGTAGATCCGCGCCACCGCGTCGGCACGTTCGATCCTCCGCTGCAGGTCGACCACCTCCTCGATCTGCTCAGGGTCGACCGGGATGGTCCGCAGCACCTCGCGCAGCTCGTCCTCGTCGACGCGACCGGCGACCAGGTCGGCGTAGAGCGAGTAGATCAAAGGGTCCGATTCCCAGTCGTCGCCGAACAGGAACTCGCGTGCGTGCGACGGCACCTCGGTGCGGCTGCGTAGCAGGGCGGCCAGCTTGTAGCCGATGTGCTCACGCAGGTTGCGAAACTTGCCGCGCACCAGATGCTGCAGCTGGTTCTTGAAGACGATGCCGTCGTACTCGACGCCGTCGAGGGCGAGCTTTTCCTTGATCGCCTTGCCGATCTGCGGCGGGCTGGCGGACAGGAAGTAGACGCGGACCTCACGTCCGGCGGTGGTGGCAACGACGCGCAGCTCGCGGATCAGCGCCACCACGCCGGGGGCATCGACCTTGTCCTCCGGCCCCTCGAACGGGATGCGCACCAGGTCGCGCACCGAGTCGAACTCGCTCTTGAGGTAGGTCTTGTCGAGATCCCAGCGGAAAATCGTGCACGGCGGTGGCCCGGCGGCCGCCTGCTTGCGAGCGGAGCGCGGCATGAGAACGGCTCCTAGCGGATGGCGGCCGCGCCGGCGGCGATCTCTTGCGGCACGCCGTCGCGCGCCGCCTTGGCCGCCACCTTGACGGCGTTGGCGATGGCGCGCGCCGGCGAGCGGCCGTGCGCCTTGATGAAGATGTTTTCGAACCCGAGGATGGGCGCGCCGCCGTACGTCGTATAGTCGGCCAGCTCGCGCAGCCGGTCGACGCCGCCGGCCAGCATGCGCATGCCCAGGCGGTAGCGCCAGCTCTCCCCGGCCGCCGCTCCCGCGACGTACATCATCACCTCCGCCAGACCCTCCAACAGCTTGAGCGCCACGTTCCCGATCAACCCTTCGCAGACGATCACGTCGGCCTTGCCCTTGACCAGCTCGTTGCCCTCGATATTGCCAATGAAGTTGAGCCCAGACAACGACTGCAGCACCCGATGGGCCTGCACCAGCTCGGCGCTGCCCTTGTTGGGCTCGGAGCCCATGTTGAGCAGGGCGACCCGCGGGCTGGCCACCTTGGAGATGCGCTTGGCGTAGGCGCTGCCCATGATGGCGAACTGTACCAGCTCCAGGGCCTCGCAGCGGATGGTGGCACCGACGTCGAGCAGCAGCGCCAGATGGTCCTGGCCCGGGTACTCGGTCTGCCGCGGGTAGACGCTCGCCAGAGCGGTCTTGCGAATGCCGGGGATCACCTGGAAGTGGCGCGCGCAGGCGAGCACGGCGGCGCCGGTGTTGCCCGCGCTCACCAGCGCGTCGGCGCGACTCTCGGCCACCAGCTGGGCCGCCACCAGGATCGAGGCGTCCCGCTTGTGCTTCACCGCCTCCTTGGGGTCCTCGGCCATGCCGATCACCTCGCCGGCCGGGTGAACGTCGATGTGCTCGGGGTTGTACTCGACACGGTCGAGAAGCTCCTGCAGGCGCAGCTCGTCGCCGACCAGGATGCACTGGATGTCGGTCTCCAGCGAGACGGCCGCCACCCCCTTGACCACCTCGTCCGGGGCCAAGTCACCCCCCATGGCATCGATTGCAATCGCCCGCATGCCCGTACTCGCCGACGCTACCACCCGACCCGGAGGTGTCAACGAGCTCCTTTGCCGACCTCGCGATCGAGGCGCGCGCGCAGCTCGCGCGCGCTCACGCGATACTTGAAGGCCTTGCGCCCGTTGATCCGCAGCACCGGAATCTCCAGCCCGTACTCGCCCTCGAGAGCGGGGTCGGCGGCAATGTCGATCTCCTCGACGACGGCGCCGAGCTCACGGGCGATGGGATCGACCACGGCCTTCATCTCGTCGCAGAGATGGCAGCCGGGGCGGCTGAAGATCTGCAGGTGCAGCGCCATGATCGGGCCTCAGGCGGCACGGGCGGACATCCGTTCGCGCAGCTGGCAGCGATCGAGATACGCGCGGCGCACCAGCTCGGCATCGCGCACGAAGTGCTCCAGCTCTTCGAGCAACAGCGCCTGCGGCCCGTCGCACAGCGCCTGCTCGGGCCGGGGGTGGAAGTCGACCAGCACCATGTTGGCGCCGGCGATGATGCCCTGCGCCGTCACGTGGTGAATGTCGAGCAGCCCGTCGGCACCGGCGGACTTCTTGCCGACCGAGTGCGACGGGTCGATGCACACCGGCAGCCGGGTGAGGCGCTTGACCACGGGCACGTGGCAGAAGTCGACCAGGTTGCGGTGCGGGTCACCGAAGTTGGTCTTGACCCCGCGCAGGCAGAACACGATGCGATGGTTGCCGCTGGTGGCAAGGTACTCGCACGCGTTGAGCGACTCGTCGAGGGTGATACCCATGCCGCGCTTGAACAGCACGGGGAAGTCCTTCTGCTGCCCGACCGCCTTCAGCAGCTCGAAGTTCTGCGCGTTGCGGGTGCCGATCTGCAGCATGACGCCGGTCGGGTTGCCCGCCGCCCGCAACGCGTCGCGGATCTCGTCGACCTGCGACTCGTGGGTCACCTCCATGGCGATGACGCGGATGCCGTACTTGCCGGCCAGCTCGAACACGAAGGGAAGACAGACCTTGCCGTGGCCCTGGAAGTCGTAGGGGCTGGTGCGCGGCTTGTACGCGCCCGCCCGGGTGGTGGTGATGTTCATCTCCTCGAGCGCGCGGAACATGGCCTCGGTGTTCTCCGCGCTGTCGACCGCGCACAGGCCGGGGAACAGGAGGAACTGGTCCTGCCCGAAGCGGACGCCGTTGTACTCGAAGCCGATGGCCTCGGCCTGCCCTTCGTGGCGCCCGATGGCGCGGTAGCGCTCGCGAATCCGGATCACCTTCTCGACGGCGGGAAACTCCTCGAACGGCTCCACCGGCACGGTGGCCGTCGAGCCGAGCAAGTAGATCTCGGTCAGCACGCGGGTGGCGCCCTGGATCTTGCGCACCTCGGCCCGCACGTCGGGGTAGCGCTGGACGAGCCTGACGACCTGCTCGACCTCGGGCGACTCCGGTACAACGTCCGACTTCATGACGATGATCATGCTGCTCTCTCCCTAACCGCCTGCCGCCATGGAATCGTTCCCGGAGGCTGGCGCGTATCATAGACCGTCGCCGTTGCACTAACCAGAAACCATCGCCCATATCCAGCGGCGTCTCCGGCTGGAAGCCCGTGCCACCAAAAGGCTTCAAATCCGGCGGGGGTGCGGGCGCGGCAGTCGCGATCCTCCACCAAAGCAGGTACACTGAGGCGCCCGAAAATCTTTCGCACGCCAAGGAGACAGAATGATCGAGTGGAGTGAGCAGCAGCTGATGATCCGTGACGCCATCCGGCGCTTCATCGAGACCGAGGTAAAGCCCCACGTGGAGGAGATCGAGCACGGCGACACCCCGCCCTACGACATCCTGCGCAAGATGATCAGCACCTTCGGCATCGGCGAGATGGCCCGCCTCCGTTTCGAGAAGCAGATCGCCCGCGACAAGGCGCGCGAGCGCGGCGAGGCCGCACCGCCGGCGCGCGAGAGCTCGGGGGGGCGCGGCGACGTCGGCTTGCAGCTGATCCCGATCATCGAGCTGTGCCGCTACTGCCCGGGAATGGTGACGGCAATGGGGGTGAGCTTCGGCCTCACCGCGGCCGCCATCATGTCGCGCGGCACCGTGCGCCAGAAGGAGAAGTGGGCCCTGCCTTTGCTGGTCATGGACAAGATCGGCGCCTGGGCCATCACCGAGCCGGGCTCCGGCTCCGACGCTTTTGGAAGCATGAAGTCGACCGCGCGCCGCGACGGCGACGGCTACGTCCTCAACGGTTCCAAGACCTTCATCACCAACGGCCCCTATGCCGACACCATCGTCTTCATCTGCAAGCTCGACGAGCCGGACGTCGATCCCAAGGAGCGCAAGATCCTCAGCTTCATTCTCGACAAGGGCACGCCCGGGCTGACGCAGTCGAAGCCGCTGCGCAAGATGGGCCTGCACTCCTCGCCGACGGGCGAGCTGTTTGTCGAGGACGTGCGCGTCGGCAAGGAGCGCCTGATCGGCGAGACCGAGAACGTCCCCGCCCGCTCCGGCGCCAAGGACACCTTCTCGATGGAGCGCGCCGGCGTCGCCGCCATGGCCCTCGGCATCGTCGAGCAGTGCCTCGAGCTCAGCGTCAACTACGCGCGCACCCGGGTGCAGTTCGGCCGCCCGATCGGCGAGTTCCAGCTCATCCAGCTCAAGCTCGCCAAGATGGAGGTGGCGCGCATGAACATCCAGAACATCGTCTTCCGCCAGATCGAGATGACGGAGACGGGCCACGCGCCGAGCTTCGCCGAGGCGTCCGCCTGCAAGCTCTACTCCGCGCAGGCGGCGATGGAGGTGGCCCTCGAAGCGGTGCAGCTCTTCGGCGGCAACGGCTACATGGCCGAGTACCAGGTCGAGCAGCTCTGCCGCGACGCCAAGGTGCTGCAGATCTACGCCGGCACCGACGAGATCCAGATCTCGCAGATCGCCCGCAGCCTGCTGGCGACGAGCTGAGTCGGGGCGTTCGGACGACACCGACCGACCATCCTCGTTTCCTCTCCCGGATGGGAGCGGATCAAGGTGAGGGGGATTCGATGATGCCGAAGGCGACAACCGCAATGCTGCCCGCGGGCGAGAGACCCGAAGCATACATGCGGATGGCTTCGCGACTCATTTCATCCCCCTCATCCTGACCTTCTCCCATCCCGGAGAAGGAACCATTGCCGGATACGTCGCCGCATTTCGGGAACGACGGTACTTGAGCATTGTGACGGAATCGAAAGCGAAGGAGCTCGAAAAGCGGCTGAAGTTGCCCGGCCTGGCGGACTGGCTAGGCGCTGCGCTCGCTCGCGCCGCCGATCGGGACATCGCCGCGCCACTCGCCGCCGATCTGCTGGCGGCGGCCGCCGACGGCGATCGAGACGGCCTCGCGGCGGCCTACCGCCGGCAGCCGGCCGAGCTGGCGCGCATCCTCACCACGCTGTGCGGGGCCGCTCCCTTCCTGGTGGCCTTCCTCACCCGATATCCCGACTGGCTGTTTGCGCTGCTCGCGGACGATCTCGCCAACGAGCGCAGCGCCGCCGCCTTTCAATCGCGAATGACCGCGGCGCTCGGCGCCGTGCCTGCCGCCGAGCACGCGGCGGGCCTGCGGCGTTTCAAATACTACGAGCTCGCCCGGATAACCGTACGAGCGCTGTCACCCGATCTGGTCCCCCCCGGGCGCTACGGCGAGATCCTCGCCGAGCTCTCGCACCTGGCCGACGCGCTGCTGGCGAGCGGGCTCGCCGCCGCCGCCGCAAGACTGGAGTCGAGCAGCGGGCCGCCACGCTGGCGCGGGCCGAACGGCGAGACCGTCACCCTCGCCTTCACCGTGCTCGGGCTCGGCAAGCTCGGCTCGGAGGAGCTGAACTACTCCTCCGACGTCGATCTCATCTACGTCTTCGAGAGCCCGTCAACCAACGCCCAGGGCGAGCTGACCGGCGGACCCGGTGGTCAGGCGCCGGTCGAGTACTTCACCCGTCTCGGCCAGGAGTTCGGCCGCATCGTCGGCGAATCGACGCGCGACGGCTTCCTCTACCGCGTCGACCTCGACCTGCGTCCGGAGGGCACGCAAGGGCCGCTGGTGGTGTCGAGCCGAGCGCTGACCAGCTACTACGAGCTGTGGGCCGCGACGTGGGAGAAGGCGGCCTTCATGAAGGCGCGACCGGTGGCCGGCGACATCGACCTCGGCTGGCGCATCATCCGCGCCACCGACCCGATGATCTACCGCTCGGCGATGGACTTCGCCGGCGTCGACGCCATCAGGGCGATGAAGGACAAGATCGAGCAGGCCAAGGGCCGCACCGGCGGCGTTTTCAGCGTCAAGATCGGCGCCGGCGGCATCCGCGACGTCGAGTTCGTCGCCCAGGCGCTGCAGCTCCTGCAGGGCGGGCGCATCCCCGAGGTGCGCAGTCGCTCGACGCAGCGCGCGCTGCTCTCGCTGGAGCAAGTCGGCGTGCTGCCGGAACCGGAGATGAGGGACCTGCTCGCCGCCTACCATTTTCTGCGGCGCACCGAGAACTGCATCCAGATGGAGGCCGAGCGCCAGACCCATCGGCTGCCGGCCGAGCGCAAGGGGTTGGAGCGTCTGGCCCGCGCCATGGACTTTTTCGACGGCGATGTGGTGGCCGCCTTCGAGCGGGCGCTGGAGGCGCACCGCCAGCGCATCCGCGAGATCTTCGCCTCGCTGTTCCACGAGGGGGGGCGCGACCGGGTCCTGGCGCTGTTCGAGCGCTCGGCGCCGCAGCTGCTCACCAACCCCGCCACGCGCTCGATGATCGAGCACCTGGCGGAAAGCTTCGCCCGCGAGATCGACCAGTCGGCCGACCCGGAGCGGGCGATGAACAACCTCGACCGATTCATCCGTGGCGTCGGCGGCCGGCGGTTCTACTACGAGCTGCTGCTCGACCGTCCCGAGCTGGTGCCGCGGCTGGCATCGCTATTCGCCGCCTCGGAGTACTTCTCCACCTACTTCGCCACCCACCCCCCCCTGATCGAGCCGATCTTCAGCGATCCCAACGTGCTGCTGCTGACGCGCGCCGACCTGGCCGACGACCTGGCGAAGATCCGCGAGAGCCTGGCGCGCGAGGGGATGCGCGACCCGGTCGAGCTGGAGCTCGACGCGTTGCGCCTTTTCCACAACCGCGCGCTGATCAACGTCGGGCTGCTCGACCTGGCGCAGAAGATCACGCCGGCCGCGGCGGAGCGTTCGCTCACCGACATCGCCGAGGTGTGCGTCGAGGCGTCGCTCCGCTTCGCCCAGTCGGAGATGCGGCGGCGCGGCGGCCGTCTCGCCACCGCCGCGCGCGACGGCGAGTTCCTGGTCGTCGGCATGGGCAAGCTCGCCAGCCGCGAGATCACCTACGGCAGCGACCTGGACGTCATCTTCCTCTACGACGTCCCCGGCGCCGACGAAGAGGCGATGGCCCAGGCGCAGGAGTACTTCGTGCGCCTGGCGCAACGGCTGATCTTCGCGCTGCGCACGCGCACGCCGGAGGGCGTTTGCTACGAGATCGACGCCCGCCTGCGGCCCTCGGGCCGCCAGGGAACGCTGGTCTCCTCGCTGGCCTCGTTCGAGCGTTACCACGCCGCCAGCGCGCAGGTGTGGGAACGCCAGGCCCTGCTGCGCGCCCGCCCGGTAGCCGGCGACGAGCGCCTCGCCCGCACCTTCGACGACCTGCGCCGCCGGATCCTGCGCCGGCCGCTGCCGCCGAACGTCGGCGAGGAGATCCACCGCATCCGCCTGCGCACCGAGAGCGAGCTGGCGCACGAGACCATCAGCCGGCACGACTTCAAGACCGGACGCGGCGGCCTGCACGACATCGAGAGCATCGTGCAATACCTCCAGCTCCGTCACGGCGCCGCGCACGAGGAGCTGTTCGCCGTCGGCACCATTGCCGACCACCTCGATCGCCTCGAGCATCTCGGGCTGCTGGCCGCCGATGACGCCCGCGCCCTGCGCGAGGGTTGGGAGTTCCTCCAGCTCCTCTCCAGTCGGCTGCGCATCGTCCAGAACCGCTCGATCTCCGACCTCGACGAGGAGCGCGGCGACCTCGACGCCCTGGCCCGCCAGCTCGACTATCCCCCGTCGCAGCGCGCCGGCGGCCCCCGCCGCGCCCTGCTGGACGACTATCGCCGGCGCACCGGCGCAATCCGCGCCGTGTACCTGAAGGTGCTCGACGTGGAGTAGCGGGTCGGCGGCTTTCGCCAGGCGCGAACGCGGCTAGACGCCTGGGGCCCCTCGGTTTCGGGCTGCGGCTTCTTCGTGCCTGGGGCACTCGCTACCCATGGCGCGCCACAAGGCGGCATCAGCGCTCGAGCAAGCCGGAGAGAGCGTGATTGAATTCCCCGGGACGCTCGAAGTACACCGAGTGCCCCGCTTCGGGCACGAACGCCACAGCCGCACCCGGCAGCTTGGCCTGCGCTTGCCGCACCAGCTCCGGCGGAAAGAGCTGATCGCGCTCGCCAGCGAGGAAGAGAATCGGCAGCCGAAGCTGCCCGGGCGCGACGGCGTAGCGCACGCCAATCAGCGCGGCCAGCACCGCCGGCTCCATCGGCGGGTTGAGAGCGCAGATCTGGTCGTAGAGGAAAGTCATCGCCGGCTCTCGCTGTGGAAAGTCGGACGCCAGCGCGCGGTGCGGATCGAAGGAGCCGCCGGGCGGATGCATCTCGACGAGGCGTCGCAGCATCGCGTCGTCGGTCAGTCCGGCCAGAGTCCCGGTGAGCAGCAGGTGGGTGATGCGCTGCGGGCACCGCAACGCGCCGCCGAGAACCGTCCACCCTCCCATCGACTGGCCCACCAGGGCCGCCTTCTCCACCCCGAGATGATCGAGCAACGCCACCAGGTCTTCGGCGAACATGGCCGGATCCGGCGTGGCGTCGCATGCCGACCGGCCCCACCCGCGCTGATCGTAGACGAGACAGCGGTAGCGCTCGCGGAAGGCCGGCACCTGCTGCCACCACGACAGATGATTGCCGCCGGCGCCGTGGGCGAAGACCAGCCACGGCCCGTCGCCATGGACCTCGTAGTACAGAGATGCCCCGGTGACGTTCAGCGTGGCCATTCTCCCTCCGTTCTTCTCCTCGATGGCGTCGTCGACGCGAATCGCCGCACCTATATTGACCACTCCACCAAAGTGTGGCGATAGTCCGAGATCACTCTGTCACCTTGGCGCAGCATGAGCAAAGGGAGAAGACCATGAAGAAGGCACTGAGCGGGATGTTGCTGGTCGCGATGCTCGCGGGAACCTGCTGGGCGGCTGACGCCCCGGCTGTGTACGGCAAGAAGTGCAAGACCTGCCATTCGATCGCCGGTGTGGGCGGTCCGATGGCCAAGATGGGCGGCACGCTCGACGGCGTCGGGGCGAAGCACGACGAGGCCTGGCTGAAGGCGTACCTCGAGAATCCGAAGTCGAAGGACCCGAAGTCGAAGATGCCCGCGGTCAAGCTGACCGACGAGGAGATGAAGGAAGTCGTCTCCTATCTTTCCGGCCTGAAGAAGTAACTGCGGAGGGCTCGACCGACAATGCTTCCGGCATCGTCGGTCGAGCTCCCGGGCGCGGGTCATTGCCACGACACGGCGGGCGGCGCTCGC
>CAZYMF010000020.1:6494-29391 GCA_964648215.1 uncultured Binatia bacterium (SeqCode) | reverse complement strand
CGCGGCGCTCGCGGGCTTGCAGCGGACGCCACAAATGGCGTACAAGGGCAAAAAGGGCCGCGCTGAGATCTGCATGGTTCAGCGATGTGATCCGGCCTGAGCCGAAGTCGGAGGAGGGTCAACATGGCGAAGGGGACTCCTACCAAGTCAGTTGCAAGGGCCCTACCGGCACTGTTGCTCGGTACCGCCGCCTTCCTCTGGGTCGGCTGTGGTGGTGGTGGCGGTGGCGGGGCGGCTCCGACCTCGACCCCGACATCGACGCCCACCGTGGCGCCCACGGCCACCCTGCCGCCTACGGTCCCCATCCCCACGCCCGTGGTCACCCCGGGGGCCGGTCTGCAGAGCTCGATCACCGACGCGCGGATCGACGCCTCGAACACCGTCCAGGTCACTTTCACGCTGACCGACGGCAACGGGGTTCCGATCACCCCGCTGCTCTCGTCGGCGCAGACCGACAACGAGGCTCGGGTCCGCTTCGTCCTCGCTCACCTGGAGCAGTACGGCGGCGGTGGCGAGCTCAACCGGACCTTCGACCGCTACGTCAACGAGATCGACCCCGTCCACCCCGGGTTCGACAGCGGCGGCACGCTGTCGGCCGTAGATCCGGAGAAGGGAATCTATCGCTATACCTTCGCGACCCAGCCGGCCAACGTCGATCCCTCGCTGACCTACACCGTCGGCATGCAGGTCGATCGCAACTTCCAGGGCCAGCGGTTGGGCATCAACCCGATCTTCGACTTCGTGCCGCAGGGCGGCACGCCGCGCGTGCTCGAGAGCGTGGCGACGCAGCAGTGCAACCAATGCCACAATCCGCTGATCGCCCATGGCAACCGGCGCGAGGTGCGCCTGTGCATGCTGTGCCACGACGAGGCGGCGGTGGACGAGGCGTCGCCGACCCCGCAGAGCATCGACTTCCGCAACATGATCCACAAGATCCACGCCGGCCAGGACCTGCCCTCGATCGTCGACGGTCCGCCGGGAGCGACCTTCGCCATCTACGGCAGACGGCCGGCGATCTTCGCGCAGAAGGACGCCAACGGCAACATCACCGGCGTCGCCTTCCCGCGCACGCTGGAGGACTGCACCGTCTGTCACGCCAACGCCCCCACGGCGAGCTACTATCTCGAACGGCCGGCGACGGCGCCCTGCGCCACCTGCCATGACAACGTGAACCCGTCGCTGGTCGACACGGCCGCCGGGCCTCCGGGGACCAATCACGTCGCCAACAAAGGATTCGCCGACGGCGACTGCGCCACCTGCCACGTGCCCGATTCGGGAAGCGAGTTCGACATCTCGGTCGCCGGCGCGCACACGATTCCGGCGCGCTCGCGCCAGCTCGCCGGCCTCAACCTCGAGCTCGTCGACATCACCAACCATGCCGCCGGGGAGATGCCGACGATCTCTTTCAAGTTCACCGACAATGCCGGCGACCCGCTCCTGGACCTCTCGGGGCTGAACCGCGTTGGCTTCACCTTCGCCGGGCCGACCACGGACTACACCACGGTGATGACCGCGACGGCGGTCGGCGGCGGCTCCTCGGGGACCTTGACCGGCCCCGATGGCTCGGGAGTGTTTCAGTACACTCCGGCCAGCACGATTCCGGCCGACGCCACCGGCACCTGGTCGGTCGGCGCCGAGGCGCGTCGCTCCGTCGACCTGCAGGTGAGCGAGGGCATCACGCCCAAGTCCGTCAATGAGGCCGCGGTCAATCCGGTGATGAACTTCAGCGTCGACGACTCCGAGGTCGAACCGCGCCGCGAGGTGGTCTCCATCGACAACTGCGGCCGCTGCCACGGCCAGTTCTCCAAGGACTTCTCGATCCACGGCAGCCTGCGCAACCAGACCAAGTACTGCGTGCTGTGCCACAACCCGAACAACAGCGACGTGTCGCAGCGCAAGAGCGACCCGGACCAGGTTGCGGCCGGCGCGATGGTAACACCGATCGACTTCAAGATGATGATTCACAAGATCCACCGGGGTGAGAACCTGGAGGAGAAGCCGTACATCATCTACGGGTTCGGCGGCACGCCCCACGACTTCTCCGAGCTTCGGTTCCCCGGCGATCTGCGCGACTGCCAGACCTGTCACCTCGACTCGACTTACCTGATACCGCCCTACCCGGACACAGCGGTGGGGACGCAGGTCGGACATCTGGATCCGGCGACGGGCAACGAGATCGTCGACGGCCGCCTGGGACCGATCCGGTCGGTGTGCACCGCGTGCCACGACGGCCCCGACGCCGCCGCCCACGCGATCGCGCAGACGACGCCCGACGGGGTCGAGTCCTGCCCCGTGTGTCACGAGGAGGGGCGGTCGTTCGCCGTCTCGTTGCTGCACGCGGGTAGAAACTAGGAAGCGGAGGGGCGCGCCGATCCGGCCGGTGCGCCCGCGAAATCAGCTAGGTCCGGAGGGGGTTCTGTGTTGCGGGAGACAACGATCGCTCGGTTGTTGCTGGGGTTGTGCGCGGCCCTGCTGCTGTGCCGGCCGGCGCGAGCGATCGAGCTGCGCAGCGACCTTTCCCTGCTCGGTCAGGTCCGCGACAATTACCAGACGGACAAGACCGATTCGCCCAACATCATCTACGGCGACATGGGCGCGGCTGGCCTGCCGTTCGGCAGCAGCTTCGACACCTACTTCAAGCTCGAGCACAACTTCGCCACCGGCCAGGGACCGACGGAGTTCTACGCCGGCTACCTGCAGGTGCCCAATGCCGTAACCGGCGTCAACTTCACGCTCGGCCGGCAGTTCCTCAGCGAGGTTCCGGGCGGGACGTTCGTCGCCGATGCGGGCAAGATCCGCTTCGATCCCGGCGGTCCCTTCGCCTTCACCGTCTTCGGCGGCCAGCCGCGCTATTTCGAGCCGACCTACTCGACGGAGATCCAGGATCAGGACGAGGTCATCTTCGGCGGCAGCATCCGCACCACGCACCTGAAGAACGGCTACATCAGCCTCGGCTATCTGCAGCAGGAGCGCAAGATTCGACCGATACCGGTCCCCTTGTTCGGCGCCAGCAACCAACCCACCTCGCGCCACGAGCTGCGCCAGCTGATCAGCCTCTCGGGCGCGCACCGCTTCATGCGGCTGCCCGGCCTGCCCAACGTCTACGGCTCGGCCTCCTATGATGCCGACCGCCAGAACATCGATCAGGCGACCGCCGGCGCCGACGTCTTTCTCAGCCAGCCGCGACTGCTCGTCAACTTCGAGAGCACCTACTACAAGCCGCAGGATCAGGGCCGCACCGTCACCGCCGACCTCGACCGCCGCGAGGATGCCATCTTCCAGCTCTTCTCGGTGAGCCAGATGCTGCAGTTTCGCGGCGGGCTGCGCTACTTCCTGAGCCGCTCGCTGTCCGCCTACGGCGACTACTCCTACCAACGCTACCAGCAGGTGGCCGGCAGCTACGTCAACGGTCACGTCGTCCACACCGGCCTGCAATGGCTGCCGGGCGGCGACGGGCTCGAGATCGTTCACCTCGAGTACTACATGCTCGACAGCAGCGGCGGCAACGTCAACGGCGTGGACGGTTCCTACGAGAGCCGCGTCTACAAGCGACTGCTGTTCCGCGCCAAGGCCGGCGTCGCCTACTACGAGAAGGCCAGCCACCAGCACGACACGGCCGTCAGCAGCCTGCTCGGCCTCGGCTACGCCATCGCGCCGGGCCTGACCGGCGAGCTGGACTTCGAGGCGAACCGCAACCAGTTCCTCAACGAGGATTTCCGCTTCGGGTTCTTCATCAACTACCGCTTCCGTCACGCAACCGATGCGGCCAAGCCGCCATCCCGGGAGGTCTCGTGAGGCGACTGATCAGCCTGGCAGCGTTTGCCCTGGCCCTGGCCGTCCTAGCGGCGGCCTGCCGGCAGTACTTGCCTTCCAACCGCTATCTGCAGCTGCGCCAGTCGCCGGCGGAGACGGAGAAGAGCACCGCCGACGCGCTCGCCAAGTTCAACCATGCGCATCATCACGCGGTGTTCGAGAAAGCCGGCGTCACCTGCCTCGAGTGCCACCGTTTCGACCTGCTGATCGGCAGCTCGAACGACGAGATGGCGCGCGAGCTTTCCCACAGCGCCCTCTATCCCGGCGCGGTCGCCTGCCACTTCTGCCACAAGGACGCCGCCACGCGCATGCCCGCGGCGCCGCACGCGTGCACGACCTGCCACGGCAACCTCGAGGCCATCAAGCCTCTCGATCACGAGGTCGCGTGGATGAAGGTGCACGCCAACGCGGCCGCCGGAGACCCCCAGCGTTGCGAGACCTGTCACCGCCAGTCCTTCTGCATCGATTGCCACCAGCGCCGCGACACCATCCAGACGCGCGTGCACGACCGCAACTTCCTGTCGGTCCACTCGGTGGAAGCGCGCGCCAATCCGATGAAGTGCGGCAGCTGTCATCGCGAGGACTTCTGTATCCGTTGCCATCAGCAGGGCAACGTGGAGCTGAACCCGTGACGAGCCCAGTGCGGATAGGAATCCTGGTACTGCTGCTGGCGCTCGCCGGCTGTGGCAGCGAGGGGCCGGCGAAGAGCGAGAACTACGGCAACATCCTGGCTTCTCCCGGCACCTGCTCCGCCGCCCCCGCCATCGTCTGCAGCACCGACGCGGACTGTCCGGGGGGCGATACGTGCAACGGCCTCATCCTGGTGGAGCAGGAGCATCCTACCGGCTGGATGCGGGCGGACTGCCTCGCCTGTCACGTGGTGAACAACATGCACACGATCAACCGCACCGGGCTGCCGGACGAACAGGTCGATCTCGCCGGGATACAGGCCATCATCGCGAATCAGGGCCTGTCGAGCTGCCCGCTCTGCCACGGCAGCAACGGGGTGACGCCATGAGCGCCAGGACCGTAATCGCCGCCGTGCTGGCCGGCCTGATGCTCGCTCTCGGCTCCGCCGGGGCCGAGGAGATGACCAGCCCACATCACATGCTGCAGGCCAACGGCGAGCTCGACCCGACGAAGTGCCCGATCTGCCACGAGCCCGACATGACCCTGTCGCGCTCGAAGCTGGAGACCTGCACCCTGTGTCACTCGGAGACGATCCACGCCGGCTCGTACGAGCATCTGCACGCCAACGCGGCGCGGGTGACGCAGTTGCTCGCCGACCAGAAGGAGCCGACGCTACCGCAGCGCGACGACGGCGGAATCTACTGCGGCACCTGTCACATCTTCCACGATCCGGCGGTGATGAGCGAGAAGCTGCTCGATCAGGCCTGGGTGCCGCCGGCGACCGGCTTCTCCGAGGCGGTGCGCCAGGCCGTGGTCGCCCACGGGGCCGAGGTCGCGCACAAGTACGACGAGGCCAAGGCCGACGCGAAGTTCGCCACCAAGGAGACCCGGGCGCTGCGGCTGCCGGTGAACGACGGCAGTCTGTGCGCGCACTGCCACAAGGACAAGCAATGAAGCTGTCGGCCTTCGCTATCGGCCTTCTGGTCTTGTTCGCGGTGGGTTGCGGCTCACACGGGTCTCCGCAATTCAGCGGTCAACCGGCTTCGGCCGACGAGGCCTTCGGCCAGTGCGCCTTCTGCCACAACACTCTCGCCGCGAGCCTGTTTGCGGCCGGTGGCCACGGCGGCAGTCTCGACCTGACCTGCGAGAGCTGTCACGAGCAGGACCTGACGCCCGGCTTCGTCGGCCCCGGCCACCGCAGCATCCCCGCCTGCGCCGACTGCCACACGCAGCAGATGACCCACCACGACCCGGAGGCGGGCACCGCCATGGCGTGCCTCGTCTGCCACACGCCGCACGCCACCGCCAACCTGCGGCAGGTGCGCGAGAGCATCCAGATCCCGAGCGGGGAAACGGTGCCCATCGTGTTCACCAACGAGAAGGGCCTGGCCGACGGCGGCTTCGCCAGCGTCTCGCACCCGGGAACCGGCGTGTGCGAGGTGTGCCACACCACAACGGCATTCTATCGCAGCGACGGCACCGGGGAGAGTCACTACCCGTACCCGTGCGTGGCCTGCCACCCGCACAGCCAAGCCTTCGAGCCGCAGTAGTCTCTGGCTGCGCACCAACGCGGCAGCGCCGCGCCCGTGGCGGCGCAGGCGAACCGCAATTGCCCCGTCACGGGGTCTGTCCGGTGTGGCACTGGTCGCAGTTCATCTGCTGCCAGACGCCGCCGATGTCCTCCGGGTGCTGAAACTCCAAGCCGTCGGGTCCGGTGGCGAACGCCACGTTCGGCGGCGAGCCCTGGGCCATGATGGTGTGGCAGGTGGTGCACTTCTTGGGGATCACCTTGCCGTCGGCGCTCTGGTGCGTGCCGTCGTGGCAGCGGTAGCAGCCGGCGTACATCAGGTGGCCGATGTTGTCGGCGTACACGTCCCAGCGCACCTTCATGTACGGGAAGAAGTTCTCGCTGTAGATGCGCTGCAGCTCGTCGACGGCTTGCGCAATCACGTTCGCGCGCTTCTGCGCCACCTCGGGATACTTCTCGGCGTAGAACTTCGTCAGCCCGTCGGCGATGGCCTTTTCGGCCGCGCCCTTCGATTCGTACTTCGCCGCCAGCAGCTCCACGCCCTCCTTCTTGATGAACGGCAGGCTCACGTCGATGGCCCCGGTCTCCAGCGCCAGGTTCACCGAGTAGCTCGGCGAGCGGAAGATGTGGGTGGGCCGGTTGTGGCAGTCCATGCAATCCATCCGGTGCACGGTGGCCTTGGCGATCTGCTCGGCGGACAGCGGGTCCTCCGTCGACGCGTACACCGTGCTCTTGCCCGTCCTCACGTCGGTGATGCGTACCCAGGGGATCTGCTGCTGCTGCGGATCGGTGGCGATGTACTCGACGCGATTGGCGATGTTCATGTGCCAGTGAATTCCCTCGGCCAGGCCGGTGGCCGGGCTGCCGCCGCCGGTCTTGATGAGAAGGCTGATCTCCCAGCGCGTGTTCTTCTCGTCCGGCAGGAAGTGCACCAGCTTCTTCTGCTGGCCGCCGAAGAACTGCTTCGGCCAGTGGCACTGCTCGCACGTCTGCTGCGCCGGACGCAGGCTGGTGATCGGCACCGGGATCGGTCGCGGGTACTTGTCGAAGAGGACGGCATAGACCTGGTACGAGCCCGACAGCTTCGACTTGACGTACCAGTTCGCGCCCGGGCCGACGTGGCAGTCGACGCAGCGGACCCGCGCGTGCGGCGAGTTCACGTAGGTCGTGTACTCCGGCGCCATGACCGAGTGACAGAGCCGGCCGCAGAAGGACACGGACTCCGTCGCTTCGTAGGCCTGGAAGCCGCCGAACGTCGAGAGAAAGAGCAGAAGGATCGAGCCGACGGCGAAGATCGCCACCGCGTTGCGCTGGCTGGCGTCGTTGAGGTCGAGCACGGGGAAACGCGGCATCGAGCGCACACCCGTTCGCCGCACCCGCCGCCACTCCAGGACCATGCCGAGCGGAATCAGGGCCAGGCCAAAAATGAGAATGGCGGGAAGGAAGATGAAGATCACCAGGCCGGCGTACGGGGCCTGGGCCGCTCCGGTCAGGGAGTGCAGGACGAACAGGAAAACGAAGAGGATCAGCGCCAGGCCGGCGATCGCCGCGCCGACGTAGCTGACCCGGTTGTGCACCACCCGCGGCAGTTTCGGCATGCCATGGACTCTGCCAATCCGAGGGCCGATCGGCAACCCCGGCTGCCGGGCTCGCCCGCCGCAAGCCGGTGAAAACACCCAAAAGCACGCCGTCAGGGCGGGTTCTGGCGACCGGGCACGCTCGACTCACTCGAGCGGGACTATTACCCGGTCGACCAGGCACTTTTACCGTCGCCGACAGGCACTTGTACCGATGGTGCCGGCGGCCATGGGGAATTATCTTTCAACCAGAAAAGGAAACGAACCTCAGAGAGGAGGAAAATATCATGACTCGCAATCACGGACACGAAACGGTAAAGGGCGGCATCTATTGGAACCCGGCCCGTTGGCAGGTGGTCACCATTGCGGATGAAGGGGGAGAGCTCCCCGGCGAGGCGGAGGCCAAGTACATCCGCATCCCGGTGGTGATGATGCTTCTGCTCGGCCCGCTCATGGGCGGCCTGTACGTCATGTTCCTGCCATTCATCGGCTTCGCCATGGTGATCGGGTACGGCGGCCGCAAGCTGCTGGCGATGGCGCGGACGGCCGTGCGGCCGATGGCACGCCAGGAGGCCACCAAACACTAGGTACTGCCGGCCGGAACTACGATGACGTATCTTGAACGGTTTCCTCTCCCGGGATGGGAGAGGATCAAGGTGAGGGGGATTACGGATGCCGAAGGCCATCGAACTTTCATGCCTCGAGTCCGCGCAGAGAACACAAGGTCGGCTTCGCTGGTCGATCTGATCCCCCTCATCCTGACCTTCTCCCATCCGGGAGAAGGAACCCTCGCGCGACACGTCTGCGTAGTTGTGAAACGGAGTGTCGACACGCGGCGGGCTCAGGTGATGATGCCGCGCTGGAGGGCGAAGCGGACGAGCTCGGCCTTGTTGTGGATACCGAGGTTGGCCATCAGGTTCGCCCGGTGACCCATTGCGGTCTTGACGCTGATGCCCAGGATCTCCGCGATCTCCTTGTTCGTCTTGCCCTCGGCCACGAGCTTCAGCACCTGCTTCTCACGGTCGGTCAGCTTCTCGTAGGGATCCTCCTCGGCAGGCTGGGTCCCGACGAGATAGCCCTCCACCACCGCGTGGGCGACGTCGGGATGGAGGAAGGTTCCGTGGTGGTAAACGGCCCGGATGGCGGCGACCAGCTCGGTCCCGGCCGACCGCTTGAGCACGTACCCCGCCACCCCCGCCTTGAGAAAGCGATAGAGGTACTCGCGGTTGTCGTACTGCGTCAGAATCAGGATCTTCACCTCCGGAAAGAGCCGTTTGATCTCCAGCGTCGCCTCCAGGCCGCCGAGGCCCGGCATGGCGATGTCCATCATCACCACCTCGGGATTGAGCCTGCCGACCTGATCGATGGCCTCTTGCCCGTCGGCCGCCTCCCCCACGACCTCGAGATCGTCGTAGCGGGAGAGCAGCGCCCGGATACCCTCCCGGAACAGCGCGTGGTCATCGACGATGAGGACCCTTATCGGCACGGCGGTAGTATAGCAGAGCGCTCACGATCCCGCGGCGCGGGCGGGGCCGTCGCTCACCGGAATGCGCACGTCGATCCGGGTGCCCTTGCCGGGCGCGGAGTCGACGGTGAAGGTTCCGTCCACCAGCGCCGCCCGCTCCCGCATGCCGAGCAACCCCAGCCCGCGGGTGCGGTCGGCCGAGCGCTCCACCTCCTCGGCGTCGAATCCCTGGCCGTCGTCTTCGATGCGCAGGCGGACCTCGTTCTCGCCGAACTCGAGGCTCACCTTGGCGCTCTCGGCATCGGCATGGCGGCGAATGTTCGAGATCGCCTCCTGGGCGAGGCGAAAGAGCGTCGTCTCGATCTCGGGATTGAGGCGTCGCTCCCGGCCACTCACCTCGAAGGAGACGTCCATCCCCGAAGGCTCGAGACGGCTCTCGAGTGACGACTCCAGCGCCGCCGCCAGCCCCAGATCGTCCAGCATCGACGGCCGCAGATCGAAGATCAGGTGGTGAATGCTGTCCAGCACCCGATCGGCGAGAGCCTTCATGCGTTTCATCTGCTCCCGGGTCTCCGGCTGGGCGTTGCTGTCGCTCGTCTCGATCGCCAGCAGCAGCGCCGCCGAGGCCTGGCTGGTCTCGTCGTGCAGCTCCCGCGCCACCCGCTTGCGCTCCGCCTCCTGCGCGGAGATGACCTTCTTCAACAGCTCGCGGCGCACTTCCTCCTTGCGCTGTAGCTGCTCGTTCAGGGCCTCGAGCTGGCGAGTCCGACGTTGCACACGCTCCTCCAGCTCGCGGTTCCACTGGGCGATGGTCTCCAGGGATTTCCTCAGGGCCAGCCGCATCTGATCGAACGATTGGGCCAGCAGGCCGACCTCGTCTTCGCCACAAGGGGGAATCGGCTCTTCCAGATCGCCCTTGGTGATCCGCTGCGCCGCTGCGGTGAGGGCCGCGAGCGGCTTGGTCACGCTGCGAGCCACGCCCCAGGAGAACAGCAGCGCGGCGAGCACGGTGAGAGCACCCACCCAGAGCAGGCGCTGCTCCAACGCCACGGTGGTGACCATCGCTTCGGTCTCCGGCTCGAGGACGTTCACGCCCCAGGGCGCGAAGCGCAAGGGCGCGAAGGCCATGACCTCTCCCTCGGGAACGACATTGTCCTCGTGGCAGGCTCGGCACGTGCTCGCCAGCGACTTCTTCTGTTCGATCAGCCCGGACAACAGCCGGTGGTGATCGCTGCGCAGGGAGACGCGGCCCTCCTTGCTCGAAGCCAGGACCACGCCGTTGCCGTCGACGACATCCACGTAGGTCGTGCCGCTGATCCGATTCGGCTGCAGCAGCGACTGGAATCCGGCACTGCGGGGATCACCCGCGCCGCCCACGGCCCCCATCAGCTCGCCGTGCCAGTCGCGCACCGGCACGGCCGCATAGATTCGCCGCCGCGGCCCGGTCGTCAGGCTCGACACCTCGGGTCGGCCTTGCAAGGCGCCGCGGACCGCGGGCACCGAGGCAAGGTCTTCGCCCGCCGCCACCGCCCCCTGCGGCTCGATCCAGACGAAGGCTCCGTGCCGGTCGACGAAGAACACGCCCTCGGTGAAGAAGGTTCGCAGATGGGCGTCGCGGAGCGCCGCCTTCAGCGATCTGAGATCGGCCTCGCCGGCGCCGGCGCGCACGCGCAGCGCGGCATCCTGGAGAAGGGAGAGATTCTCTTTGAGGACGTAGTCGAGGTGGTCGGCCAACGCCTGGGCCAGGCGCTGGCGTTCGGTCAGGGCTCGCTCGGACAGCTCCCGGCGCCCACCCATGGTCGAGAGCGTAAGGATCCCGCCCAGGGCCAACATTCCGAGGCCCACCAGGAAAAGAATACGCCGGCGGAGGCTTCGGCGCAGGAAATGGAACGGGCTCAGACCTCTCCTCCCGCGGCGGGGCTAGGGCGACTCGCCGCCGGCTTCCGCCGCCGCGCCGGGCGCTTCCCCCTTCGCGGCCAGGCGCTCGTACTCCAGGGGATGCTCGTGCCGAGCGCGCTCGGCCGGAACCTTCCCCGTGAAGATGCTGGGATCGAACGGGAAGACCTCGGGGCTGAGATGGGCGTTGTAGATGTGCCAGATGATGACGATCAGAAACGCCAGTAGTCCTTCGTTGGAGTGGGCGACCTTCGCCGCCGGGATCAGCTCGCCGGGGAGCACGCTGGTCACCAGGATCGGAAAATAGAGAATGAAACCGGTGACGATCATGATCAGCCCGCCGAAGACCAGCCCCCAGTACTCGAACTTCTGCCGGTAGTCGTAGCGGTCGAAGCGGGCGCGCTCGTCGGAGACGCCGAGGTAGTAGCGCAGCATGACGATGGCGTCGCGGAAGTCCTTCTTGGTCGGCACCATGCTGAAGTCCAGCCGTCGCAGCAGCACGCCGACGATGATGACGCCGAAGTGCTCGACCGCACCGATGGTGAAGACGATGCCGCAGACGCGGTGGATCCAGTGGACGCAGTCGATGCCGCCGAGGTGAACAATGAGCCACTGCGACCACGGCGACCCGTAGAACTTCTGCGGCAAGCCGGTCAAGGCGAGGACGAGAAAGAGCAGCATGATCGTCAGGTGCTCCACCCGCTGCCGCGGGCTGAAGCGGGTCACGTAGGCTACCGTCTTCTTGCTCATGATCGTGCCTCCCCCGTGTCGACGCCGGGGCGGGTCATCGGCTGACCATGGCCCGCCAGATGTGCAGCAGGATCTGCAGGACCAAGCCGAGCACCACGAACGGGATGAAGAACCGGTAGAAGAGCTGCACCAGGTAGACCAGCGGTGCCTTCTTGAAGCTCGGCTCGTAGTGGGAGAGCCAGGCCGCCGGGAAGTTTGCGCTCGCGTCCGGGTGACACTTGCGACAGGTGTTCACCAGGTTCGCCTTCATCACCGAGGAGCGCGGATCGTTCGGGGGAAGAATGTCGTGGACCCCGTGGCAGTCGATGCAGACGGCGGTCAGCGTGCCCCCCGCCGTCCGCTGCTCCTTGTAGAAGGCGCTGGTCACACCGTGGAAGTCTTCGAGGTAGGTCTTGGTCACGTTCGTCGACAGGCCGTACTTCGACATGATCTTCTCGTTGCTGTGACAGCCGGCGCAGAGCTCGGGGCTCTGCAGGCGAAACGCCGCCGTGCGCGGATCCTCGATGTCGTGGGAACGGTGGCAATCGGTACACACGGGCACGTCTTTGTTCTCGCCGTTGAGCAGAGCCTTGCCGTGGACGCTGTCGGCGTAGCGCTCGTAGACCTGCGGGTGACAGCGAGCGCAGGTGTGGGAGACGCGCGAGCGGGGGACGTCGGGCTTGGCCACGTTGTGGGCACCGTGGCAGTCGACGCACAGGGGCGCCCGCGGATCGCCCTTCGACAGGTACTGGTAATGGACGCTGTCGAGGCTCTTGGTGTACTGATCGAAGTGGCAGGTCTTGCAGCTCTCGTAGTACGCCAGCGAGAACTCGCGCTTGTTCTTGAAGGTCCTCTCCGGATGCGGGAATTCGTCGATGTCGGTGTGGCAGTCGGTGCAGCGCAGCGTCTCACCGTGAACCGACTGGGCGAACACCTCGCCGTCGACATAGAGCGATTGCGTTTCGCCGTCGGGCAGGGGCAGCTCCAGGCTGTCGTTACCGTGGCACTCCAGGCAGGCCTCGACCTCGGGAGGAAGCGGCCCGGCGCGGGCGCACGGTACCGCCAGCAACAGCGCGAGCGGGAGGACCCAGGCAGCGGCAGAGTAGTGCGTTCCGTTCATCGTGCGGTCTCCTCACTGGGCCCACATCGTCAAGGCGAACAGGGTGAAGCCGATGGCGATCACGGTGAAGCCGATCAGCCGCCCGAAGTTGCGCAGCCACAGCGGCGGCGGATCCATCTCGGTCAGGACGCGCTTCCCCTCCCGGACGCGTTCGTACTCCAGCGGCCGTTCCTCCTGCAGCTCGTGCTCGCTGATGCGTCCGGTGAAGATCACCGGGTCCATCGGAAACTTGTCGGGACGGAGGTGGCCGTTGAAGAAATGAATGGTGAAGATGAAGCAGACGGCCAGCAATGCCTCCTCGGAGTGAATGACGAGGGCAATGTTGAAGAGCCAGCCGGGAATGAAGCGCGCGAAGAAGCCCGAGAACCACAGCATGAAGCCCGAGCCGCCGATGACCGCCATGCCCCAGAACACCGCCCAGTAGTCGAACTTCTCCCAGTACGTGAAGCGCTCGAAGCGCGGCTTCGGTCCGAGGCCGAAGAACCAGGCGAAGTGCCGCGCCATGTCGACGAGGTCCCGCGGCTGGGGCACCATCGAGTCCGTCCCCCACAGCACGCTCGCCTGCCCCTTCAGCAGGGCCTTGCGCAGGACGGCGCCGATGTGCAGCAGGAAGACCGTCGTCAGGATGATCGCCGAGCTCTTGTGGAAGAAGATGATGGTGCCGAAGCCGCCGACCGCATGTGCCAGGTCTCGGGCCCAGGTCGCCTGGTTGAACTTGATCGGCAGCCCGGTGGCGGCCAGCCCGAGAAAGCTGAACATGAGAAACCCGTGCAGGATGCGGTGATACAGATCGATCCGCAGAAAGTATTGCTGGCTATCCGTCCTTCCCCGCTGCATGGCTGGCTCCCTCGCTACCCCTTGTGGTTCCCGTTGTGCTCGATCAAAGAGCGGATCAGCCACAGGGCGGTGTGCAAGCCGAAGAAGAAGAACGTGCCGATGATCAGCCAGGTCATTCCCTGAGCCACGTAGTACAGTCCCGGGTTGCGCTCCCGGTTCTCCGGATCGGCGTGCGGCGAGAACTCGACGAAGTTCGCGTTCGCCTCGGGATGGCATTTGCGGCACGTGGTCACCAGATTGGCCGGTGCGATGGTGGAGGCGGGGTCCGAAGCCGGCAGCACGAGGTGGGAGCCATGGCAGTCGGAGCAACGGGCCACGATGGTGAATCCGAGCGCCGTCACCTGGCCGTGGAAGGTGTCGCGATACGTCTTGAGCGACTCCTCGTGGCAGGTGCCGCACTCTTTGACGATCTGCAGCTTCCACGGCTCGGTATCGACGCGCGCAATCTGATGAGCCGTGTGACAGTCGATGCACACGGGAGCCTTCAGCCGTCCCGCCTTGAGGGCCTGCCCGTGAACACCCTTGTAGTAAGCCGCCTCGACCCCGGCGTGGCAGGCGCCGCAGGTCTCCGGAATCGTGGTCCGGTGCACCTTCGACTTGGGATCCTCCGGCGGGAGGATCCCGTGTGATCCGTGGCAGCTCGAGCAGTTCGCCGCCACCAGCAGGCCGCTACGGGTGAGCGCCCGGCCGTGGATGGAGTCCATGTAGAGCTGGTAGGCATCCACCACCGGAATGTTGTGGCGTTTGGCGAGCGCCGCATCGCCGTGACACTTGCCACAGGTTCGCGGCAGGTTGAGCGCATAGACGGGTGAGCCCGGGTCCGTGACCTTGCGCAGGGCGTGCGGCGGGCCGTGGCAGCTGGTGCAGGTGGCGGCGTCCGTCTCGCCCTTGGCGCGGGCACGCCCGTGGATACTCGTCTCGTAGGTGTCGACCACGTCGGAGTGGCAGACGGCACAGGCCTGCGGACCGACGTGCTGCGGTTTCTCTTCGTGCGGGACCGTGCTGATGTCGGCGTGGCAAGCGGTGCACGGCAAGGTCCCGTGCACGGAGGCGCCGAAGGTATCGCCGCTCACGTACAGCGGTTGGCCCTCGGGACCGGCGAAGTCCTCGATCCCGTGGCACGCCAGACAGGTGTCGTTGCTCAGCTCCTCGTCCGCCGCGGCGGCCGCGACGCCGAGGCAAAGGAGCAAGGCGACCGCGATCTTCCAACTAAAACTCGACATGGCACTTGGCACAGTCGGCTCCCTCGGGCGGAACACCGTCCGCGTCCGGCACGTCCGTCCCGTGACAGGTGGCGCAGAACTCGTGGGCGAACTTCGGCACCGCCTTGCCGGAGCGCGCGAACTCGAGGTGAGGCTTGGTGTCCACCCCGTCGTGACACATGGCGCAGTCGAGGCCGGCGGCAATGTGCTTCTGGTGTGGGAAGTTGACCTTGTCGGAGACCTTGCCGAGGTCGGCGGTGTGGCACTTCAGGCAGTCCTCGGCCGCCAGACCCGACATCGGCGAAGCGATGCGGGTATGGCAGCTGTCGCAGGCATCGGCCGAGGCGAGCTTGATCCCGCCGTGATGGTCCATCGTCTCGTGACACACGGTGCAGCGCAGGCGTGCCGACACGACGTGCTTGGCGTGCGGGAACTCACGACCGAAGATCGGCCGCTTCTGGTACTCGATGCCGAGATGGCACTTGAGACACTCGGCCTCGTAGGGTGCCTGCAGCCACGGCAGCGAGGTCAGCGCCGGCTCGCCCAGGGCGACGAGCGTGGCGCTCAGATCCCGGTGCGAGCGCAGCAGCAGGTCGGCGGCATAGGGTGGGTTGTGGATCGCGTGGCCGCGCTCGAGGAGGTCGAGATTCTGCTGCGCGTCCTGGAGCTCGGCGTGGTCGGTGCCGTCGCCCTTCTCCTCGACGCGGTGGCGAACCTTCTGCAGCTCCTCCTTGATTCCGGCCACGCGCTGGGTCAGGCCCTCGCGCCAGGCTTGATAGACGATCAGGGACTTCGGCCCGTGGCAGGACATGCAGCTGACGGAGCTCGCGTGCTTGGTGTCGCCCTCCTGGCTGATGTGGCAGGCTTCGCAGCGAACGCCGGCGAGATACATCGCCGCCGGTCGCGGCTGCACGCCCTTGCCGCCGATGCCCCGGTACAGGTCTCTCACCGCCGAGTGGCCGGCCGCCGCGCTGTGGCAGCTCTCGCATCCCGTCGCCAGCACCTCCTCGCGCTTCGGGATCTTGTGGACGATCTCGATGTGGCAGTTGAGGCATTCGATCTTGTGGTCGGTGACGTGCTTCTGATGCAGGAACTCGGTCTTGGCGTACATCTTGAGCCGCTTCTCATCGTTGTGACAGGTGAAGCAGCGCTCGCGCGGCACCTCGCCGTTGCCCTTGACCACGCCCTGGTGGCACTGGGTGCAGTCCATGTCGAAGCGCTTGACGTCGCCGTGATCGAAGGACAGGCCGGCCGTGGTGATCATCTTCTGCGGCACCTGGTGGCACAGGGTGCAGCGCGCCGTGCCCTGGTTGAGCGGCGCGTCCTTGAAGTGGCAGAGAAAACAGGTGGTCGGCGTGACCGTGATGTGGCTGCCCTGCACGATCTGCGAGTGACAGCTGGTGCAGCGCAGGTGCTTGCCGCGCCGCAGCTCGGTCAGATGCGGCTGGTGGTCGAAGAGGATTCCCTGATAGACCTCCTTGCCGAGGAGCACCCGCTTGGTGTGACAGCCGCTGCGCAGACAGCTCTTGTCGTCGACCTCCGCCCAGGGATTGGTGGAGTAGGTGCCGGTGAAGTAGCGGGCCACCATCGCCAGCGCCTCGTACTTCTTGCGCACCTCGGAGGTGATGCCCGGAGGGATGTGGCACTCGACGCACGCCACGTTCTTGTGCGTCGAGGTCTTCCACGACTGGTAGTAGGGCAGCATGAAGTGGCAGCTGCCGCAGAAGCTCGGCTGCGACGTCACTTCCACCGACAGGACGAGGAAGGCCAGGGACGCCGGGATGAAGACCGCCAGCCCGACGGCCACCCGCTTCAACCACCTGCTCGTACCCTCCCGCATCGCCACTCCACCTCGCGCCCGATTCACCGCCCGCCGCCCGCCGCCGAGCGGTCGCGCTGACGCTCCTTGCGATACAGGTAGGCGACCCCGACGACGAACAGGATGAACATCAACGCCAGGGCGAGCACGAGGTAGTGTACCTGTTGCTCCTGCCCGACGCCGTGGACCGCGCTCTGCACCTCCTCGGCGGTCGAGCGCGCGCTGCGCGTGAGGTCGTCGACCCGGTCCAGTGCCAGCGAGTGCTGCACCGGCAACGCCTCCAGATAGTACGACCGCGCCTGCTGCAACCGCGGCCGGTAGCGCACCACCGTCGGGAACTGCTCTTCCGTGCGGCTCATGTCGGCCTGTGCGGTGTCGAGGGCCTCCTTCGCGCGGCTGAGAAGGGTCTTGACCTTGGTCGCCGTGGCGAAGGCGGCGCTGTCGGCCGCGTGACACGTGCCGCAGGCGGTGTCGAACAGCTGGCGATCGGGCGTGGCGATGTCGTGATAGCCGTGACAGCTGACGCACTCGGACATCTTGCCCTCGTCCGCGGCCTTGCGATGCGGCCCCTGGTCGAAGTACTCGCGCGTGCGCACGTGGCAGTGCCCGCACACCTTGCCGATCGAGCCGACCTGCGGCGCCACCGCCCCGTGCGCGCCGTGACACGTCGCGCACGTCGGCGCCGAGCGGTGCTCGTCGACGAACAGGGCGACTCCGTGGACGCTGTTGCGGAACTTCTGCTCCTGATCCGCCGGCAGCTTGTACGACGCCATCAACGTCTTGTTGGAGTGGCAGTGACCGCAGGTGGCGGGAATGTTGAGGCGGTAGACCGGGCTGGTCGGCTCCTCCGGCGGCAGGATCCGGTGACTCCCGTGGCAGTCGGTGCACACTGCCACCTGGGTGTCGCCTTGGGCCAGCCGTTGGCCGTGCTCGGAGGTCTTGTACTGCGCGTACTGATCCGTCGACAGGCCGTACGGCTTCATCTTCGTCGGGTCGGCATGACAGCCGGCGCAGAGCGCGGGGATGTCAGTACGCTTGGGTTTGCCGATGTAGCCCTTGGCCAGCGAGTGCGCGTCCAAGGTCGTCAGCGTAGGATCACCCCCGTGACAGGCCGTGCAGCCGAACTCCTTGGCGTGAATGCTGTCGTGGTACTCGGTCCTCACCTCCGGATGGCACGTGCCGCAAGACTCCTCGGACCGCGCCACGGCCGGCACCAGCCACAGCAAGCTCGCCAGAACAATCGTGATTCGCCCGTGCATACGCCTAGCCCAGGTAAGCCTTCACGCCGAGAAGCACCCAAGCGGCGATGGCCAGGCACCCCAGCCCCCAGTGCAGGGCCTTCTTCGACGAGGTGAGAGATTCGTTGCGATCGAGGACGGGAACGAGAAAGACGAGCAGGAGGAAGACGCCCACGCTCAGCGCCGCCGACCACCCCGGTAACCCGCGCAGCAGCTCGCGCAGAGGCAGCAGAAACCAGCGCGGCCGCGCCGCCTGCAGCGGCACGACCGGATTGGCCTGGTGCAGGAGAAGCGGAGGAAAGATCACGGCTACCGTGAGCAGCAGACCGCTGGCCAGCAAGCCGAGAATCAACAGGTTGACGAGAAAGTCGGGGTAGAACGGCAACCGCTCCGCCGACGACGCCCCGCGCGGCTCCTTGATGCCGAAGCGCGACACCATCAGCAGATGAAAGGAGAGCAACCCCAGAGCCAGCCACGGCAGAACGCCGACGTGCAGCGCGTAGAAGCGGAGCAGCACCTCTTCGCCCAGATCCCAGCCGCCCCACAGGAGACCCAGCAGCAGGTTGCCGAGGCCGGGAATGGTCGAGATCGTCTTGCGCGCGGCGTCGGTGTACCAGTAGGCATATTGATCCCAGGGCAGGAGGATTCCCGTGAACGCCAGCGTGCCGACGAGAATCAGCAACACCAGCCCGACCATCCAGCTGAGCTGCCGGGGCGCTTGATAGGCGCGGGTAAAGTAGACCCGCGCCATATGCAGCAACAGCAGCCCCAGGAGCGCATCCGAGCCCCAGTGGTGCACCGAGCGGATCAGCCAGCCGAATCGCACCTCATCGGTGAGCAGGCTGGTGCTGTGATACGCCTCGGCCGCGGAGGGGCGGTAGTACATCAGGAGGAGGACCCCCGTGACGACCTGCACCACGAGGAAAATCAGCGCCAGGGCGCCGAGATAGTTGAAGATCGTCAGCCTCGCCGGCACGCTGCGCTCCATCCGCAGCAGCTGCGCCAGCGGGGAGAACACCGATGCTCGTCTCGGCTCAGTCTCGCCGCGAAACATAGACGTCACCGTTCACCTGCCCAACCCGGAAGGCATCGAGAGGCCGCAGCGGCAAGCCCGAGACGACATTGCCGCGTTCGTCGAACAAGCCTTCGTGGCAGGGGCAGCTGAACACCCGCCGCTCCTGCTCCCACTTGACGACGCAGCCCTTGTGGGTGCACCAAGCCGACATCGCCACGAAGCCCTTGGCCAGATGCACCACCCAGACCGGCTCGTCCTCGACCAGCGCCAGCCGGCCGCCGCCGAGCGGGATGTCTTCCGCCTTGCCGACGTTGGCGCGCTGCGGACCCAGCGCCGAGCTCGCCTCCTCCGAGGGAAAGAGATACGCCCCCACGGCGGTCAAGACACCAGCGAGGCCGGCGAGCAGCGACCCGGCAAGCAGCTTGCCGAGAAAGGAACGGCGGCTCGACCCCTCGTCACCCATCCCCGACCTCCAGATTTCGACCCGCAGCTCGGAGGGATTCCTCCCCCGCGCGCGGGGCCGGCAAAACAATCGCCATCATTGGTTTCTCTTTCGAAGACGGGGCCCGGCGTCTCGTTCGCCGGGCCCCGCGGCGCTCGCGTCGTTCGTGGCCGAACGCGCTACTTCAAGCTAGAGAGGTAGTCGACGAGCGCACTCAAGTCCGGATCGGCGAGCTTTTGCTTGGGCATCTTGGCGTTGTCGATTTTCGACTTGGGATCGCTCAGGTAGGCCTTCAACCACGCCGCGTCGCGCTTCCCGCCAACGCCGTCGAGCGGGCCGCCCAACTTGGCCATCGGGCCCTTCTGGTCTCCCAGACTGTGACAGTTGATGCACTTTTTCGCTTCGAAGACCTTCTTGCCCTGGTCCGCGCCGGCAAAGGCCACCCCGGTCGTACCGAGCAGCCATAGGCCGGCGGCAAAGAGGCTTGCAACGATTGCGCTCCGATGCATATTCGTTCTCCTTTCTCTGGCTCCCGGCGGGAGCACTCACCCCCGCTTTTTTCCCCTGGCAGCAGGAACGATGCCGGCTGTGCCGGCCACGGCTTTATCGCCAACACTGATACTTGCGCCGCCGGGAATTCCAGAATCTGATAAGTTCCACGATTGGGAACCCGGCAATGCGAAAGCCGGACGAGCTACCGCCGCCGGCGACGAAAACACGGGGACGGGGTATTGCGCTCTGGCAGAATTGTGCCATAGACGTTTACAACCGGTCTGATGATTCTGAGCGACGCTCAGCACAGACTTCGGGGGGCAGGAGCTGAGGATGGATGTTGAAACCGCCACGAACCCGAGCCGCCGACGCCTGCTCGACGTGCTCCTTTCCGGCGGCGTTCTCGCCTTTCTCGGCGCCGTGCTCTACCCGGTGACGCGCTACCTCAGCACCCCGGAGGTGCAACAGGTCACCGCCAGCAGCGTGGTGGCAGCGAAGGTCGGCGAGCTCAAGCCGAACTCGGGAAAAATCTTCCGTTTCGGCTCGAAACCGGGGATTCTCATTTGCCTTCCGTCCGGACAGTATCGCGCCTTCACGGCGGTGTGCACCCACCTCGGCTGCACGGTGCAGTTTCGCAGCGACCTCGAGCTGATCTGGTGCCCGTGTCACAACGGCCGTTACAACCTGTTCGGGAAGAACGTCGGCGGGCCACCGCCGTCGCCGCTCGAATCTTTCGACGTCAACGAGAGAGGTGGGGATGTCATCGTCTCCCGACGCGCCTAGCTCTTCTCGATCCGGAATCGCCGGCTGGTTCGACGAGCGCCTGGGTATCAGCGCGGCGATCGAGTTTCTGCGCCACAAGACCGTTCCCCTCGAAGGCCGCGGCACCACCATCTGGTACTACTTCGGCGGTGTCTCGCTCTTTCTCTTCGGCATCCAGGTGGCAACCGGTCTGTTGCTGCTTTTCTACTACAAGCCCGGCGCCGACAGCTCCTACGAGAGCGTGCAGTTCATCGTCACGCAGGTACCCTTCGGCTGGCTGATCCGCTCGTTGCACTCGTGGTCGGCGAACCTGATGGTGTTCACCGTCTTCGTCCACATGTTCAGCGTCTACTTCCTGAAGGCCTACCGCCCGCCGCGCGAGTTGACCTGGATGACCGGCATGGTGCTGCTGCTGCTGACGATGACCTTCGGCTTCTCCGGCTACCTGCTGCCGTGGAACACACTGGCGTTCTTCGCCACCAAGGTGGGCACCGACATCGCCGGTCTCGTCCCCGTCGTCGGCCCGGCCATCAGCAACCTCCTGCGCGGCGGCGAGTCCGTCAGCGGTGCCACCTTGACGCGTTTCTTCGGCATCCACGTCGCCATGCTGCCCGCCGCATTCACCGCCGTCCTGGTGCTGCATCTGCTTCTGATCCAGCGCCAGGGCATGAGCGAGTCGCTCTCGTCGAAGGGCAAGAAGGTCGAGGGAATGCCATTTTTCCCCGGCTTCCTGATGCGCGACGCCATTCTCTGGCTCGGCGTGCTCGGCGTCCTGATCGTACTTTGCACTTTCCTGCCCTGGGAGCTCGGGGCGAAGGCGGACCCGTTCTCCTCGGCGCCGGCCGGCATCCACCCGGAGTGGTACTTCACCTTCATGTCGCAGAGCTTGAAATATCTGCCCGGCAAGATCCTCGGCATCGACGGCGACGTCGTCGGAATCTGCGGCTTCGGCCTGGGCGGCCTCTTCCTCTTTCTCGTCCCCTTCCTCGACCGCAGCGCGGCGCACGAGCGGAGGAGCCCGTTCTTCACCCTGATCGGCATTCTCATCGTCGCCTTCATCCTGACCATGGTGTCGCTTGCGTACCTCAAACCGTACTGACCTACCATCCGCGCGCCGCGGCGCCGCGATCTCGGCACGCTGCCTTGCCGTCGCCCTCGGCTGCGCGATGATCGCAGCGCTCGGGCCGCGCGTCGCCGGCGCCCAGGCGCAGCCCGCACCGACCGTCGTACCGGCGGCGCAGCCCGCCCCCGCGGCGGCGGCGACGCCGGTGCCCAACAGCTGCATCGAGTGCCACAAGCTGCTGCCCGACGAGCTCGGCGCGCCGGTGAAGGGCATGGAGCACGACATCCACGCCGAGAAGGGCCTCTCCTGCGCCGACTGTCACGGCGGCGATCCGACGGTGATGGACCAGACCGCCATGGATCCGTCGAATGGGTTCCGCGGCGCGCCCAAGCACGAGCAGATCCCGGAGTTCTGCGGTCGCTGTCACGCCAACGAGACCTACATGCGCCGCTTCGATCCGAAGCTGCCCACCGATCAGCTCTCGCAGTACTGGACCAGCGTGCACGGCCAGCGCCTGCGCAAGGGAGATCAGAAGGTAGCGACGTGCGTCAGCTGCCACGGCGTGCACGGCATTCAGCCTCCCGACCGGGCCGATTCGAAGGTCTTCCCGGCCAACGTTCCCGACACCTGCGGCCACTGTCACTCCAACCCGGAGTACATGGCGGAGTACAAGATTCCCACCGATCAGGAGGAGAAGTGGAAGAAGAGCGTGCACGCCGAGGAGCTCCTCGTGAAGCGCGACTTCTCCGCGCCCGCGTGCAACGACTGTCACGGCAACCACGGCGCCTATCCGCCGGGCGTGAACTCCATCGCCGAGGTGTGCGGCCAGTGCCACGTCAACAACGCCACCTTCTTCCTCAAGAGCCCGCACAAGGCCGCCTTCGACAAGCTCGGTCTGCCCCAGTGCGTCACCTGTCACAGCAACCACGAGATCCACGCCGCCAGCGATGCCATGCTCGGCGGCGCGGAGGGCAGCGTGTGCCGGCGCTGCCACCAGCCCGGCAGCGCCGGCTACAAGGGCGCCGTCGAGATGCGCCAGGCAATCGACCGGCTCAAGACGGTGATCAACGGCACGGAAACCATGCTCACCAAGGCGAGCGAGATGGGCATGGAGGTCAGCGACGAGCAGTACACGGTGCGCGAGGAGGTGCGTCCGGAGCTGATCAAGGTGCGCACCCAGACCCACCTCGGTAACCCCGAGATCGTAGTCAAAGCGGCCGATGCCGCGATCAAGACGGCCCAAAAGACGGAGGCTTCGGCGAAGTCGAC
>CAZYMF010000020.1:0-6394 GCA_964648215.1 uncultured Binatia bacterium (SeqCode) | reverse complement strand
GTCATCCTCGTGCGCTGCTCGGCAAGCCAGCCGGCCCAGCGATCCAGGCCCTGCCCGCTCCGCGCCGACACTTCGAACAGACGCGGCTGCGGCATCACGCGCGCCAGCGCGTCGGCGATGGCCTCGACGCGGATGTCGAGGTGCGGTAGCAGATCCACCTTGGTCAGCAGCACCAGGTCCGCCTTGCGGAACATCACCGGGTACTTGAGCGGCTTGTCCTCGCCTTCGGTCACCGACAGCGCCACCACGTTCACTGCCTGACCGAGATCGTAGACGGCCGGGCAGACCAGATTGCCGACGTTCTCGACGAACAGGTAGTCGAGCGAACGCCACTCGATCTCGTGCAGGGCACGGTGGACCAGCTCGGCGTCGAGATGGCACGCCGAGCCGGTGGTGATCGGCACCGACGGGATCCCGGCCGCGCGCAGCCGCTCGGCATCGTTGTGCGTGGCCAGGTCGCCGCTGATCGCCGCCAGGCGCGCGCCGGCGCCGAAAGCCGTCGCCGTCGCTTCGAGCACCGCCGTCTTACCCGCCCCCGGCGAGCCCATCAGGTTGACCGCGAGCACGCCGTGCTCGGCGAAGTGCTCGCGATTGTGCTGCGCCGTGCGATCGTTGCCGGCCAGGATCTTCTCGTGGATTCCCACCGGGACGATGGCGGGATCACCGCAGCCGCACGTCTCGCACATCAGGGCACCTCCATCTCGATCTGCTCGAGCATGATGTCGCCGCCGGCGACCAGCTCCGCCGGCACCTGGCAACGCGGACAGCGCAGGATCTCCCCGGGGACGATCTCGTGGCGACAACGCGGACAGAGCCACTGCGCCTCCTCGGCGTGGACCTCCAGCGCCGCGCCGTGGCACAAGCTGCGCTCGCTCACCAGGTCGTACGCCGACACGAACAGCTCCGGCTCGATCCCCGCCAGCTCGCCGATGCGCACGCGGATGCGTTGCACCGCGGTGGCGCCGTGCGCCCGCGCTTCCGCCTCGACGCGGTCGATCAGAGCGCTGACGATCGAGTACTCGTGCATGGCCTTTCACTCGCCGCGAAAGCGCGCCGCCCGCTTGCCGAAGAACGCGTCGATGCCCTCGGAGAACTCGATCCCGTCGGCCACGCGCGTCAGCTCCTCCAGCTCCTGATCGAGGTGATAGTCGAGCCGATCGACACCGGCTGCCCGGTGCAGCAGCCCCTTGGCGATGCCGAAGGCGTTCGTCGGACCTTCCGCCAAGCGGCGCGCGATGCCGAGGACCTCGTCGTCGAAACGCTCCGTCGGGTATACCGCCGTGATCAGATCCATCCGCAGCGCCGCGCGCGCGTCGAGGCGAGGGTTCAGCAGGATCAGCTCCATCGCCCGCCGCAGGCCGACCAGCCGCGGCAGGAAGAACGTCGAGCTCTCCGCGCCGGTCAGGCCCGTCTTCGAGTACGCCCACTCGAACGACGAGCGCTCGGAGGCGTACACCAGGTCGCAGGCCATCGCCAGGCCGAAGCCGCCAGCAGCCGCAACGCCGTCGACCGCGGCGACGAACGGCTTCGGCGCGCGCTTGATCTCCGAGATCGTGCTGTGGAGGTACTCGAGGATCTGCTTGAAGCGCGCGCCGAAGCTGCCGCGCTCTCCGTTCCCCTGCAGATACGACAGGTCCTCGTCCCGCTCGCCGGTGCGGATGTACTTGAGGTCGGCGCCGCTGCAGAAGATCCCGTCGCTGCCGCGGAGCACGACCGCGCGCACGGAGTCGTCACGGGCGTGCTGCAGGCCGGCGCGTCGCAGGTCTTGCGCCGTCTCGGCGTCGAGAGAGTTGAAACGTTCACGGCGGTCGATGGTGATGACACCGACGGCGCCGTCGCGTTCCAGGCGAATGTGACTCATGCCGCTTCGCTCCCCCTCAGCAGATCCGCGGCAGCGGCTCGCCTTCCGGCTCCACCAGCAGGCGCCTTCCAAAACCGGTGTCGAGGATCACGGAGCCGACGCGATCGTCGAGACAGGTACCGATGATGGCGGCGTCACGCCCGAGCGGATGCGACCGCAGCGCCGCCAGCACCCGTTCGGCGGCTTCGGGGCGCACGCCGAGCACGGCCTTGCCCTCGTTGGCGACGTGCAGCGGATCGATGCCGAGCAGCTCGGCGGCGGCGCGCACCTCGTCGGTCACCGGCACCCGAGCCTCCTCGAGCAGCACCCCTACCCCGCTCTTCGCCGCCATCTCGTGTAGCACGCTGGCCAGACCGCCGCGGGTCGGGTCCTTCATCGCCACGACGTCTCCCTGCCCCGCCTCCAGCGCCACCCGAATCAGCCGATTGAGCGGCGCCACGTCCGAGTGCAGCTCGCCTTCGAGCTCGAGCCCGTGACGCGTGGCGAGGATCGCGAAGCCGTGGTCCCCCATCGTCCCGGTCACCAGGAGGCGGTCGCCGGCGCGCAGCCCGCAGTCGGGCACCACACGGTCCGTGAGGGCGACGCCCGTGGTGTTGAGGACGATGCCGTCGAGCTCGCCCCTGCCCATCACCTTGGTGTCGCCGGTGACGATGCTGGCGCCGGCCTCGCTACAGGTTTGCGCCATCGAGCGCTGGATCTTCTCCAGCGACGAGCGCTCGAACCCCTCTTCCAGGATGACGCCACAGGTGAGCGCCAGCACCTCGGTGGCCCCCATCATGGACAGATCGTTGACCGTTCCGGCCACGGCCAGGCGGCCGATGTCGCCACCGGGGAAGAAGATCGGCTGGACCACGTGCGAGTCGGTGGTGATCACCAGCCAGCGGTCGCCGAGACGAACGGCCGCACCGTCGTCCATCGCCCGGGCGCCGATGCCGTCGACGGGCTTGCCATCGAGGCCGGCGAGAAAGAGCTGCTCGATCAGCGCCCGCATGGCGCGCCCGCCCGCGCCGTACTTGAGCGTGATGCGCTCGTCGAGCGGAGTGCGAGCGTCGTTCATGTGCTGCACCGCAAGCAAGCGGCGTTGCCCCCGTCGGGCTCCGGCACCCGGATCTCCCGGAGATCGGGATGCCCGCCGTACTGCGCCCAGATCTTGCACGTCCCCTCGCTGCTCACCATGCACGCCCCCACCGGCGCCTCCGGCCGGCACTTGTTGCCGAACAAGGAGCAGTCGTTGGGCGAGGCGATACCGGCCATGATGTTGCCGCAGATACAGTCCTGCACCAGCGTCGGCGGGGCGTAGTCCCACAGGCGGGCGACGTCGATGTCGAAGCGCCGGCGGGCATCGAATTGCGCCCACTCGTCGCGCAAGCGTAGGTTGCCGTTGGGCACGTGGGCGATACCGCGCCAGCGACCGCCCACGGTGCGGAACACGCGCCACAGCTGCTGCTGCGCCTTGCGGTTTCCTTCGCGTGTCACGCAACGGGGGAAGGCGTTGGCCACCGCCGGCCGGCCGCTGCGAATCAGCTCGAGGAGCTGCACCAGACCGGCGAGGATGTCGAGCGGCTCGAAGCCGGCGACGACGACGGGGATGCGATGCCGGGCGACGAAACGCTCGAACACGCCCCATCCGGTAATGGTGGCGGCGTGCCCGGCGGCGAGGAAACCCTCGACGCGGGTCTGCGGCATCTCGGCGACGATCTCCATCACCGGCGGGATGTACTTGTGCGCCGACAGGACCGAGAAGTTGGGCGGCGGGTCGTTGCCCAGTACCGCCGCCGTCGCCACCGCCGTGGTCTCGAAGCCGGTGGCGAAGAAGACGACCTCCTCGTCCGTGCCGCGGGCCAGCGTTGCCGCCTGCGCGACACTGTAGACGATCTCGATCCTGGCCCCTTCGGCCTGGGCATCGGCGAGCGACCGTGCCGTGCCGGGGACCTTGAGCATGTCGCCGTAGGTGGCGATGGTAACGCCGCCGAGCGCGAGCGCCACCGCCTCGTCGACTTCAGGCACGTCGGTGATGCAAACCGGACAGCCCGGTCCCATGATGACGTCGAGGCCGCGCGGGAAGGTCGCCCGCAGGCCGAACTTGGCGATCGCCTGCTCGTGGCTGCCGCACACGTGCATCACCGACACCGGACGGTGATCGATCTTCTCCACCAGCCGCTCCAGCGTCGCGGCCAGCGCCTGGGCGCGCGCGGGATCGCGAAACTTCAGCTGCCGCAGCTGCGCCGCCGCGCGTTCGCCACCGTCCGGGCCCTCACTCATCGCGCCCTCCCGGCTTCGGCGAGGCCGCGCCGGCGTCGATCTCGCCGCGCACGTCGGCGGCCATCAGATCGTCCGCCGCCGCTTCCTGGAGCAGCATCTCGTAGAGCGCCAGCGTCTCGCCGATCTCCTCCTCGGGGATGCGGCGGATCGCGAAGCCGACGTGGTTGAGAACGTAGTCGCCGACGGCAACCGGCTCGTCGACGATGTCGAGCCGGACCTCGCGGCGCACGCCGAAGAAGTCGACCGTGGCCATCACGCCGTCGATCTCGATCACCTTTCCCGGCACTCCGAGGCACATGTCGATCGCTCCCTTCTCAACGGCGGCGCGCTCGCGCGGCCGCCACCAGCGCCTGTCCCAGAGCGATGCCGCCGTCTCCGGGCGGCACGTCGCGATGCCGGTAGACTTCCAGCTCCGGTGCCAGCTCGGCGGTGACGCGCTCGGCCAGCAGCGCGTTCTGGAAGCAGCCACCGGTGAGCACGACCGGCAAGCGACCCGCCCGTCGTGTCAGCCCGCGCACCAGCTCCGCGGTGGCGCGCGCGAGGGTGTTGTGGAACTTACCGGCGATCGCGCCGGGAGCCGCGCCGCAGATCAGGTCGCCAACGACCCCGCGAACGAGCGGGCGCAGGTCGACGGTCCACGGCATCGTCGCGCGCGAGATCGCGTACGGGTAGCAGCCGCCTTCGTTCCCGTCGGCGACGAAGTTGAGCGCCTGCGCCACCTGCCCCTCGAAGTGAGCCTCTGGACGCGCGAGCACGAGAGCGCCGATGGCGTCGAAATAGCGCCCGACACCGCGCGCCGGCGGCGAGTGCACGCCCCGTGCCACCATCCGGCGCAGGACGCGTATCCTGGCCTCGGGGACGTCCGCAAAGAGCGCCATCGCCCCGAGCGGCGCCTCGCCGCCGAAGGCGTCGTCGAGCAGCGACAAGGCGACGCGCCACACCTGCCTGATCGCCGCCTCGCCGCCGGGCAGCGCCAACGGTCGGAACGTGGCCACGCGCTCGAACGATTCGTAGTCGGCCGTCAGCAGCTCGCCGCCCCACGCCGTGCCGTCGGGCCCGTAGCCGGTACCGTCGTAGGCGACGCCGAGGACCGGCCCGTCGAGACCGTGCTCGGCCATCGCGGCGGCGACGTGAGCGTGATGATGCTGTATGCCGAACTTGAGCGGCTCCGGTCGCGCCAGCGCGTACCGCGTCGACAGATAGCCGGGATGGAGGTCGTGGGCGATGATCTCGGGGCTCACTTGCAGAAACCTCTGCAGCCGTACCACCGATTCCTCGAAAGACTGCATGGTCTCCAGGTTCTCCAGATCGCCGATGTGCGGGCCGAGGTAGGCGGCGCCGTCGATACCGAAGCAGAAGGTGTTCTTCAGATGCGCCCCGCACGCCAGCACCGGCCGGTCGAAGGAGTGAGCCGTGGCCACCGGTCGCGGCACATAGCCACGCGAGCGGCGCAGGACCACCGGCGCGCCGCCGATCAGCCGCGTTACCGAGTCGTCGCAGCGTGTCTCGATCTCGCGGTCGTGGACGAGGAAGAGATCGGCGATGTTGCCGAGCCGGGCGAGGGCCTCTTCGTTGCGGTAGGCAATCGGCTCCGCGGAGAGATTTCCCGATGTCATCACCAGCGGCCGGCCGGCGTCGCCGAGCAGCAGGTGATGCAGCGGCGCGTACGGCAAGAGGAGACCGACCAGCGGATTGTCCGGCGCGACCTCGGCGGCGAGAGCGGCGCCGGCGCGACGCGGTACCAGGACGATCGGCCGCTCCACCGACGTGAGGAGGGCACGCTCGCCGTCGTCGAGGCACGCCAGATTCTCCGCCTCGCTCACGTCCCGCACCATGACCGCGAACGGCTTGTGATCGCGGTGCTTGCGCCGCCGCAGCCGGCGGACGGCCTCACTCGAGGTGGCATCGCAGGCGAGATGGAAGCCCCCGATGCCCTTGATCGCCACGATTCGTCCGGCGACCAGCGCCCGAGCCGCCGTGACAATCGGATCCGCCGCCACCTCGCTTCCCGTGGCCGTCAGCACCCTCAGGCGCGGCCCGCACACCGGGCAAGCGTTCGGCTGCGCGTGGAAGCGCCGGTCCGCCACGCTGTCGTACTCGCGCCGGCACCGCGGGCACATGACGAACGGCGCCATGGTCGTCGCCGCGCGATCGTAGGGAACGTCGCGGGCGATGGTGAAACGCGGGCCGCAGTTGGTGCAGTTGGTGAACGGGTAGCGGTAGCGTCGGTTTCCTGGATCGAGGACCTCGGCGACGCACTCGGGACCTGTG
>CAZYMF010000019.1:39951-43787 GCA_964648215.1 uncultured Binatia bacterium (SeqCode) | reverse complement strand
AGCGCCAGGAGATCGCGGCCGGGCTGTCGCGCGTGCTCGCGGACTCGTACACGCTGTACCTCAAGACCCACAACTTCCACTGGAACGTCACCGGCCCGATGTTCCAGACGCTGCACCTCATGTTCGAGACGCAGTACAACGAGCTCGCGGTCGCCGTGGATCTCGTCGCCGAGCGCATCCGCGCTCTCGGTGTGGCAGCGCCGGGCACGTATAGGCAGTTCCTCGAACTGTCGGCCATCAAGGAAGCCGCTGGTGTTCCCAAAGCCGAGGACATGATTCGGCTCCTGGTAGAAGGCCACGAAACTGCCGCACGCACGTCGAGGGAGGTCTTCAAGGTTGCCGAAGCCGCCAGCGATCAGTCCACCTGCGATCTCCTGACTCAGCGCTTGCAGGTTCACGAGAAGACGGCGTGGATGCTACGAAGCTTGCTGGAGTAGGGCTGCAGGAGTAGGCGCCGCTGGAAGACAGTCGCGGGCCCAATCAATGCTCATTGTGCATCGTCGCTGGCCCTGACGGCGCCCGCCCTCGGCGCCTCCAGGGCGCCGAGGGCGGGCGTGGGGTCGTCGACCTGCGCGAGCGCCTCGAGGTAACGACCGTTGCCCTGCCCGCAGATCTCTTGGTGGCGCGACAGATAGGCGACGCCTTTTTCGTAGGCGACGCCTTTTTCGCCGCACGACCTTCTCGCCCTCTCCGTTTTGACACACCCGCGACCCCCCGATAGAAGCGTGTCTCCAACGGCAGTCGCTGCGGCGACATCTGGAGCGCGCGATGAAGACCTATGCCTCTCCCCCACCACGTCTGCTGCTGGGCCCCGGGCCCAGCATGGTGCACCCGCGTGTGCTGCGGGCGATGAGCATGCCGCTGGTCGGTCACCTCGACCCGGCATTTCTGGAGATCATGGAGGAGAGCAAGGCGCTCCTGCGCTCGGTCTTCCAGACCGCCAACGATCTCACCATCCCGATCTCCGGCACCGGCAGCGCCGGCATGGAGACCTGCCTGGTCAACCTGATCGAGCCTGGCGATCAGGTGATCGTCGGCGTCAACGGCGTGTTCGGAACGCGCATGGCCGACATCGTCGGCCGCTGCGGCGCCACGGCGGTGAAGGTGGAGGCGCCGTGGGGTCGCGTCATCGATCCGGCCGACGTCGCCACCGCGCTCAAGACGACCAAGTCTCCCAAGCTCGTCGCCGTCGTCCACGCGGAGACCTCGACGGGAGCGTGGCAACCGCTGGAGGAGATCGGCAAGCTCGCCCACGACGCCGGCGCCTTGTTCGTCGTCGATACGGTGACCTCGCTCGGCGGTTGCCCGGTCCATGTCGACGACTGGGGCATCGACGCCGTCTACAGCGGCACGCAGAAGTGCCTCAGCTGCCCGCCCGGCCTGTCGCCGATCTCGTTCAACCAGCGCGCTCTCGACGTCCTCAAGCGCCGCAAGACCAAGGTGCAGAGCTGGTATCTCGATCTCACCATGATCGCCCAGTACTGGGGCGAGGAACGCGTCTATCACCACACCGCGCCGATCTCGATGAACTACGCGCTGCTGGAAGCGCTGCGCCTGATCGACGAGGAAGGCCTCGAAGCGCGCTGGCGCCGCCACGAGCGCAACCACCTCGCCCTCAAGGCGGGCCTGGCTGCTCTCGGCGTCGAACTCGCCTCGCAGGAAGGGCACCAGCTCTGGACTCTCAACAGCGCGCGCATTCCCGACGGCGTCGACGACGCCGCCGTGCGACGGGCGCTGCTCGAGGAGTTCGACATCGAGATCGGCGGCGGCCTCGGCGCCCTCAAGGGCAAGACCTGGCGCATCGGCTTGATGGGCGAGTCGAGCACCGAGGCCAACGTGCTGCAGCTGCTCAGCGCGCTGGAGCGCCTGTTGCCGCGGCACGGACACCGCGTTGCGCCGGGCGCCGGCGTGGCGGCGGCCAGCGGCGCGTACGCCAGGGCGTAGGCCGAATTGGTGCCGGGACGTTTTGCGCGGCGCGGCTGCCGCTCGCTGCGGCCAGCGCTGCTCATCCTCCTCGCCGCCTTGCTGCCGCGCTGCGCGGTGGTCGAGCGCGTCGTGCCGGAGCAGCCGTCGCCGTGGCACGAGCTGTCCCGCGACGAGTGCCGTGCGGTTCTGCGCGACGACAGCGATCCCGCCACGCTGCAGCGCGCGGCGGCGCAGAGCCTCGAGTACTATCGCCGCCTCCCCGAGGATCGCGAGCTGACGCTGCTCGACCGCAAGGTGACCGTGCGCGAAGTGCGCAGCGTCGTCGAGTCGCTGTTTGCGCAGCCGCTTCCCCCGGGCAACGCGGCGGTGCTCTGTGACCGCTTCCGCCTGCTGCGCGCCAACCTGCCGCGGCCGCTGCTCGTCACCGGCTACTACCAGCCCGAGCTCGACGCCCGCCGGCGGCGTAGCGAGCGCTTTCGCTACCCGCTCTACGCGCTGCCGGACAATCGCGTCGAGGTCGACCTCACGCCGTTCTGCCCCGCCTGCGCCGGCAGACGCGCCGTCGGCCGGGTCGTCCAGGGCGAGCTGGTGCCGTACTACACGCGCGCCGAGATCGACGCCGGCGCACTCGAAGGGCACGCCAGGGTCATCGCCTGGCTCGCCGATCCGGTGGACGCTTTCTTCGCGCAGGTGCAGGGGTCGGCGCTGCTGCGTTTCGAGGACGGCGTCCACATGCAGATCGGCTTCAACGGCTCCAACGGCCGTCCCTACACCAGCATCGGGCGCGTCCTCGTCGACGCGGGCAAGATGTCGGTCGCAGGAGTCTCGCTGGCTTCCCTCAAGGCGTACCTGCGGGCGCACCCCGATGAACGCGACGCCATCCTGGCGCGCAACGAGCGGTATGTCTTCTTCCGCGTCGTCGCCGCCGGGCCCGTCGGCAGCCTCGGCGTGCCGTTGACCGCCGGGCGCTCGCTGGCCGCCGACCCGCGCGTCTACCCGCCCGGCGCCCTGGTCTTGCTGCAGATCGAAGCCGGAACGGCGGGCAGGCCGCGAACCATCTCGCGGCTGGCTCTGTTACAGGACGCCGGTGCCGCCATCGAGGGGCCGGAGCGTCTCGACGTGTTCTGGGGCAGCGGCGAGACGGCCGAAGCCATCGCCGGCGGCATGCGGGCTCCGGGGGAGATCTACTTTCTGTTGCCGCGCTGAGAGAGATCAACCGCCGAAGGTGTCGCGGTGCAGGGCGAGCAGGCGTCCGAGCTCGGCGATCGGTGCCGGATGATCGTCGACGCGCAGATCGACGGCGCGATCGCTGTAACCTCCAAACCCGCCGCCGGCGCGCACCACCAACAACGCCGCCGATTGCTGGCCGCGGCTGTCGCCGCCGGCGGCCTGCCCGGCCTCGAGCACGGCGAGCAGTCGTTCCGGGAATTCCCGATCGGCTCGCTTTTCGAACGTCGCGGCCATCGAGCTGACCACGGCCTCGCCGGCCAGGATGTTCCCCTGACAGCAGAAATGGGTGCCGACGACGTGCCCCGCCCAGGGCAGGCACTCCGCTCCGGTGAAGGCCGCCGGCTTCCCTTCGCCGTCGACGACACCCACCTGGCGCAGCTCGCGACCCGGATCGCCCCCGGTCAGGGCGGCGATCGTTTCCGCGGCATCCAGGCCTTCGGCCATCAGCGCCAGGCCCAGCGGTCCGTAGCGCGGGTTGGCAATCGCCTGCGTCGCCACGGCGCCGACTCCGGCCTTGGCCCACGGCACGACGCTGCCCACGGCCAGGAACCGCGACTCGACCGCCACGCCCCAGCTTCCGCTGCCCGGGTCGTGGGCGGCGATCGAGAAGGTGGCCACCACGGGGGCTCGATTCATTGCCGTCTTATCGTCGCAATCGCCCGCCCGGCGCAAGCAGCTCG
>CAZYMF010000019.1:0-39851 GCA_964648215.1 uncultured Binatia bacterium (SeqCode) | reverse complement strand
CCCGATCGCCTCAGCGGAGCAGCATCTGCTTCATCGTCGTCGCGTTCATCACGCCGAAATTGGCGTAGCAGTTGTTGAAGATGGCGTGGACGGCGCGGGCTCCGTGGAGGCCACGGAGGCGCTCGGCCCACAGCGCCAACTCGCGCTCGGAATAGAGGTACCGGTAACGCTCCGCCGCCGAGATTCCCTTCTTGGTCCAGGCTTCCTGGTTCTGGCCGTGGAAGCGCACGTAGGCCTCGGGGGCGGTGACCGCGCACAGCGGCGGCACGGCGTCCTTCACCTGCGGCTCGTCGACGACGACGTAGGTCAGGCCGAGGTCACGCAGAAAGTCCAGCGTCCGCTCGCGCCGCGACTCCGCCAACCAGCTGGCGTGGCGGAACTCGACCGCAATCGCGTCCGCGGGTAAGCGGCGCCGGCACTCCTCGATGTAGCGCGCGTTGCCGCGCGTGGCGGTGAACCAGGGAGGAAACTGAAAGACCATCAAGCCGAGCTTGTTCACCCGGCGCAGCGGCTCGAGCGCGCTCGTGAACATCTGGAACGAGAGGTCGCGCACGGCCTCGCCGGGGCGCGACAGCCGCGCCTGCGCCAGCTCCGCCGGCGACAGCAGCTCCTTGATCGCCTTCGGCAGCCGCCGCGTTTCGGCCGCGTGGGTGGTCAGCAACGAGAACGCCTTGATGTGGAAGACGAAGTCGTCGGGCGTTCGCTCGGCCCACAGAGCGGCGTTCCGCTGCGAGGGGAGCGCATAATAGGTGGAATCGACCTCGACGGTATCGAACTGCTCGGCGTAGAAACGCAGCCGTTCCTCGGCGCTCTTGAATCCCGGGGGATAGAAGGCGCCGCTGGCGATCAGACTGGGGTCGGTCCACGAAGCCGTGCCGACGCGGAAGCGCGGAGGGGAATCGCTCACGCCCGCGTGGCTACCCCATTGCGCCTTGTCGCGCCAACACGGTTCGGGGCGGGGAGGGAGAAACCCCGCCTGCCGGGGAGGGGGGGGGCCAGGCAGGCGGGGCGCACATCATCGCTCAATGACCCGATTCGATCATGTGGGCGATGGTGAAGAACTGCTCGCTGTCGCCGACGGCCGCGCCCTTGTTGAAGAACCAGCCTTCCTCGTGCGGGAAGGCCAGGCTCGGCAACGCCGCCTTGGTGACGTGCTGGAGCTGGACGTCGGCCATCACGATGCTCGGGCCAAAGGGCATCGGCGTAGCGTAGGTGTACTTGGCCCCGGGGAAAGCCTGCTTGCGAAAGCTCCAGTCGTTGATCCAGACCTTCCACAGCTGCCCTTCGTGGTCGGTGATATCGGAGAAGGCGACCAGATACGTGTCCTTGTCGATGAACAGCAGCCGGCTGCCGTACGCGTACTGCGGCAGCTTGGAGGTGCCGAGGACGACGTAGGCGTCGCGCGGCTCCCACCTGTCGCAGAAGGCGAAGTTCCCGGCCCCCGGGCACCACTTGACCGGGTAGTGCTCGGCGTGAAACGGGGCGAGGATCTTGCGCTCGCCGAGAAACTTCCAGTTCATCCATGCGATCTGCCCGGCGTAGCCGCCGTAGCTGTCGACGTCGGTGTCCTGGCCGAAGAGCGCGTCGCTGCGCTGCGCCGAGGACAGCCGCCGCACGCGGCGGAGCTGCGGCAGGTAGAGCCAGGTATCGTCCTGCCGCGAGGGATCGATGTAGCGGATGCTGAGCGAGCCGACGCCCTTCAGGTCGAACGGCTCGAGCACCGGGTGCAAGGAGCTCTTGTAGCGAACGCCGTCGGGGTTGGGCAGCTCGGGCTTGGGATCGAGGAAGACGCGGCCGTTGTAGTTGAGGGTGCGGATGTGGTCGACCAGGAAGTGCCGCTCGACCGTCATCGGCCCGTTGGCGTTGATCGGTCCGGTATCGGCGTCGAAGTTGCGCGCGTCGCCGTCATCGGTGACGTACGGCTTGTACTCGTAGTTCCACATGATCTTGAGCGCCACCCGCGGATCGTTGGTGTCGATCTTGGGGAAGGGCATGCCGGCGACGTAGTTCTGCAGCTTCATGCCGTCGTCGGAGAGACGAACCTGGGAGGCGTACTTCTCGGTCGCGTCGAGGTACGGCTTGGGCAGGTCGATCTTTTGCGTCTGACCGACCAGGATCGACATGCCGTGCTTGACGCACCAGCGCACCCCGGGCGAGATCATGTCGCCCGCGGCGCCGACGTTGCCCGCCGCGATGACGTCCCCCGGTTTGGGCTCGGCCCGACTCGCGACCGGCAACAGCAGCAGTGTGGTGAGGGAGAAGAGGATGAGCGCGCGCGACGCATGCATTCGGCACCTCGCTTTCCGCCAGCGGTGCGGGGTCGTGAGAGCACCCGCGGGCTTGTCTTGGGGATGATGTGGGCTCTGCGCTTCCGTGCTTACTGCAATAGACGCGACCCCGCGCCGCATATTCGAAACCCGGAGTCGAGCAATGCCTCAACCTGCCTTGACCCGTGCACGCGTATGACGGATGCTGAAATCGTAGCTGAGAGTATCAAGTCGCGGCGCTCGGTCGCTGCAACGGTTCGGACTGTCCTGTAGAGGAGGCCGCGTGCCACAGCATACCAATCGGCTGATTCACGAATCGAGCCCGTATCTTCGGCAGCACGCGCACAATCCCGTCGACTGGTATCCGTGGGCCCCCGAGGCTTTCGAGCGCGCCCGCCGCGAGAACAAGCCCATCCTCTTGAGCGTCGGCTACTCCGCCTGTCACTGGTGCCACGTGATGGAGCACGAGTCGTTCGAGGACGAGGCGACCGCGCGCCTGATGAACGAGAGCTTCGTCAACATCAAGGTCGACCGCGAGGAGCGCCCCGACGTCGACCACATCTACATGAACGCGGTGCAGATGCTCACCGGCCGCGGCGGGTGGCCGATGACGATGTTCCTCACGCCCGAGGGCAAACCCTTCTACGGCGGCACGTACTTTCCGCCCGACGACCGGCACGGCCTGCCGAGCTTCGGCCGCGTTCTCACCGCCGTCGCCCAGGCCTATCGCGGCAAGCCGGAGGAGGTGCAGAAGACCGTCCAGCAGCTGATGGCGGCGCTCGCCGGCGTCGATGCGCACCAGGCGTCGGCGGACCTGCCCGACGGCGCGTTGGTCCTGAGCGCCGCGGCCGCCCTGTCGCGCGCGTACGACCAGACCCACGGCGGTCTCGGCCAGGCGCCCAAGTTTCCCAACGAGGCGGTCTTCGAACTGTTCCTGCGCGTCCACCACGGCAGCGGCGAGCAACGCTACCTGGAGATGGCACTCCATACCCTGCGGCAGATGGCTCGCGGCGGCATCTACGATCAGATCGGCGGCGGCTTTCACCGCTACTCGGTCGACCAACGCTGGCTGGTGCCCCACTTCGAGAAGATGCTGTACGACAATGCGCAGCTGGTGCCGCTCTACCTCGCCGCCTACCAGATCACCGGAGACCGGTTCTTCGCCGAGACCGCGGGCGACGTTCTCGACTACGTCATGCGCGAGATGCGCAGCCCCGAGGGCGGCTTCTACTCGACGCAGGACGCCGACAGCGAGGGCGAAGAGGGGAAGTTCTTCCTCTGGCAGGTCGACGAGGTGCGCGCCCTGCTGGGCGACGAGCTCGCCGAGGTCGCCTGCCGCTACTGGGACGTCTCGCCCGAGGGCAACTTCGAGCACCGCAACATCCTGCACGTCACCCTCGAGGTCGAGCAGCTCGCCAAGATGTTCCGCCGCGACGTCGACGAGATCCGCCCGCGGCTCGCGGAGGCGAGGAGCAAGCTGTTCGCGGCGCGCGAGCAACGCGTCAAGCCCGGGCGTGACGAGAAGATCCTCACCGCGTGGAACGCTCTCATGATCAGCGCCTTCGCCAAGGCCGCGGAGGTGCTCCACGATCAGCGCTACCGCGAGGTCGCCGAGGACGGAATCGCCTTCGTCGAGGCCAAGCTGCGACAGCCCGGTCACCCCGACCGGCTGCTCAGCACCTACAAGGACGGCGCCGCCAAGCTCAACGGCTACCTCGACGACTACGCCTTCTTCACCACCGCCCTGCTCGACGTCTTCGAGACGACGCAGGAGCGCCGCTACCTCGAACGTGCCGTGACCCTGACCGACTCTCTGATCGCGCACTTCTGGGACGAAAGCGCGGGAGGCTTCTTCTTCACCAGCGACGATCACGAGACGCTGATCGTGCGCAGCAAGCCTGCCTTCGACGGCTCGATTCCCTCGGGGAACTCCGCCGCCCTGCGGAACCTGCTGCGGCTGCACCACTACACCGAGCGGGCCGACTATCGCGAGCGCGCCGAGAGCATGCTGCGCCTGTTCGCCGGCCCGATGCGCGAGCAGCCCTTCGGCTTCGCCAACATGATCTGCGCCGTCGACTTCTACGCGCAGCAGCCACACGAGATCGTCGTCGTGGCGCCGGGCGGCGCCGAAGGGGCGGAGGAGCTGCGCCAACTCCTGGGCCGCGCCTACGTGCCGAACCGAACGCTGAACGTCGTCGATCCCGACCGTGGCGAGCAGCTGCCGGCCCTACTGCAGGGCAAGGGCAGCGTCGCCGGCCAGCCGACGGTGTACGTCTGCCGCCGCCAGACCTGCTCGGCACCGGCAACCGAGTGGGAGGCCGTCGCGGCGCTCCTGCGCCCGTAGGGCAGCGACACCGCGGTCCCCTGCCCCGGGATCTGCTAGATTGAGTGCATGGCGCAGCCACCGGTCAAGCCCGCGCAGCGGTACATCGACGAGATCACCGCCACCGCCGAGCAGCTCCTGGCGGACGGAGCGAGCATCGGCGACCTGAAGATCGTCAGCGCCGCGGTCCACGAGATGCGCGAGGCGTTCAAGGTCTTCGCTCCCTACCACCACGTCCGCAAGGTCAGCACCTTCGGTTCGGCTCGCACCCGGGAGGGCGATCCCACCTTTCGGCTGGCCGAGCAGTTCGCCCGTCGCATCGCCGATGCCGGCTTCATGGTCATCACCGGCGCCGGCGGCGGGATCATGGAAGCGTGCCAGCGCGGGGCGGGGCGCGAGCGCAGCTTCGGCGTCAACATCCAGCTGCCCTTCGAGCAGCACGCCAACCCGCACATTCAGGGGGATCCCAAGCTGATCGCGTTCAAGTACTTCTTCACCCGCAAGCTGTTCTTCCTCAAGGAAGCCCACGCGGTGGTGCTGTTCCCCGGCGGCTTCGGCACGCACGACGAGGGTTTCGAGACCCTCACGCTGATCCAGACCGGCAAGAGCGCCGTCGTCCCCCTGGTGCTGCTCGACCGCCCGCGCGGCACGTACTGGAAGACGTGGCAGCACTACGTGGAAGAGCACATCCTGCGGCGCGGCATGATTTCGAAGGAAGATCTCGCGCTGTACAAGGTCACCGACAACGTCGACCAGGCAGTGAACGAGATCACCGGCTTCTACCGCGTGTATCACTCCGCCCGCTACGTCCGCGACACGCTGGTCTTGCGTCTCAATCGCCCACTGCCCGAGCCTTTCCTGGCCTCGCTGGCCGATGAGTTCGCGGACATCGTCGGGCCCGGCGGCCTGGCCCAGCGCCGGGCCTTTCCCTCCGAGCACAACGAGCCGGAGATCGGGCACCTGCCGCGTCTCGCCTTCCGCTTCGATCGCATGCACCACGGGCGGCTGCGTCTGCTGATCGATCGCCTCAACCAGGCACCGGAGCCGCCGGCGTAGAGCCGTCGAGGGGGGCGCTCCGGTTACAAGACTTTGCCCGGATCGCTCGACTGAATCAGATCGGGCGGACGCAGCGACCAGCCCGGCCGGAAGTCGGCCTCGACCTTGCGCCAGATGAGCGTGAGCGCCTGCTGCGATCCGACACGGTCGATGAACACTTCGCTGCGGTTGAAATCGACCGCGGCCATGTACAGCTTGCCGCGCGAGCGGTAGATGATGCCGGCAATACGACGGGGCTGCCCCGCCTCTTCCAGCTGCTTGCGCAGTCCGCGCAGGGCGCGCCAGGTGTCGAGCACGCTCAGAGGCTTCGGCAGGTGCCCGTAGAAGGCAACGAAGCGCTCGCCGTCATCCTGAATTCGCCGCACCCCTCCAGGCAGGGCGTCATGGCTCGCCGCCGCCACCGCCCGCCACGACCAACCCGTCCAAACCAGGCCCGCCACCAACAGGGCGGCCATTGCTCGCCAGGACGCATGGGCTTTCATACCGCAGCGTCGACAGCAGATCGCGTGCCAGCTGGTGGGCGCCGTTTCGAGCGTGGTCGGAGGCCGCCCGACCGCGGGTTGTGACACTTTGCGCAACACCGAGCGTCAGCTTCTTTGGCAGTGCTCCGCCCTCACCGGGCCAATCTGGTACAATCGCTGCCGATGAAGCGACGCATGCCCTTGGGCGACTTTCTGATCGCCTACTTGCAGAAGATCCGCGTCACCCACCTCTTCGCCATTCCCGGCGATCTGGTGCTGCGGCTGTTCTTCCGCTTCGGCCGGCGGCGCAATCTGCAAGTGGTCACCTTCTCGCACGAACCCGGCGTGGGTTTCGCCGCCGACGGCTACGCCCGCGCCACCGGCCGGATCGGCGTGGTGTGCGTCACCTACGGGGCCGGGGGGCACAACATGGTGAACCCGGTGGCCGGCTCCTTTTCCGAGCGCGTTCCGATCCTGGTGATCAGCGGTGGCCCCGGCGAAGGGGAGCACAGGCTCGGCACTCTGATCCACCACCAGGCGCGCGAGATCGAGTCGCAGCTCCACATCTACCGCGAGCTGACCTGCGCCGCGAAGGTGCTCGACGATCCGCGCACCGCCGCCGAAGACATCGACGAGGTCGTGCGCACGATGTGGGTGAATCAGCGGCCGGGCTACCTCGAGGTCCACCGCGACATGGTCGATCGGGTCATCGACGTGCCGCCGTCGATCATCGCGTGGGACGGACGTCTGTCCTTCCCGCGCTCGGACGAGCGCAAGCTCGCCGAGGCCGTGCGCGAGACGACGGCGCGCTTCAACCAGGCGAAGCGCCCGGCGGTGATCTTCGGCATCGAGGCCTACCGCTATCGCCTCGCCGACGAGACCGTCGCCCTGGCGGAGCGGCTGGGAGCGCCGGTGATGACCACGGTGCTCGCCAAGGGCGCCTTCCCCATGGACCATCCGCTGCACATGGGCGTGCACATTGGCCCGCTCAGCCCGCCGCCGATTCGCCGCCGCGTCGACGCGGCCGATCTCGTGCTCAACGTCGGCACCCTGCTCACCGACATGAACCTCGGCAGCCGCCCGCCGCAGATCAACCGGCAGCGCTCGGTGTGGGCGGTCGAGAACCGGGTCAACATCAGCTACCACACCTACACCAACGTCATGCTGCGACACTTCGTCCAGCAGCTCCTGCACGCGCCCCTGCGCCGCCATCGCGAGCGCGTGACGTATGCGGACAACCTCGGCGGCCGCGTGCGGCCGAAGGCCGGCCGGCTGCTGGTGGCCGAGGTGCTGCGCGAGGTGAATCGTTTCCTTGCCGACAAGCCCAACTACATGGTCGTCGCCGAATCGGGGGACATGCTGTTCGCCGGCCTCGACGTGCGCGTGCCCGGTCGCGGTGGTTACCTGGCGCAAGGCTACTACGCCTCCATGGGGTTCGGCATCCCGGGCGCGCTGGGCGCCCAGATCGGCGCCGGGCGACGCCCGCTGATCCTCTGTGGCGACGGCGCCTTTCAGATGACCGGCCCGGAGATCGCCCAGGCCCCGCGTCACGGCCTCAACCCGATCGTGCTGGTGATGAACAACCGCGGCTGGGGCATCTTTCGTCCCGTGGCCGAGCGCGAGGATCTGCTCGCCATTCCCCCCTGGCCCTACGCCGAGCTGGCGCGGCTGTGGGGCGGCGCGGGCTGGCTGGTGTCGAACGCGGCCGAGCTGCGCGACGCGCTCGTGGAAGCCGCCGGGTGCTCCTCCTTCGGCGTCATCGACGTGCGTGTCGACGAGCACGATCTGTCGCCGGTCACCCGCAAGTACATCGCCTCGGCCGCGCGCGGGGTCGGCCGAAGAAAATGAACAACGGGAAACCGGCCCCATTTCGCCGTGGCGGCCGTCCCGCTAGGGTGATCGGATGATCCTCTGTCTGTACGGCAGGACCTGCGCGGACTTCGTCGAGCCGGTGGTCCGCGATCTGCACGCGATCGCGGCGGATCTCGGCGGTGAGGTCGTCGCCGTCACCATCGAGCGCGCCCTCGAGGATCGCGAGCGCGCCGTGCCCGAGCTCGGCGCCGCCCGGCGCCTCTACGTGCTGCCTTTCGACCTGCCCGCGGCGCTGCCGGCCGAGGCGCCGACGACGCCGGCCGCGCTGGTGCGCTGGTTGTTTCCCGACGCCGAGGTGCTCAACCCCTTCGACGCCCACGAGATCTGCTGGGACAAGCCCGCCCTCGCCGAGCGCTGGTTGGAGCGCGGGGTGCGCGTCCCCGACGGCGTGCTGACCAGCTCGGCCGCGGAGGCCACCGCCTTCGTCGAGCAGCACGAATGGACGATCCTGAAGGCGACGCGCTCGTGCGGCGGCCACGGGCACTACGTCGTCACCGCCGCGGCCGACGGCCTGGTGGCCGAGGCTCGCGGGCAGCGCTACGAGCTCGAGCTGGTAGCCCCGGGCGCGGCGCCGCAGATCCGCGACCGCCAGCTCCGCTACCCGGGCCCATTCTACTTTCAGCGCCTGGTGGCCGACATCGGCCCGCGCAACGTCATGAAGCCGGGCCAGCTCCTGCGCGCCTATCTGGTCGACGGCCAGATCGCGTTCTGGATCGAGCGCTATCGGTCGCGCTACCGGCGCCCGTCGGACTGGATCGTCACCACCGGCGCGGAGACGAAGTATCGCTTTCTGTTCAGCGTCGGCGAGGAAGCGCACAAGATGGCGATGCGCGCCGCCGAGGTCATCGGCCTGCGGCTGGGCGTCGTCGACCTCGTCCGCACCGCCGGCGAGGGCGTCCTCGTCCTGGCCGCCTACAGCGACGGTCACCACATGATGATCGATCGCCAGTTCAAACGCCTGCCGGAGTTCCGCGACGCCTTCGACTTCGAGCGCTTCATCGCCGAGGCTCTGCTGGCCGAGCCGACGCCGTTGGCGCGGCCGATCTCGGCGAATCCGGCGCTGGAGCTCGTCAGTCGACGACGGGCGCGAGGCGGCGATCCCGCCCCGAAGCCGCGCCGCTTCGGCAAGCCACCATCGCGACGGGGTCCGGGACAGTCACGCCCCCGCAACGGACGGGGAGAGAAATGAACGAGCGGAGCTCCGCGCCCACCTTCCGCTGGCGCGTGCCGCGCCATTTCAACTTCGGCGCCGACGTCGTCGACCGCTTCGGTGCCGATCGCGGCCGCGTCGCCCTCTACTGGGAAGACGAGGCCGGCCACACGGCCCGGCTGACGTTCTGGGACTTCAGCGTGCAAAGCAACCGCTTCGCCAACGCGTTGCGCGGCCTCGGTCTCCGCAAGGGCGATCCGATCCTGGTGATGCTGCCGCGCATCCCGCAGTGGCAGATCGCCATCCTCGGCGCGCTCAAGGCGGGAGCGCTGGTCATCCCGTGCACCACCAGCCTGCGCCCCAAGGACATTCGCTACCGCGCCACCCACAGCGGCGCGCGGGCGATCGTCACTCTGGCCGAGAACGCCGAGCAGGTCGAGGCCGTCGCCGACGACTGCCCCGCTCTCACCGTCCGCATCGCCGTCGGCACCGCGCCGGCGGGCTGGCGCGATTTCGACGGCTTGCTGGCCGAGGCCAGCGCGGAGGCGCACAGCGAACGCACGCGCAGCAACGAGCCGGCGCTGGTGTACTACACGTCGGGCACCACCAAAGACCCCAAGGCGGTGCTGCACACCCACGCCTACACGTACAGCCACCGGCTCACCGGGCGCTACTGGCTCGACCTCAAGCCCAGCGATCTGCACTGGACCACCTCGGACACCGGCTGGGCGAAGGCCGCCTACGGTGTCCTCTTTGGCCCGTGGCACTCCGGCACGCCGGTGTTCATGTTCAACGGCCGCTTCGAACCCGAGCGCGAGCTGCGCTTGCTCGAGCGCTACCAGATCAACGTGTTCTGCGGCCCTCCCACCGAGTATCGCCTGCTGGTGAAGGAGGATCTCTCCCGCTTCCGCCTGTCTCATCTGCGCCACTGCACCGCGGCCGGCGAGCCGCTCAACCCCGAGGTGATCCACGCCTGGAAGGAGGCCTTCGGTCGCATCATCCACGACGGCTACGGCCAGACCGAGAGCATCATCCTGGTCGCCAATCAGCCCGGCATGGAGGTACGGCCGGGATCGATGGGCAAGGCGTTCCCCGGCCACGACGTGCAGGTCATCGATGCCGACGGCAACGAGGTCGACGCGAACCAGACCGGCGAGGTCGCGGTGCGCGGGCGCCCGCCGTCGCTGTTCCGCGAGTACTGGAAGAACCCGGAGGCGACGGCCGCCTGCTTCCAGGGGGAATGGTACCGCACCGGGGACTCGGCGTATCGCGACGACGACGGCTACTTCTGGTTCGTCGGCCGCGCCGACGACGTGATCATCAGCGCCGGCTACCGTATCGGTCCCTTCGAGGTCGAGAGCGCCCTGCTCGAGCATCCCGCCGTCGTCGAGTCGGCGGTGGTCGCCAGCCCGCATCCCGACCGCGGCGCCATCGTCAAGGCGTTCGTGAAATTGCGGCCGGGAACGGCGGGGACGGCCGCGCTCGCCGGCGAGCTGCAGGAGCACGTCAAACGCGTCACCGCGCCGTACAAGTACCCGCGCGAGATCGAGTTCGTCGACGAGCTTCCCAAGACGGTCAGCGGCAAGATCCGCCGGGTCGAGCTGCGGCAGCGGGAAGAGGCGCGCCAGGGAGAGCCCTGCCCGCTGCCGCGCGCGGAAGAGTAGCGTGTGCCCATGGGCAACGTTTCTGCGAAATCCGCGCGCTTCACCGAGTCCGTCATCCGCGGCATGACGCGGCTGTGCGAGCAGCACGGTGGCATCAACCTGGCGCAGGGGTTTCCCGATTTCCCGGCGCCGGCGGAGCTGAAGGAGGCGGCCAAGCGGGCCATCGACGACGACTTCAACCAGTACGCCGTGACCTGGGGCATCCGCGAGCTGCGCCAGGCGATCGCGGCGAAGATGGAACGCTACAACGGCGTGGCGTGCGATCCCGACGCCGAGGTCACCGTCACCTGCGGCTCGACCGAGGCGATGATCGCGGCGCTGCTGGCGGTGGTGAACCCGGGGGACGAGATCGCCATCTTCGAGCCCTTCTACGAGAACTACGGGCCGGACGCAGTGATCAGCGGCGCCGTGCCGGTGTACGTGAAGCTGTCGCCGCCGCGCTTCGGCTTCGACCCGGCGGCGCTGCGGGCCGCGTGCAGCCGGAGCACCAAGGCCGTCATCGTCAACACGCCGCACAACCCGAGCGGGCACGTCTTCACCCGCGCCGAGCTCGAGCAGATCGCCGCCGTCTGCCAGGAGGTCGACTGCCTGGCGATCACCGACGAGATCTACGAGCACATCACCTACGACGGCCGGCCGCACGTCTCCCTGGCGAGCCTTCCCGGCATGCGCGAGCGCACCATCACCATCAGCGGCCTGTCGAAGACCTACTCGGTGACCGGCTGGCGTCTGGCCTATGCCGTCGCGCCGCCGGCGCTGACCGCCGCCATCCGCAAGATGCACGACTTCCTCACCGTCGGCGCGCCCCACCCCTTGCAGTGGGCGGGCGTGCGCGCCCTCGCCCTCCCGGAGAGCTACTACCGCGGCCTCGCCGTCGACTACGCCGAACGCCGCGATCTGCTCACCGCCGCTCTCGGCGAGGCGGGCCTGTCGATCTCCGTGCCCGAGGGCGCCTACTACATTCTCGCCGACATCGGCGCCCTCGACTTCGCCGACGACGTCGAGTTCTGCCACTGGCTGGTACGCGAGGTCGGCGTGGCCGCGGTGCCCGGGTCGAGCTTCTACCACGATCCGGAGGCGGGACGCGGCTGGGTGCGTTTCGCTTTCTGCAAGCGCCGCGAGACCCTGCAAGAGGCGGCGCGGCGGCTGGCGCGACTGCCGCGTCTGGCTCGCGCCAGAGGCCGAGAACGCTGAGGTCTCACACCCGCGCGGCCGCTCCCGGCCTCAGCCGGTGACCCGCAAGACGATCTGCCGCTCCGGGCCGATGATGCCTTGCCCGTCACGCAGGCGCGCCGTGACGATGGTATCTCCCAGCGGAAAGCCGAACGATGGCTCGATGAGAGCGCAGAACTGCACCTGCGAGGTGTCGGCGACGAAGTGGAAGCCGCCGTCCACGAAGGTCGTGCACGCGTCCTGGTTGTTACGCCCCACCGCCTGACCCGTGCCGTCGTCGAAGCGGCAGCCGAGGTCGTTGATGGCATCGGAGATCGGCTGGGTCTCGCTGAAGTCGGGCGGATCGACGCCCGGGACGCCGCCGATGTTGGGCAGCATGTTGTCGCACACCGTCGTGCTGCCGTCGCCCAGGGGCTGCGATACCAGCACCTGTAGATCCGGCCGCACCGACGGGTCCTGCGGATCGTACTCGAAGGCGTTCTGCCCGACCGCCGCACCGTTCGATCCCGAGCGCCCTTCGATGACCAGCGAGAACGAGTACCCGACGCGGCGCTGGTAGATCGGCCGGTCCTGGTCGTCGACGCCGATGGGCTGGAGCAGCGTGTTGTCCGCCTGCGTCACGCCGAAGTAGGTGATGTTCGCCCCCGGTTGCAGTGGTGGCCCCTCGGTCGGGGTCGCGGTCGGCGTATGCGTGGCGCCGGGGGTGGGGGTATCGGTGGGTGTGTTGATCAGATCGGGGTTGACGCGCACCACGATCTGGCGCGGCGCGCTGAGGACGTCGTCGACGTTGCGCACGCGCGCGGTGACGATGGTGTCGCCGTCGGGAAATTTGAAAGCGGCGGCGATCGGGGCGCAGAACTGCACCTTCGAGCTCGGGTCGACGAAGTGGAACAGGGCGTCGGGGAAGATCGTGCAGGCGTCCGAGGAGCCACGCCCGCCCGGATTGCCGGTGCCATCGTTGAAGCGACAGCCGAGATCGTTGATCGCGTCGGAGATGAACTGGGTGAAGCTGTAGTCGGGAGGATCGACGGCGGGGACGCCGCCGAAGTTCCCCTGCTCGTTGTCGCAGACCACAGTGCTGCCATCGCCAATCGGGCGCGACAGCAGCACCTGCAGATCGGGACGGATCGTCGGGTTTTCCGGATCGTAGTCGTAGGCGCTGAAGCCGACCGGGACTCCGTCCCCGCCGGGACGCGCTTCCACGACAATCGAGAACGCCTGGCCGAAGCGGCGCTCGAAGATCGGACGTCCCTCGCCGTCGCTGCCGACGGACTCCAACGGCGAATCGTCCGCACCCGCCAGACCGAGATAGGAGACGACGGGGCCCGGAACGATGGTGGGGGTCACGGTCGCGGTTTCCGTTACGGTGGGCGTCAGCGTCGCCGTCGGACTCGGCACGGGCGTGTGCGTGTCGGTGGCAACCGGAGAAGGGGTCGCCGCCGGTGGGGCCGTCGTTCCCCCGCATGCGGAAAGCAATAGCGCAACGCTCACAGCAGCTCCTGCGATCAATCGTTGAGACATGCCGCTACCTCCCCCGGGCTCGACGGAGAGCCCCGCAATCCTCGGCTGGCTTCGCTTAACACCGACGGGTCTCGCCTGGCAAACGCACACGGTCGCGCGAGAGCATTGCGCCCATCGGTTGCGGCATCGGCCGATCTGCGCGTCATTGGCGTTCTCGAATCGGGGCGGGCACCTTCGGATCGGTCGGTTGATTGACAACCGCGGTATCCTCACATAGTAATCGGCGGTGACGGCGGAGGGGTGGCGCTGGATGCGGGGCGTTACACAAAGGAAGCAGAGGGCCCTGCCAGGCCCCTAATCCCTGAAAGGAGGGTAGTGACGATGGCAGACACAGCAGCAGCGGTGAAGGAGATCTTCAGCCAGATGCCGGCGAATTTTAACGCCGACGCGGCCAAGGGGATGAACTCCGTCATCCAGTTCAACCTGAGCGGTGACGGCGGTGGCAATTACCACGTCGTGATCAAAGACGGCGCTTGCACGGTCGGCGAGGGCGCACATGCGTCGCCCAACATGACGATGACCATGGCGGCGCAGGACTACGTCGACATGATCAGTGGCAAGCTGAACGGCCAGATGGCGTTCATGAGCGGCAAGCTGAAGATCGCGGGCGACATGGGCCTCGCGATGAAGATGCAGAGCCTTTTCAAGCGGCCTGCCTGACGCCAGCTTCGAAGAATCTGTACGAAGGGGTGAGGGAGAACTTCCTCACCCCTTCGTCGTTTCGTCCCGTTCGTCCGCCACCCCCGCGGTGGATGGGCAGCCTCCTTCGATTCGGATCTCCGCTCTCCGGTTTGACAGCAAACCCTGAAGCCGCCACGGTGCGTCGCCCTCATGACGTTGCTGGCGATTGCGCTCGTGCTGGTCTCCGCGTTGCTTCACGCCACGTGGAATCTCTTCGGTAAGAGCAGCCGCGACAAATCGGCCTTCTTTCTCGCCCAGGGGGTGGCGACGATGCTGCTCCTGCTGCCGCCGGTGGTGTTCCTGTGGCCGGAAGCGGCGCCGAGCGCGGGCGCCTGGCGCTTCATCATCGGGTCCGCCGTCGTTCACGGCGCCTACGCCCTGTTCCTGGTCAAGGCGTACGAGTCCGGCGACCTCTCGGTGGCCTATCCCCTCAGCCGCAGCGCGCCGGCGCTGGTGCTGCTGTGGGACGTGAGCCTCGGCGGCCAGCACCTGCGCCTGTTCGGCATTGCCGGGGCCCTCCTGGCGGTGATGGGCGCGCTTCTGGTGCAGTGGCCGACGCTGCGCCGGCGCGGGCTGCGCGGCGTGCTGCGCGCCGACGTCACCCGCTACGCCCTGATCACCGCGGTGTGCATCGCCACCTTCACCATCATCGACAAGCAGGGCGTCGCCACGGTGCACCCGGTCGTGTTCCTGTTCCTCATTCTCGCCGGCGAGTCGCCGGTGTTCGCCATTCGCATGGGTCGCGCCACGGCGACACGAGTCCGGCACGAATGGCGACGTGGCTGGCGCACCATTCTGACGACGGCCGTGGTCGGGCCGGTGTCGTACCTGCTGATCCTGTGGGCGCTGCGAACGGCGCCGGCGACCTACGTGCTGTCGCTGCGCCAGACCAGCATCGTCTTCGGCGTCATCCTCGGGCGCTTCGTCCTCGGCGAGGCCGGCACGCGCTACCCACTGCTGGGGGCGATCGTGATCACCGTCGGCGGGCTGCTCATCTCCGTGGCCGGTTAGTGCCGGTTGGCGCCTTGACTCGCCGCGGAGCGAGACCTAGGCTGCGCCAACTTTCATGCGCAACGCGGTCATTTTCCTCGCCTCGCTCGCCTACGTGGGCTACATCCCCGTCGCCTCCGGAACCTTCGGCTCTCTGGTGGCGATGCCCCTGTTCTGGGTTTTCGACGCGCTGCGGTCCCTGTCGCCGGCACTTGCCGTGGGAGTCTTCGTCGCCTTCGTCGCCGCCGCTTGCTGGATCGCCGGGGCGGCCGACGCCTACTTGCAGGAGCACGACAGCCACAAGATCGTCATCGACGAGGCCGCCGGCTACGTCGCCGCGACTCTCTTCCTGCCCCTGACCTGGGAGACGGCGATCGCGGCGTTCCTCATCTTTCGCGTGCTCGACGTCATCAAGCCCTACCCGGCCGGTTACATCGACGAGCACGTTCCCGGCGGCCGCGGCGTGGTGTTGGACGACGTCGTCTCCGGCTTCTACACGAACCTCATCCTGCGAGCCCTGCTGCTGGTCGGGGTGCTGGCATGATCGAACGCGCCGTCATTCTCAGCTCCGGTGACGAGTTGACCACGGGCCGGACCGTCGACACCAACGCCAACTTCATCGCCGAGAAGCTGGTCGGCGCCGGCCTCGACGTGGTCGCCATCCTGGTCGTCGGCGACTACGCCGAGCGCATCGCCTGGGCGTGGCGCGAGGCGATGCGGCAGGGGCAGGTGATCATCTCCACCGGCGGTCTCGGTCCCACCGCCGACGACCTCACCACGGAAGTCGTGGCCCAAGTCGCCGGCCGCCCCCTGGTCCGCCACGACGAGGTCGCCGATCGCATCCGGCGGATGTTCGCGGCCATGGGTCGCGTCATGCCCGAGAACAATCTCAAGCAGGCGCTGTTCCCGGAAGGCGCCACGGTCATCCCCAACGCGCTCGGCACCGCCCCCGGCTTCCGCCTCGACCTCGACACCAAGTGGGGCAAGCGGCATCTCGTGGTGCTTCCCGGCGTTCCGCGCGAGATGAAGCCGATGGTCGAGGAGCAGGTGCTGTCGTGGCTGCAGCAGGCGCGCGGCGGGGAGGACGTCTACTTCAGCCACACCTTTCAGACCTTCGGCATCAGCGAGTCGGCGCTCGACGAGCTGGTGGCCGGCTGCGTGCCGCCCGAGGAAGGTCGCATCGCCTTTCGCGCCGCCTTCCCGCAGATCTCGGTCCGCCTCACCGTTCACGGCCGTCCGGAGGTGGCGGCGCGGCGACGCGAGGAGCTGGCCGCGCGACTGCGGCAGCGCATCGGCACCTACGCCTATGGCGAAGGCGAGACCTCGATGGAGGAGGTGGTCGGCAACATGCTTCGGCGACACGGCCTGACCATCGCGGTGGGCGAGTCGTGCACCGGCGGGTTGATCGGCCACCGGCTCACCAACGTTCCCGGCAGCTCCGACTATCTGCTGGGCGGCTTCGTCACCTACGCCAACAGCACCAAGGTTGCGGTTCTCGGCGTACGGCCCGAGACCCTCGCCAGCGTCGGCGCGGTCAGCGAGGAGGTCGCGGCCGAGATGGCCGCCGGGGCGCGCCGGCTGACGGGCAGCGACCTCGGTCTCGCCACCACCGGCATTGCCGGGCCCGACGGCGGCACCCCGGAAAAGCCCGTGGGTACCGTGTGCATCGCGCTGGCGACCGCCGAGCGTAGCTACGTGCGGCGCTACCAGTTCTGGGGGACGCGCGAATGGGTGAAGCTGCTCAGCTCCCAGGTGGCGCTCGATTGGGTACGGCGCCACCTGCTCGGCCTCGACCCGAGCGAGTCGGGGGTCTTGCGCCGCTGAACGATCTCGGGCGGCAAGGCTCCGGGCTCGCTCGCAGCCGGATTCGACGATGACGACAATGGTCTCCGGGCTCACCGCGGCGATCGAGATCGGGGGGCAGGTGTTTCTGCGACCGCCCACCGCCGCGGACGAAGGCGAGTTCCTCGCCCTCATGCGCGCCAGCCGCCGGCTGCATCAGCCCTGGGTGGCGCCGCCGCTGGCGCCGGGGCCGTTCGCGGCCTACCTGCAGCGGTTGGCGCAGGACAACGCCGCCGGATTCCTGGTCTGCCGCCGCGACGACGGCGCCATTGCCGGCGTCATCAACCTCAACGAAATCGTCCGCAACGCCTTCCAGAGTGCCTATCTCGGCTACTACGTCGGCGCGCCGTTCGCCGGCCACGGCTACATGACCGAGGCGCTGCGGCTCACGCTGCACCACGCCTTCGCCACGTTTCGGCTGCACCGGCTGGAGGCCAACATTCAGCCCGGCAACCACGCCTCGATCGCCCTGGTGCAACGCTGCGGCTTTCGCCGCGAAGGTTTCTCGCCCCGCTATCTCAAGATCGCCGGCGAGTGGCGCGATCACGAACGCTGGGCGGTCGTGCTCGAGGACTGGCTGTCGTCGCGTTCCGCCCGCCGGCGTGCCGCGGGCTAGGCCCGCTTGCTCCGCCGGCCCGCCGCGGTCCCGCCCGGACGGCGCGCGCGCCGCGGTTGCTTCTTGGCGACCGCGGCGCGCAGCTCGGCGAACGACTCGACGATCATGGCCTTGAACGCGTCGACGTCGGGCATGGTGGTCTCGTCGGAGTTGAGGCCGACGAACAGCCGGTCGTGATAGCCATACAGCGCCACGCTCACCGGGCTCTTCATCGCCACCGGCGCGAAGGGGTAGGCGGCTTGAATCTCGGCGCCGGCGAGATAGCGCGGCACGAGAATCCCGGGGACGTTGGTGACGATGAAGTCGACGCTGCCGAAGCTGGCCTCCGCCATCCAGGTCAGCAACGGGCGCGGCAGCACGCTGAGCAGCTCGGCGATCATGGGCGAGGCCGCCGAGGTCGGATCGGCCTTCTTGGCCGCCATGCGCTTCTGGATCTCGCGGTAGGTCGCCAGCGGGGTGCGGTGACGAATGGGAAGCGGAACCAGAATCCCGGTGGCGACGTTGCCGAGGTTCGGCTTGTCCGCCCATTCCTGCGGCTTGCGCAGATTGACCGGCACCAGCGTCATCAGCTCCTGCACCTCGGACAGGCCGTGAGCCGCGTGCCACTTGCCGATCCCGCGCGCCATGACGGTCAAGATGACGTCGATCATGCAGCCACCCAGGGCATTCTTGGTGGCGCGCACCTGATCGAACGGAAGCTCCAGGCCGCTCAGGCGCCGCGCCCGCCCGGCGGATTTCTTGAGCGGCGAGTGGCTGTCGAAACGGACCAACTCGATGATGGAACGCATCGCCTCGACGGCGCGCCCCAGCCTTTCGGGATGCTGAATCGTGTCGACCACGGCACCCGCCACCGCTCCGGCACGCTCGAGGTCGAGTTCGACGCGATCCCGCAGGGCGTCGAGCACGCGCGCTGCCAGCGGGCGCGGCTCCGCCCACGTACCTTTGGCCAGAGGATTGGCCGGCGGGCCGGACTCGGCGGGATCGCGTTCCCAATCGGTCATCGCGGCGAAGATCGCGTTGCCGCCGACCCCGTCCGCAACCGCATGGTGCAGCTTGAAGAACATCGCCGAACGGTGCTCGGGAGCGAGGCCGTCATAGATGCGCGCTTCCCACAGCGGCCGAGAGCGATCGAACGGCGTCTCGTAGGCCGGAGCGACCTCGCGGAAGAGCTCGGCGATGTCGGCCACTCCCGCCAGCGTGTGACGCCGGACGTGGTAGTCGAGATCGAAGGTCGGGTCGATCTCCCAGCGCGGCAGCGTCAGGTCGAGCGGCGCGTCCGCCACCCGCTGCGCCAACCGCGGGACGGCGGCAACGGCGCGCTCGAAGGCGCGTCGCAGCCGCGACTCCTCCGGCCGTCGATCCAGCACCATGAGCATGGCCATCGTCGTCGGCTGCATCGGCGAGTCGAGCCACCAGAAGGAGAGGTCCTCACCGGACAGGCGTGTGGAGACGGGGGGCTTCAGTGCATCGCTCACGGCAGCGCCCTCCGGCGCTGCGTGAGTCTTAGTCTCCCTTCCGGGTCCGGTCAATGAGGATTCCCGTCGCGCCGAGAGCGGACCGGATCGCCGCCGAGAAGAGCGTCAGCGTGTGCGGAACAGTTGCGTGAAGCCGCGAATGGCGATCATCGCCGCAACCAACAAGAGGATGTCGCTCAGGCGCGGGCCGCCGAGCAGATCCAGGAGCTGTTGTGCCATCGGCTACCTCCGTCGCGCCTACGAGGCCTTGCTGGGCGGTTTCGTCGAGATCCCGTGGATTGCGTGCGGCACGCCGATCAAAGGGGTTGCCGGTCGGCGTTCCCGGCTACGAGCGCCCCACTGTCTGCTGCGCCTGCAAGTCTTCGTATCGGGCCATGATCTTGCGAACATAGTTGGCCCTGCGGGCGCGATGCCGCGGCATCCGGGAGACGCGCGCCGGGCCCATGTTGTAGGCGGCCATCGCCAGGTAGGGGTCGCGGAACCTTCGCTGCAGCTGGCGCAGGTAGTGCAAGCCGAGCTTGACGTTGAACGCCGGTCGCTGGAGCATCTTTGCCCCATGCCAATGGATGCCGGCGGCGGTGGCGATGGCCCGGGCCGTCGACGGCTTCACCTGGATCAGACCGATGGCGCCGTGGGGGCCGCGGGCGGTCGGCAGGCATTGGCTCTCGACCTCCACCATGGCCAGGACCAGAAACGGATCGTAGCCGTAACGGTGGCTCTCCTCCTGAATGACACCGGCAATGCGCCAGCGATCGTTTTCCGGCAGCGACGAGCGGCAGCGCGACAGCCCCTCGAAGAGCCGCCGCACCGTGTTGGGCGGCGATGCCACCGGCAGCGGCACGATTACCTTGGCCGGCAGCACCGAACGCGAGGGCAACGCGAGGACGGCCAGAGTTGCAATCAGCCCGCAGCTTCGAGCGGCGCCCCGACGGCGTTCCAACAACCAACGAGCCGTCGCGTGCCGCTTGCCTTGCGACGCAACCATGTAGGAAGCAGGTTAACGGCCTGCGGCACGCACGCAACCTCCGCACCGAAGAAAACGATTCATCCCAGGATGAAGCGTAGCTGATCGAGTCCCAGCCTCAGTTCCGGCGACACTTTTCGAAGCGCCGCCACCGCCCGTCGATCAGTCGCTCGTGGGGCAGGTAGCCGGCCTTGTAGCGCATCGCGCGGCAGCCGGCCACGTAGAGCCCGAGGTAGAGATGACGCAGTCCCCAGCGACGGCAGAGCGAGAGCTGGGTGAGGATGGAGTAAACCCCGGGGCTGAGATGGGCATACGAAGGATCGTAGAGGAAATAGACCGCGGAGAGCGCGTCGCTGGCGCGATCGGTGACGGCAACACCCACCAGCGCCCCCCGGTGACGGTAGCTGATCTCGAACGTGTCGGCACAGGTCTCGACCAGAAACTGCTCGTAGCCGGCCGCGTCGATCCGCTCCGTGCCGATGCGCAGCCCGCGCTCCGCCTTGTGCCGGTTGTACAGCGCGACCTTCTCGGCGCTCGTCGTCGGCAAGCCGAGGGAGACCTCGAGCGCGGCGTCGCCCCGCCGCAGGATGCGTCGTTGCGTCTTGTCCGGCTCGAACCTCCCGACGTCGAGGCGGATGGCCTCGCAAGCTTGGCAGGCGGGACAGTCGGGCCGGTAGAGCAGGAAACCCTGGCGCCGGTCGCCGGCCGCCAGCCGCCGCGAGAGCTCCTCCCGGCTCAGCGCTCGCGCCGGTAGTCGCAACGGCAGTCGCGCCGTCCGGCCGGGCAGGTACGGGCAGGGAATGGGCTCGTCGTGGACGACCCACTCGGGTGGCGTGGTCGCCAGCTTACGGCGTTGGTCGAGGCGATTCACCGCGCCCGCTCCATCACCAGGCGAGCGGCATGACCAGATCGTCGGTCGCTCTCGACCTCGCTCGATTCACGTCTTCCTCGTTCCTCAACCGTCATTGAATCACCGAACCGCGCCGACATCCAGCCTGAGCCGTGCTTGTGACAGCAGGTGAATCCAGCTACTCAGCTGCCATGGCGGAGACGTCGGGCCAGAGGCGCGTCGTCCAGGACTCGATGATCGGCCTGCACCTGCGGGACATCGACATCTGGAGCCCGCGCGTGACCGTGGTGCTGGGGCAGAACCCCGGCATGTTCACCGGCCCGGGCACCAACACCTACCTGGTCGGCACCGGCCGCCGCCCGTTGCTCCTCGACACCGGACAAGGCGTGGCCGCCTACCTGCCCCTGCTCGAGCGGGCGCTCGCGGAGCGGGGCGCGCAGGGGCTGCAGGAGATCGTCCTCACCCACGGGCACGTCGATCACATCGGCGGGGTAGCGGCGATCCGCAAGCGCTTCGGCGCGCTGCGGGTCTCGAAGATGCCCTGGCCCGGGCGCGATCCCGAGCTGGCGCTGACCGCGATCGGCGACGGCGCCGTGATCACGACCGCAGGGGCGACGTTGCGCGGGCTGTGGACGCCCGGCCACGCGCGCGACCATCTCTGTTTCTATCTCGAGGAGGAGAAGGCGCTGTTCACCGGCGACGTCGTGCTCGGCGCCGGCACGACGGTCATCGGCGACGACGGCGATCTCGGCGACTACCTCGACTCGCTGCGCCGCCTGCTCCAGCTCGACGTCGCCGTCATCTATCCGGCGCACGGCCCGATGATCCGCAACGCGAGAGAGAAGATCGAGCAGTACATCGCCCACCGGGAGCTGCGCGAAACGCAGGTCCTCGACGGGTTGCGCGCCGGCCTGCGCGACCCGCCGGCGCTGGTGAAGCGGATGTACACCGACGTGCCCGAAGCCCTGCACGTCGCCGCCGCCATGTCGGTGACCGCCCATTTGCGCAAGCTCGAGAAAGAGGGGCGGGTGGCCCACGACGCCGGTTGCTGGCGCCTGATCTCGCCCCACTGAGACAGGAGTCGATACGCAACGGCGGCGTCCCCCGGGGCCGTTCCGCCATCAACTCTTCGACCTTCGACTCTTCGACTTCCTCGACGGAGACGAAACCGGGTGCTGGCTCGAGTGAAAACCGCTTCGGTCGCCACGCTTCTGCTGGCGATGCTCCTCGCCGGCCACGCCGCGGCGCGCGAGGTGACGGTGCCGATCCGGATGGACCTCGGCTTCGTGCGCCAGACCCTGGTGCAGCAGCTCTACACCGAGCCCGGAGAGAAGGCGACGCTGTGGAATGACGGCGTCGGCTGCGGCTGGCTGGAGCTGTACGAGCCCAAGCTCGACGTCGTCGACGGGCAGCTGCGGATTGAAACCCGCGGCGACGCCCGCATCGGTACCAAAGTCGGCAGCAAATGCCTGGTCGCTCTCGACTGGAAGGGGTTCCTCGAGGTCTTCGAGGAGCCGCAGCTCGACGCGGCGGCGCGCTCGATCACCTTCAAGGTCGTCAACTCGAACATCTACGACGAGCAGCACGAGAAGCACTTCTTCACCGGCAAGCTGTGGGACCTGGTGAAGAAGTACGTGCAGCCGCGGCTGGAGGCCGTGCACGTCGATCTGACCCAGCCCTTCGACGAGCTCAAGGCCTGGCTGCCGCTGGTTCTCCCCGGCAGCCGGGAGCAGGTCGACAAGCTGCTGGCCTCGTTGTCGGTGCGCGACCCGCGCCTCGCCGACGGGGAGCTGGCGGTGACCCTGGCCTTCGACGTCGAGCCACGCGCTGCCGCCGCCGCGCCGCCGCCGCAGCCGACGCTGACGGCGGCGGAGCTGGCGGCGTGGCAGACGCAGTGGCAGCAGTGGGATGCCTTCCTGACCTTCGTGGTGAAACGCTGCGCCGCCGACACCAAGGGCGAGCTGCGCCAGGTCGTCCTCGATGTCCTGCTCGACGCCCGCTACGACCTTCTCGACGCACTCGTCCCGTCCTCCGCCAACGCTCCCGATCCGGTGCCCGGTCTATTTCTGCGCACCTGGGAACGGCTGGCGCCGGTGCTGCGCCGGGAAGCGGCGGGGCTGCCGGCGGCCACCGCGCTGCAGTACACCAGCTTCATCTCCGCGGGCGACGCCCTGGCCGCGCTCAACCAGCTCGGGCCGGATGTCGGCGTGGAGATCTCCGCCGACGGCCTGCGCCGCCTGGCGCGCATGGTGGCACCGGCGGCGATCGAGGACCCGGTGGCCTACGGCACCGACGTCGATCCGGAGCTGCGTACCCTGCTCGGGCTCGGCCCGCCGTTGCCGCCGCCGTCGCTCTCGCCCGACGCCGACCTCAGCACCCTCGAGCCGCTCGCTCGCTTTCTCGCCCTCGGGCGCTCGTGGCTCGAAAGCGCGGCCTGGGCCTCGATCGACCCGGACATCATCGCCAAGCTGAACCGCTGGGCGCCGACGCGAGCGGACATCGACGACTACCTGCCGCTGGCCCGCGATCTATTGCACCACGTCGCCGACCAGGCCCTGGAGAAGGGAGACCTGGAGGCCGCGGTCAAACCGCTCTTCCGCAACCTCGTCCTGGCCGCGGCCTGGCAGGAGAGCTGCTGGCGGCAGTACCTGCGGCGCAACGGCAAGCTGGTCCCGCTCAAGTCGCGCGTCGGCTCGGTGGGCATGATGCAGGTGAACGTGCACGTCTGGCGCGGCGTGTACAACCTGAAGGGGCTGCTCGGCGACATCGCCTACAACGGCCGCGCCGGCAGCGAGATCCTGCTCCACTATCTGAGCGACTACGCCATCGCCAAGGGCGAGCAGAAACGTCCGGGTGGCATCGACAACCTCGCCCGCGCCACCTACGCGATCTACAACGGCGGCCCCGGCCAGATGACGCGCTACCGCGCCCGCAACGAGAGGCGGTCGCTGAAGAAGATCGACGACCTCTTCTGGCAGAAGTACCAGGCGGTCAAGGACGGTCGCGACGCCGAGGTCGCCGGCTGCTACACCGACTGATCGGACGGCGCGAGCATGCCCGCGGCGCGCAGCGCCTGGAACGTCGCGTAGCCGCCCAACAGGTTGCGCGGTCGGTACCCGAGCTGGGCGAGGAAACGGGTGACGTAGTAGGCGCGCTGGCCGACGCCGCAGCAGACCCAGATGTCGCGCTCCCTGGGCAGCTCGGTATGGCGCTGCCGCATCTGCGACAGCGGCACGTTGACCGCGCCGGGCAGGTGTCCCGCGGCGAACTCCTCGGGCTCGCGCACGTCGAGCACGACGCGGTCCCCGTCGTCGCCGCCGAGCTGCTCCCAGTCGGCCACCGGCATGTCGCCGTTGAGCAGGTTCGCGGCGATCATGCCGGCGAGGTTTACCGGGTCCTTCGCGGCGCCGAACTGCGGCGCGTAGCACAGCTCGGTTTCGGCCAGGTCGTGCACGGTGCCGCCGAACTGGATCGCGGTGGCGATGACGTCGATGCGCTTCTCCACCCCTTTCATCCCCACGGCCTGCGCACCGAGGATACGCCCGTCAGGCACCGAGAACAGCAGCTTGAGATGGATCCGCTGCGCCCCCGGGTAGTAGCCGGCGTGGTGGCCGGGGTGCAGGTAGACCTTCTCGAAGTCCGTCACGCCGGCGCGCCGCAGCCCCTTCTCGCACGCGCCCGTCGACGCCGCTGTCATGCCCAGCACGCCGACCACGGCCGTCGCCTGCACGCCGCGGAAGCGGGTGGGCCGGCCGGCAATCGCCTCGGCGGCCACCCGCCCTTGTCGATTGGCCGGGCCGGCGAGCGGCAGCACCGTCTCCTGTCCGGTGAGCACGTCCTGCACCTCGACGACGTCGCCGACCGCCCAGATACACGGATCGGAGGTGCGCATCTGCTCATCGACGACGATCCCGCCGCGGGCACCGATGCGCAGCCCGGCGGCGCGCGCCAGGGCCGTCTCCGGTCGCACGCCGAGCGCCAGGATGACGAGGTCGGCGGGCAGGCGCGCGCCGCTCTCCGCGACCACGACCAGTCCGCCGTCGGCGTCCTGCTCGATGCCGGCCAGGCCGTCGCCGAGACGGAGCCGAACGCCTTTGCCTTCGAGGTGCTGCATCAGCGGCGCCGCCATTTCCGGATCGAGCGGCGGCATTACCTGGGTCAGCTTCTCCAGCAGGGTCACCGCCAGCTCGCGATGGACGAGGTTCTCGACCATCTCCAGGCCGATGAAGCCGCCCCCGACGACGACGGCGGTACGGGCGTTGCGCTCGGTGATCCAGGTGCGGATGCGGCGCGAGTCGGGAATGCTACGCACGGCGAACACGCCGGGCAGATCGACGCCGGGAAGAGGGGGGCGGATCGGCGCGGCTCCGGGCGAGAGCACCAGCACGTCGTACGGCTCGGTGCGCGTGGACCCGCTATTGAGGTCACGCACGGTGAGGGTGCGCCCGTCGCGATCGACGGCGGTGGCCTCGGTGTCGGTGTGCACGGCGACGTTGAAGCGCTGGCGAAAGGTCTCGGCCGAGGCCACCAGGAGCTTGCCCTCGTCGGCGATGACGTTGCCGACGTAGTAGGGCAGCCCGCAGTTGGCGAAGGAGACATAGGGTCCGCGGTCGAAGACGACGATCTCGCACGACTCGTCGAGCCGGCGCAGGCGCGCGGCGCACGAGGCGCCCCCGGCGACCCCGCCGACGACCAGCACGCGCCGCCGGCGCGCGTTCGGGGCCGGGCTGGATGATGGTTGGATTTCGTTGCTCATCGGCACTCCACGGAAGGAACCTCGTCCTTGTCGTAGCACAGGAATGGGAGCGAAAAAGGGGGGAGGGCATGCCGCCGTCGCCGGGCCGACAAGCGTCAGCAGCGAGCGCTTCTGGGGCAAGGACCGGGGCGAATGGCTGGTCGACGGAGTGCGCCTGCTCGTCGTGGACGACCCCGAACGGTCGTGACCCCACTGTCGCCCGTCCGGCATCGTTTCAACACCCCAACCGTCAATCCTTTCCCGGCGGCGAACGGGCGCGGGCCTGGTCCGATGGCAGCACGCGTGGTAACGAGGCCGCGTCATGACCGATCGCAAGGAGCTCATCCGCCAGTACAAGGAGACGCCCCGACCGATGGGGGTCTATTGCATCCGCAACAGCGCCAACGGCAAGGCGCTGGTCGGCGCCTCGCGCGACGTCCCCGGCAAGCTGAACAGCCACCGCGCGCAGCTACGCATGAAGTCGCACCGCAACCAGCAACTGCAGCAGGACTGGGACGACTTCGGTCCCGACGCTTTCGTCTTCGAAACGCTCGACTTGCTCGACCCGTCGGACAAGCCGAGCTACGACCCGACCGAGGACCTCAAAGTCCTCGAGGACCTGTGGCTACAGAAGTTGCAGCCGTTCGGCGACAAGGGTTACAACCGCGAAGGCCGCCGCGCCTGAAGTCCGGCCTGCCGGAAGCCTGCGCCCCGAGGCGCGTGTCGCAGCATCGAGCTCCTGCGCCGACAACAGCATGGAAGTGCGGCCCGATACGGTTTGCGCCTCGACCGACTCTGCTGTAGTCCGCTCCCATCCCATCCGCGCGGAGGTTCGCATGGTCGACACCGAGGCGAAACATCTCCGGCTGCCGCACCCGGCACTCGGTACACGGCGAGGCCGCCTGTTCTCGTGGGCGCTGGCGGCTCTCTGCGCGCTGGCGATCGCGGGGTGTGGGGACGGCGACCAGACAGCGACGACGATCGATCTCGGCGGAGTGTTCAACCTGACCGGCTCGCAGGAGTCGCTCGGCATTCCCTCGCACAACGGAGCGATCCTCGCCGTGGAGCAGATCAACGCGGCCGGCGGGGTGCTCGGACGAACGGTCGATCTGCTCACGGTCGACGGCGAGACGGACCCTGCGGTGCTGGCGGCGCGCACCGGCGACCTGATCGACGCCCACGTCTCGGCCGTCTTCGGCCTCAGCGACACGAATGCGGTGCTCGCCGCGGCGCCGGTGGCGGCGACCGCGAAGACGTTCTTCGTGACTTCCGGCGCCACCTCGCCGCAGCTACCGGACCAGGTGCCCGCCTACCTCTATCTCGCCTGCTTTGGCGACAACGCGCAGGCGGCCGCCGCCGCCGAGTACGCGACGTCGTCGCTGCAAGCGCGCACGGCCTATCTGCTGCTCGACGACACGCTCGACTACACCGTCCTGCTCGGCCGCTACTTTCGCGAGGCGTTCACGGACGTCGGCGGCGCCGTCGTTCTGGAAGCGCAGTACCACGGACACGACGGCGCCCTCGACGTGTCGGCGCAGCTCGAGCAGCTCGAGGGCCTCGGCACCCTGCCCGACATCCTCTACATCGCCTCCGGCCCCGACGAGATCGCCGACATCGTCACCCAGGTGCGCGCCGCCGGCATCGGCCGGCCGATCCTCGGGGGCGACGGGTACGACACGGCGTCGCTGCTGCAGCTCGGCGCCGCCGCCGGCGACGTCGACTACACGACGCACGCCCTGCTGGTCGCCGATTCCGCCGACGCCCGCGTGCGCCAGTTCGTCGCCGACTACGAGAGCCGCTACGGCGCCGCTCCCGAGAACGCGTTTGCCGGCCTCGGCTACGACACCGTCGAGCTGCTGGTCGACGCCATTCGCCGCGCCGGCTCGAGCGACCGAGCGGCGATCGGGGCGGCGCTGGCTTCCACCCACGACCTGGCCGGCGTCACCGGAACGATCAGCTACGCCGGCGGGTCACGCATCCCGCAGAAGACGGTGACCGTCGTGAACCTGAACAACGGCCAGCGCGAGCTGGCGGCGCAGATCGTTCCGACCCACGTGCCGCCCCCGTGACCGCGAGTCCGTCCGTCCCGGCTCCGCTTGCGCCGCGACGGACTCCCCTGCTAGGGCGGGCCCTATTCCCAATCCGCGCGGAGGCTGCCATGGCCGAGACCGAGACGAACGATCTTCTCCTACTGCACCCGGCCGTTGCGATGACCGGGCGGGTGATGTTCACCCTCATCTTCTTCCTGTCGGGGGTCACCCACTTCACCAACCTGGGCGAGTACGTCGCCTTGATGCCGGCGGCGATTCCGTTCCGCGCCTTCTGGGTGATGATCTCCGCCGTCGTGGAACTGCTCGGCGCGACGATGATCGTCGCCAACTGGCATCCACGCCTCGGCGGCTGGCTGATCTTCCTGTTCCTCATCCCGGTCACCATCACGGTTCATGGCGTCGGGATGATCACCGCGCCGGACGCGCAGATGCGGACCATCCAGACTTCCTTCTTTCTGAAGGGCGTCACCATGGCCGGAGCGGCGTTGCTCATCACGCAACTGGGGGTGAAGAGAGCTGCCTCGTCGTAAGCGAGGTGTTGGGCGGCAGGCAATAGCCCGATGGCGCGGCCTTGCGCCTCAAGCAAAGGGGTCAACGATCTTCACCCATGCCTTCTTGAAATCGCGGTCGTTGCGCGTAACCACGGTCAGGTCATGGGCCAGCGCCGTCGCCGCGATCAGGCTGTCCTTGACCGGCATGGATTGTCCGGCGGCACGTAGGTTCGCAAGAAGCTTCGCCCACCGGAGCCCCGTCGCCATCCCGAACTTCTTCTTCCACGCAACGACGGCGTACGCGATCCTGCGCCACAACGGCGTCCACCTCGGCAAGATGGATTTCATCGGCACGATTCCGGTGAAGGAAGGGTAACCCCCGCGGCGCCGCGTCCGGATCCCAACGGGCCTTGCCGGTTCGCCCTCGGCCTGCCCAAGGGTGTCCCGCGTCTTTCAGCGGGCTGCCGAGGCGGTTGCCGGCGAAGGGCGCGAAGTCCACTTGCCACAGTGATCGCCGCCGCGATTTTCTCGATTGACTCACCGCGACCGGAGGACATAATTTTTACTTGTGACTTTCGAAAGTGGCCGTTCGCCCCCGCCCGCAAGTTCGGCCCAGCCGCACGACAGCGGTGCGCCACAGAGGCCGCGAGACGACGACTACACGGGCCTAATGCGTAGCTACATGTGGGCTGCGTTCTGGCTGGTGGTAGGCGCGTGCGCGTGCTTGTCCGTCGCCGATCTGGTCACCATCTCGCCGCACCTGGAGTTCGCTTTCGCCGCCCGCGTCGTCACCGTGACCATCCTGGCAGCGACTTTGTGGCTTGGCTCACGGAAGCCATCGGCGCGCTCCGTCACCTGGGCCGCCCTGGCAGTCTGCGGCGAGCTGCTGGCGTCGACGGTCTTGCAAGACTCGGTGACCCGCGACCCGCTGGCTACGCCCTTGGCCGCCGTCGGGCTGGCCCTGGTCGCCGCCTGGCTGTTGCCGTGGGCCATGACCGACCAGGCAATGCTCGTGATCCTGGGCGTCGCCGCGATCGTGGCGCACGCGCTCGTCACGCATTCGTCGCCGGACGGAGCCGTTCTGCCGGTGGTACTCACCGCCGGCTCCATTCCGGTCGCCTATTCGATGAGTCGACAGCGCGAGGCCCTGGCGACGGCCAGGGCCTCGGCGAGTCGGCTCAAGGATCAGTTTCTCGCCAACATGAGCCACGAGATCCGCACGCCGCTCAACGGCGTCATCGGCATGGTGGATGTACTGCGGCATTCCCCCTTGCTCCCGGCGCAGCGCATCAACGTCGAGACGATCTACACTTGCGGCATGCAGCTTCTCTCGCTCGTCAACGACCTTCTCGATTTCTCGAAGATCGAGGCGGGCAAGCTGGACATCGCCGACGTCGAGCTCGACATCGGCGACGTGGTGGCGTTCGCGGTCCAGCTTTTCGGTGCGCGCGCGGGCGAGAAGGATCTCGATCTCTCGTACCGGATCGATATGCCTCCTCTTGCCGAGTTTCGCGGCGATCCCGAGCGGCTGCGGCAGATCCTCGTCAATCTCGTTTCGAACGCCGTCAAGTTCACCGACCACGGACACGTGAGCGTCCGAGCGACCGTCGTCGAGGACGGGGACGCGCAGGCCCTGTTGCGCTTCGACGTGGAGGACAGCGGGCCCGGAGTGGACCCGGCCGCTCGTGACCGCATCTTCGAAGAGTTCAAGCAGGCGGACGGCGCGGGCGCGCGGGCACGGGGAGGGGCCGGGCTCGGCCTCGCCATCGCCAGGCGACTGGCGCGGCTGATGGGAGGCGACCTTCAGTTCCACGGCGCGCCAGGAAGCGGCAGCACGTTCTGGTTCTCGGCGCGCGTCGACAAGGCCGCGCCTTCCGCGGGCGAGCCGCAGCAACTGCCGAACAGACGAGTGCTGGTGGCAGCGGCGCATCCGGAGCATCGCGCTCGCCTGAGCGCCGAGCTGACCCGCTGGGGCTTGCGGGTCGGGCCGGTGGCGAACATTGGCGAGGCGCGGGCCGAGCTCGACGGGGCCGCGCAACAACGGGACCCATATGACCTCGCCCTGGTCGAGGAGGGCCTCTCGGACCTTTCCGCCGCCGCGCTGATCGGAGAGATCCGGAAAAGGAGCGGCGGTGGTCGGCCGGCGATCGGCCTCGTTGCCAGCAGCGGCCGAGCCACGGATGCCCCCACCGCCCTCGACGCGGGGGCCGCCTTCTACCTGTACCTGCCCGTTCGCCGCGGTCGCCTTTTCGAATGCCTGGCGGCACTGTGGTCGGCGACCGACGACGAGAAAGAGCGAGCGAGCACGGCGCCGCGGTACATCCTCGTCGTCGAGGACAATCCCCTCAACCAGCGCGTCGCCGTGGCACTGATCGAATCGCTTGGCTACCGCGCCCATGTGGCCGGCAGCGGCCGCGAGGCTCTGGCAGCGCTGACGACGACACCATTCGACGCGATTCTCATGGACTGCCAGCTGCCGGAGGAAATGGACGGCTTCGAGATCACGTCACGCATCCGCGAAAGGGAGCTGGGCACAGACCGCAGAACTCCCGTGATCGCCCTCACCGCCAGCGCCACCCAGGCGAACCGCGAGCGCTGTCGAGCCGCCGGCATGGACGACTTCATCACCAAGCCGATTCACCGCTCTTCCCTCCACGAGGTGCTGAGCCGCTGGGTCGATGTCTCCAAGCCGGCACACGCTCCCCAGGCCCTCGCGCCCGCAGAAATCGACCGAGCGCTGCTCCACAGCGTGACGGGCGGTGACCCGGTCGCCGTGGACCACTACGCGCGGCTTTTCGACGCCGAGGTTGCCGGCGCCTTGCAGGAGATACGCAACGCGGCGCATGGCGGTGACTGCAAGCGCGTTGTCAAAGCCCTGCACGGCCTGAAAGGAGCCGCCGTAACCATCGGGGCGATCGGCGTCCGAAACACCATCTCACGCCTCGAGGAGCAGGCACGATCGAACGCGGTCGAGAACGTGCTGCCCCAACTAGCCGACCTCGAGCGCGCGTGCCGCCTGTTTCTGGAAGCGATGCGATCCGGGGGGTGCTGAGGACCAACCGGGGAGTCTTCTCCGCCCTACCCCTTCCCCTTTCTACTCCGATCTGCCCGCGCCGCCGGCAATCTTTTCCCGAGACTGACGACGTCGTCGACCGAGAAGCCGATGCGCTGGTAGAACCCGATCGCCGCCCGGTTGGAGCCGCGCACCTGGAGGTTGATCTTCGGGCAGCCCCGCGCGCGCAGCTCCCGCTCGGCATGGTCCATCAGCATCCGCCCGAGGCCTCGGCTTCGCTTCTCGGGCGCGACGCCGAGGTAGTTGATCCAGCCGCGGTGTCCCTCGTATCCCGCCATCACCGTGGCGACGATTTCCTCGCCCAGCACCCCGACGAAGAACAGCTCCGGCTGCGCCGCCATCTTGCCGGCGATGTCCGCGTAGGGGTCGTTCCAGGGCACGACGAGGTCGCAGCGGCGCCACAGCGCGACGACCGCCTCTTCGTCCTCGCCCCGATACGGCCGGATCACCAGCTCTTCGCCCATGCCGCGATCTTCAATAGAGCATCCGCCCGGGGGGTTGCCAGCGGACGACGCGACCCGTCGCCGGGTTCACCCGCAGCATGGAACGTCGAAGCGAAAGTGTATAAGAAACCGACCATGCAAACATCGCCACGCCGCATCTACGTCGACGGAGTGACCGACTCCAAGCGCTGGGACGCGTTTCGACATCGCGCCGGCGACGTCATCATCGCCACGCCACCGAAGTGCGGCACGACTTGGACGCAGGCGATCGTCGCCTCGCTCTTCTGGCCCGACGGCTCCCTGCCCGAGCCGGTGGTCATGGTCGGCCCCTGGATCGACGGGCGGATCGAGCCGGCCGCGGTCGTGGCCGAACGCCTCGAGCAGCAGCAGCACCGGCGCTTCCTGAAAACCCACACGCCCGCGGACGGCGTGCCCTGGTGGCCGACGGCCTCCTACATCGTCGTGCTGCGCGACGGCCGCGACGCGTTCATGTCGCTGCTCAACCACATGGCGAAGATGCGCCCCGAGGTCGTCGCGATGGCGAACGCCGAGGCGGAGGCGGAGGGCGGCCAGCCGCTGTACTGGAGCGCCGATCCGCACGCGGACTTCCCCTTCTGGCTGGAGAGCTACGAGAGCGCCCCCGCCTACCTGGCGTCGTGGTGGCCCAGGCGCCACGAGCCCAACGTGTTGCTGCTGCACTACAACGACCTCAAGGCCGACCTCGCCGGCGAGATGCGCAGAATCGCCGCCTTCCTCGGACAGGAGGTGCCGGAGGATCTGTGGCCGAGCGTGGTCGAGCGTTGCACGTTCGAGTCGATGCGCGCTCGCGGCAACGAGATCGGCCCCTTCGAGCTCGTCTTCGAAGGCGGCACGGAGAGCTTCCTCTACAAGGGCACCAACGGCCGCTGGCGCGACGTGCTCACGGCGGAAGAGCTGGAGCTGTATCGGCGCCGCGTCGCCGAGACGCTTTCTCCCGAAGCCGCCGCGTGGCTGGAGCACGGGTCGCTGGCGAGCAGGCGGCGCCCGTGACGGCTCGGCGAGCTCCAGCCGTGTCGTCGAAGACGAAGAGCGCCTCCAGACACGCTCTTCGGTTCGACCTTTGACCTTTCCCCTTTCCGCCTTCTCTTTTCTTCTCCCGGCGGGCATCCGACTCCAACGCCGGGTAAGAGCAAGCGCTATCCTCGATCACCGCGACGGCCAACCGCGGCGTCTGTGACATGTTTCGTCGCTGAATGGACGTGGCACTGTTGCTGGGGCAGAACCTTGCGTGGCCGTCACTCGCAGACGCGGCCCATGGCCCGCCTCCGGGGCGCGGAGAAGGGAGCGCGAGGGAAGGACCAGCGCCCTTCTGGTCCTTCCCTCGCATGGGGTGCAGGGGCGCAGCCCCGCAAGCGGCGCCACAGGCTGACTCGCAGCCGTCGCGGGTGAGCACGAGCCGTCTCCTGCGGGCTTCGCCCTGCACCCACGAGGGGGAAACCGAAAGGCGCGGTTTCCCCCTCGCGCTCCCCCTTCGCGCCCGCTGCGCTATGCAATGGGCCGCTGCCTCCCGAGTCGGCCTCGCGCCGATGTCAGTTGTCGACGGCAGCGGGCATTCCCGCCAATGGCGGGTAACCCGGTGCGGGCGGCGGCCTCTGGGCTATGTAGATTCACAGTCCACCCCTCCGGCGCAAAATCTAGTAGAGCAGGAACGCCGCCCGCTCTTCGCGCCACGACGCTTCGTCGGCCGTGGCAAGCGCGTCGAGGTCGGCCGGCGTCGCCGCCGGGTCGTCGACCCAGCGGCGTAGCTGCTCGCCGCCGTTGATGACGTCGATGGCGAGACGATCCTTCTCGTACTCGTACGGGAAGTCGCGCCACAGATCGTAGTCCGGCCGCAAGCGCCGCAACGCCTTGAACGCCAGCGCCACCAGCCGCCACGGCCGGAAGCGGTCGTGCGCGTAGGCGGGATCGTCGACGTGGATCTGCACGCCGGCGCAGAGCTGCCCCGCGTGCTTGTGGAAGGTCGGCTCGAACCAGCACGGACGCAGCCGGCAGCCCGCCAGCCATGGCGGCGCCAGCGACTCCATCTCGGCGAGCAACGCCCGCGCGTCGAGGTCGGGCGCGCCGAACAGCTCGAGCGGATGCGTCGTGCCGCGCCCCTCCGACAGTGTCGTGCCTTCGAGCATCACCGTGCCCGGGTAGCAACGCGCCATCGACAGAGTCGCCGCGTTCGGGCTCGGGTTCACCCAGCTCCGCTCGCCGAGCGGCCAGCCGTAGCCCGGCGCTTGCGCCGGCGCCCAGCCCTCCATCGTCACCACCTGGTACTCGACGTCGAGGCCGAGCGTGCGAACGAACCAGCGTCCCAGCTCGCCCAACGTCAGCCCGTGGCGCATCGGCAGCGGCCCGGCGCCGACGAAGCTCTCCCCGCCGGCGAGCAGGCGCAGCCCTTCCACCGGACGGCCGGCGGGGTTCGGCCGGTCGAGAACCCACACCGCCCTGCGCCGCGCCGCCGCCTCCTCGAGCACGTAGCGCAGCGTGGTGATGAACGTGTACACGCGCGTGCCGACGTCCTGCAGATCGACGAGCAGCACGTCGAAGGTATCCGTCATCGTCGCCGTCGGCCGCCGCACCGTGCCGTAGAGGCTGTAGACCGGGATGCGGTGAACCGGGTCGACGAAGTCGGCCGACTCGACCATGTTGTCCTGTTTGTCGCCGCGCAGCCCGTGTTGCGGACCGAAGGCCGCCGTCAGCTTCAGCTCGCCGAGTGAGGCGAGCGCGTCGATCGAGTGCGTCAGGTCGCGGGTCACGGAGGCCGGATGCGCCAGCAACGCCACGCACCGGCCGGCCAGCGGCTTCCGCAGCGTGGGCTCTTCCAGCAGGCGGTCGATGCCGAGCTTCATCGCTCGCGACGCCTATCACTCCCCAATCGCCGGTGCCAACTGCAGCGTTCGCGACGCGGCGAGATGGAAGTCCGGCTTGTCGCCAGCGTGGCACAGAGCCCAGTAAGACAACGCACCGTCGTCCTGCTCGATGACCGCCGACAGCCCGAGAGAGAGCCCCGCACCGCGATAGGCGGGCGACAGACGGCCTGGACGGATGACGACCTCGAGCTCGACTCGCTCCGGCGTGCCGCGAAAGACGATCTCCGGAGCCGGCGCACCATCATCGAGCGGGCCGCCGGTGCGGTAGTCCTCGAACGCGTACAGCGCCCACTCGCCGGACGGCGCAAAGTTGTACTCGTGGTACGCCGTCGCTCCGTCGGCAGCGAGAAAGGCCTCGAGGCAAGTGTGCCGCCACAGATCCGGCGCGAAGCGCGGCGGGCAGGGCGGCGGCAGGCGAAGGCGGGAGAGATCCCCTTCGACGACGAAGGTCAGCGCCAGCGTTTCCCCGGAGCGGATCACCCGCGCGTCGATGCCGCGCACCGCCGCACACGGCGTCCGGGGATGGCGAATCAGTCGGGCGAGCTGTGTCGGCGGCATTGGACGTGCACGGTGTTCGTCTCTTGCGGCCATCTAAGCGGAACGCCTCAGATAGCGGCGCACCCGCGAGAGCGGACGCGAGCTGTTGCTCTTCACCCGCTCGCCCCGATCGTCCGTGTACACGATACGCCGGTTCTTCCCGGTGAGGGCACCGCCCAGGCGCTCGGCCACGGCGTCGATCAGGTCGCGCGGGTTCACGTCCGCCGGCGTGCCGTTGCAGCCGACGCGAGCCTCGAAGCGGCGGGCGTCGCCATAGAGCAGCGAGGCATCCGGGATATACTGCGTCAGGTGACTGGTAGGCCCCAGCGCCAGCACCATCGGCACCCGCCACACGGCGGCCGCGTGCATGAAGACGGTGTCGATCCCCAGCGCCAGCGTCGCGCCCCTCATCCTGACGACGGCTTCGCGCAGCGGCAGATCTCCCCAGTACTCGGCACCGCGCAGCCGCCACTTAGGCTCCACCTTGTCCATCTGGACGAAGCGCTCGCCCGGGAAGGCATCGATGACCGCCTGCATGCGATCGTAGCAGCGATCGGCAAATGCGGCCCGATGCCAGACGGCGACGAAGCCCCCATGCCGCTCGGTCCACTGCTCCTCGGCGGCGGAGAGAAAAATCTGCGGCGGGTGAAAGGGCACGCCGGCGAGATCGCAGTGGACGTTCGGCATGCGCTTGCCCCAGCAGTCGGCGTGCTGGAGCACGATCACCCGGTCGAAGTGCGGCCGCAGCGATTCGAGGTCGCGGAGCACCTCGATCCGATCCACGTAGGGGTTGTGCAACAGCGGCCAGAGATGGGCGGCATCGCCGTAGTAATGCAGCTCGGCGTCCGGATGGCGGGCGCGCAATCCCGGCAGGACGGCCGTACTGACCAGGGCGTCACCCGACTGTCCGGGATGAAAGATCAGGATCTTCACAGGCCTCTCTCCTGACATCGACCACCGGAACGGTCAACAATCGGCGCGGTGTTTGTGGTAAGGCAGGGGGGCGCGGCGAGCAGGCAGTCGATCCACTCGCCGCGGCGGGAAAGGGGGTGCGAACGATGCTACGCGAATCGCTTCTGCCGCAGGAGAGCACGCTGCTCGATTGGATCGCGCGCATCCACGCGCAGGGAATCCGGCGGCCCGGCTATCCGGCCGATCGCTGGGCGGAGCAGCTCTGCGGCGAGGAGCTGCGCCGTCTCGGCCTGGAGAACGTGCGGCTCGAGCCGGTCGAGCTGCCGTACTGGGAACCGCGCGCGGCCAGCCTGCGCGTCCTCGTCGGGCCCGAACGATTCGAGGTCCCCTGCTTCCCCATGCCGTTCTCCGCGTCCACCACCGGCCTCCGGGCCGATCTCGCCGCCTTCGACGCGGCGGCACCGCAGCAGGTGCGCGGCAAGGTGTCGCTCTACGAGCTGACGCCAATGCGCGTGCCGCCGACTCTTCCGGTTCTGCGCCGCGGGCTCGACGAACGTGAGTCGCGAGGAGCGCCGCCGGAGGCCAGCCGCGCCGGCTTTCGCTACGACCCGCGCGGGACGCTGGAGAACGCGGTGCAGGTACTCCCCTTCGGGCGCGAGATTCAGCACGTCCTCGAGCCGTCGCTGGACGCCGGAGCGGCGGCCGTGATCGGCGTGCTGCGCGACTATCCCGGCGGCGGCTGCGACTACTACGTGCCGTACGACGGCGTCTCCCGCGACATTCCCGCGGTGTGGATCGGCGAGCGCGACGGCGCGCGCCTGCGCGCGCTGCTGGGCTCCAGGCCCGTGTCGGTCGAGCTCCAGGTCGACGCCGAGTGCTCGCCGATCACCTCGTACAACGTCGTCGGCGAGCTGCCGGGCGCGGACGAGGAGTGGCTGGTGATCGGGACCCATCACGACGGGCCGTGGTCGTCCGCCGTCGAGGACGGCTCGGGAATGGCGCTGGTGTTGGCGCAGGCGACGTACTGGTCGCAGGTCCCCCCTGCCGAGCGCCCGCATCGGCTGGTCTTCCTCGTCAACGGCGGCCACATGGCCGGCGGCGCCGGGGTGCACTCCTTCATCGCGCGCCATCGCGCCGATCTCGGGCGCATCGTGCTCGAGGTCCATCTCGAGCACGCCGCCGCCGAGTTCGTCGAGCGCGACGGCGCTCTCGTGCCCAGCGGCGAGCCCGAGCCGCGCTGGTGGTTCACCAGCCGCATTCCTGCCCTGGAGGAAGCGGTCTGGCGCGCCATCGAGAGCGAGAACCTCGAGCGCTCCCTGTTGATGACGCCCGACGCGCTCGCCCCGTTTCCCACCAGCGACGGCGGACCGTTCCACCCCGAGGGCGTGCCGCTGGTGAACTACCTCACCGCGCCCTTCTACCTCTTCGACCGCATGGACAACCTCGACAAGGTGCACGCGCCGAGCCTGCTGCCCGTTACCCGCGCGGCGATCCGCATCATCGAGTCGACGCGGGGGATCTCCGCGGCGGCCATGCGCGCCGGGCGCGTCGTCTAGCGCCGGCGCCGCGCTTCGGCGAGCCGATCGTCGCGCCCCCACCCGCCGTCCTTCGCCGTCTGGATCGCCCAGCCCCGTAAGGGGATTGAGGCCAACGGCGCCGCTGAGCCAGCGGCTGCCGGTCGTGCTTGCCCGCCCGGAGGTCGAGGCGTTACTGGCGCGGCTTGACGGTGTTTCATGGATCATGGCAATGCTGCTCTACGGCTCGGGGCTACGCCTGATGGAGTGCCTGAGGCTTCGGGTCAAGGATATTGATTTCACGCGCAACGAGATCTTGGTTCGCGAAGGCAAGGGTAACAAGGATCGAGTGACCATGCTCCCCGCAGGCGTCAAGAACTCGCTTGCTGTGCATCTCGGCAGCGTGCGCCGCCTCCACGAACGCGATCTCGCGGCGGGATTGGGTCGGGTCCGATTGCCCGATGCTCTGGCGAGAAAGTATCCGAATGCGAGCCGGGAATGGGCCTGGCAGTGGGTTTTCCCCGCCGCGCGCATTTGTACTGACCCGCGTTTTGGTCCGCCACAGCGGTACCATCAACACGAGTCGGTACTCCAGCGCGCCATCCACGAGGCGGCGCGCAAGGCCGGTATTGCCAAGCCCGTCGGCCCACACACGCTGCGGCATAGTTTTGCCACGGATTTGCTCGTAGCCGGTTATGACATCCGGACGGGGCAGGAGCTGCTGGGGCACCGCGACGTGAAGACGACGATGATTTACACTCACGTGCTCAACCGCGGCGGCCGCGGGGTGCAGAGCCCCGCCGATCGATTGCAGGCGCGCAACCCCGGCGTGATATCCCGCGAAGGGAAGACGCGTAGCAGCCCGAGTGAAGATCGGTCGTCGTGACGCATGCGCGCGATTCGCGGAGAGATTGTTGGGGATGAGCACAAATGGACCGAGGGGTGATATGCTGACAAAAACTCGCGTGGGATGCGGCATTCCTTCGGAAGTCGAATTGTAGTTCGGCGTTCCGTGGTGCGAGGAAATGCGCGAGCACGATCTGAAACGAATTGAGCGCGAGCTCAAGATCAATCTACCTGCGAAGTATCGTGATTTCATGCTCGCGTATCCATTTCCCCGTAACTCTTGGGCGGGTGATCTCGCGACCCCGGATGATGCTGATCTTCTTCTCGACTTGAACCACGAGGCTCGGACATCTGAAGCAGGCAGCAGTCTCGATGACGCCTTTGTCATCGGGAGCGACGGTGGCAGCACCGAGTACTTCATCCGGCTTGCCGACGCCTTTTGCAGCGTGCAAGCGTACAATGAAACGACGAGCCAGGTCACTGCCGTGGCGACAACCTTCGATGACTGGCTTTCGCAATTAGTGGTTCAAAACCAAGCCCAAGCTCAAGAGAAGCCGTATGTGAAGAAATGGTGGGAGTTCTGGAAGTGAGTCGGCCGAACCAGCCGCTCCATGCGACGGCGCGGAACAGCACCGCGACGCGCATGAGCGCCAGCGTTAGGCCAGTCGAAGAGCTAGGATGAGACTTGCGCGTGGATACCGGGGTTTATTGCCTCTCCTTCCCCTCATCCTCCTGTCCTGCGCAGCTCAGCGAACGCCAACGACACTTCGGGGCACAGACGAGCAAAAGCTCGCAGATGTCGACGCTGAGCTTGCCGCTCTGCGTCCGGTGCTCCGCGGATATCCACCCCGCGTGAGTTCTAAGGAGCAGAGGCAACAGGTCACCGCCCAATGGAAAGAGACGGAGGCCGCGTTGAACGAGCTTGGGGCAGCGGATCCACAAGATCCGAAAATCCAATTGAGGCTTGGCGAACTGTATCGGTTCGGCCACAACCTTGATATCCCGCAGGCAGGAGCTGCTTGCATTCGCCACCTCGAACGCGCAATTGCTCTTCGGCCGGATTACGTGGACGCGTACCTTGAGCTGGGCATCTTCTATACGGATGCGGGCCCGCAATGGGCGCAACTTGGGGAGGCGAATCTGAAAAAAGCGATCAAGCTGTCGGCGCCCACCCCCCTACCCCGAGGATGGAGGGCACTGGCGTTCGCCTATTACTATCAAGGCCGCTTCTCTGACTCGGCTGCGGCCGCCGACAAGTATTTGTCGTTCGTGCCCGACGACAGCGATCTCCAGCAAATGAAATTGCTCGCTCAACAGGCCGCGTCACGCGGCTCCAGGGGCTTGGCCCCAGCCGGTCGGGTCGTGATCCCACCATGAGCGCCAAGCTCAGCCCCCATAGCGGTTTGGAGGGGCCGAGCGAGCCGTAGGATTGGGCTGGCAGCGCAGC
>CAZYMF010000018.1:42327-44227 GCA_964648215.1 uncultured Binatia bacterium (SeqCode) | reverse complement strand
GATGAAGGAAAAGAAGGCGCGCGTCGAGGACGCCATGCACGCCACCCGCGCGGCGGTCGAGGAGGGCATCGTGCCCGGCGGCGGCGTGGCCCTGGTGCGGGCGGCGGCGACCCTCGACGAGATCAAGGTGTCCGACGATGAACGGGTCGGCGTGCAGATCGTTCGCCGGGCGATGGAGGAGCCGGCGCGCCGCATTGCCGCCAACGCGGGCGCCGAGGCCTCCGTGGTGCTCGACAAGATCAAGAACGGCAAGGGCGCGTTCGGCTTCAACGCCGCCACCGAGGAATTCGGCGACCTGCTGAAGGAAGGGATCATCGACCCGACCAAGGTGGTACGCTCGGCGCTGCAGAACGCCGCGTCGGTGTCGGGTCTACTGCTGACCACCGAGGCGGTCGTGGTGGAAAAGCCCGAGGAGAAGAAGCCGGCAGCACCGGCAGCTCCCTCGTACGACGACATGTGACCCCGACGAGAGGGCGTCCGCTGCCGAGGCGGCGGGCGCCCTCCCCGTCTCGGCGGAAGCTCAGCCGACGGCGACGGCCGGGAGAATCACCCGTACCGTCGTCCCCTGGCCGACCTCGCTGTCGATCCGCAACAGGCCGCCGTGCGCCTGCACGATGTGCTTGACGATCGCCAATCCGAGCCCGGTTCCACCGAGCTCCCGCGAGCGCGCCTTGTCGACGCGGTAGAAGCGCTCGGTCAGGCGCGGCAGGTCCTGTTTGGGAATGCCGATGCCGGTGTCGGCGATGCGAATTTCCACCCAGGGGCCGCGGCCGGGCTCGCCCTTCCCGGGCGCCGTGGCGGTCTCGCTCGCGGGTTTCTCCACGACCCCGGCGCTCACGCTGACCTGGCCGCCCGCGGGCGTATACTTGACCCCGTTGTCGATCAAGTTGACCAGCACCTGCTCCAGTCGATCGCGATCGGCCCAGAGCGCGGGCAACTCGCCGCTGATGTCGCGGCGGATCTCGATTCGCGCGTGCCTGGCCTTCTCGCGCACGAGCTCGAGGGCCGCGTCGATGGCGGACGACAGCGTCACGGAGGTACGCTGCAAGGAGGTGCGGCCGAGCTCCAGATCCGACAGCGTGAGCAGGTCGTCCGTGAGCCGGCTCAGCCGTTCCGAATGGCGCTCGATGACGTTGATGAACTTGTGCGCCAGCTCGGGGTTGTCGATGGCACCGGCCTGGAGCGTCTCGGCGTAGCCGCGAATCGCGGTCAACGGCGTACGCAGCTCGTGCGACACGTTGGCGACGAAGTCGCGGCGCGTCGCCTCCAGCCGCTTGAGCTCGGTGACGTCGTGGAACACCAGAATGAACAGCTGGGGCCCGCCGCTCGCCTCGGCGATCGGTGTCGCGGTCACCTGGAGGTTTTCCGTCTGCCCACCATTGAGGTTCATCTCCCGGACCGCGGACTGCCCGCTCTTGCTCGCCATCACCGCGCGCACCACCTCGCGCAGGTCGGGATCACGGGAGACGTTGATCAGCGGCTCGCCGATCAGGCTTTCGCGGGAGAAGATGCGATGGGCGCGCTCGTTCGCGAGACGGATGATGCCATCGCGGTCGATGACCAGCACTCCCTCGACCATGCCTCGCAGAACAGCCTCCAACTTACTCGTCTCTTCCTGCGCCGCGCGAAGCTGAGCGCTCAAGCTCTGCTGCATGGCGGCAAGGTTCCCTTCCAGCTCGCCAATCAGATCGTCGGCCTCCGGCACCAGCAGCGGCGGCTGGTCGTTTCCCGCGGCCGCGCGGGAGAATGCCGCCAGACGCATCACGCGACGCGACAGGCGGCGAGCCAGAATCAGCGCCGGAAGCAGCGCGGCCAGGGCCGCGACGGCGATCGCGCTCCAGATGGCGGCGCGTATGCGGTCGCGGACGCCCGCAATCGCCGCCATCGGTAGCGCCAGGCG
>CAZYMF010000018.1:36370-42227 GCA_964648215.1 uncultured Binatia bacterium (SeqCode) | reverse complement strand
TGCCCCACGGCAGGAGCTCGGCCGCGAGCTTGGCTTCGCGCAGGGCGCTGCTCGACAGGGTATCGAGGTACAGGTCCTCGACGACGCGATCACCGTAAACGTACAGGCTCGCCGCCACCGCCACCAGAACGAACAGGTACGGCGCGAGCAGGCGGGCGAGAAGGCTACGATTCGAGAGCACGGTCGTCGAACTTGTAGCCCACGCCGCGGACGGTCACAATCAGCTCGGGGTTGGCGTCGTCCCGCTCGATGCGGGCCCGCAGGCGCCGCACGTGCACGTCCACCGTGCGCGGCTCGACGTAGGTGTCCTGGCCCCAGACCAGATCGAGGATCTGCAGGCGATCGAAGACCCGGTTCGGATAGCGAGCGAAGAAGCGGAGCAGCTCGAACTCGCGCAGCGAGAGATCGACCTTCTTGTCGTCGAGCCGGACTTCGTAGGTGTCGAAGTCGATGTGCAAGCGGCCCTTCTCGTAGACCTCGTGGGGTCGCTGCACCTCGACCCCGTAGGTGCGCCGCAGCACGGCGCGCACCCGCGCCACGAGCTCGCGCGGGCTGAAGGGCTTGGTGACGTAGTCGTCGGCCCCCATCTCGAGCCCGATGATGCGGTCGGCTTCGGCGGCCCGAGCGGTGAGGATGACGATGGGTAGGTGCGCCGTCGCCTCCTCGCCCCGCAGGCGCCGGCAGACCTCGAGTCCGGGGATACCCGGCAGCATCAGATCGAGAATGACCAGCGCGGGTCGATGACGGCGGATCGATTCGAGAGCCCGCTCGCCGTCGTCGGCCTGCTCGACGGCGAAGCCTTCCTGTTCGAGATTGAAGCGGATGAGGTCGCTGATGTCCTTCTCGTCCTCGACGGTCAGGATCACCCTCTTCTCGCCCTCGATCCGCCTTCCCTCGCGCGGCGCCGACCGCGCCCCCTCTCGTGGCGACTCCTGTGACTTCACTCGCTCACTCTTCCCCCGATTTCACCTCAGATCGACGGGGGCACGTGATCCAGGTGGCGGATGCTCTTGCCCTTCACCATGTACACCACCATCTCGGCGATGTTGGTGGCATGGTCGGCAATCCGCTCGATGTACTTGGCCACGAACAGCAGCCGGATCGCGCGCCCGATGGTCTGCGGCCGCTCGACCATGAAGGAGCTCAGCTCACGGAAGAGCTGGTGGTTGAGCTGGTCGATGAAATCGTCGTCGCGGCACACCTTGAGCGCGAGCTCGACGTCCTCGCGAACGAAGGAGTCGAGGCTCTCGCGCAGCATCGCCTGCGCCACGTCGGCCATGCGCGGGATGTCGATGAGCGGCTTGAGCTGCGGCTCCTGGTTGAGCTCGCTCGTTCGCTCGCACAGGTTCACGGCCATGTCGCCGATGCGCTCCAGATCGGTGGTGATCTTCAGCGCGGTGGTGATCAACCGCAGGTCCTTCGCCGCGGGTTGGCGCAGCGCCAGCAGGCGGATGCACAGCTCGTCGATATCGACGTCCATGCGATTGACGGTGTGATCGGCGTCCATGGTGGTGCGGGCGAGGTCGTCGTCGCGGTTGACCAGGGCGGTGATGGCGTTGGCGATCTGCTTCTCCACGAAACCGCCCATCTCGAGGATTTTCATGTGCAGGTCCTTGAGCTCGGCGTCGTAGTGACGATCGGTATGTTGGCGCGCTTCCACGTGTCCATTCCTCCTCAGCCGAAGCGGCCGGTGATGTAGTCTTCCGTCTCCTTCTTCTCCGGCGTCGTGAACAGCTTATCGGTTGGACCGAATTCTACAAGTCTTCCCAGATACATGAAAGCGGTGAAATCGGATACACGTGCCGCTTGCTGCATGCTGTGGGTAACGATCACGATGGTGTATTTCTGCTTCAACTCGTAGATCAGGGCCTCAATCTTGGTGGTGGCGATCGGGTCCAGCGCCGAGCACGGCTCGTCCATCAAGATCACCTCGGGCTCCACCGCCAGGGCCCGGGCGATGCACAGCCGCTGCTGCTGCCCGCCGGAGATGCTCACCCCGGAGTTGTCCAGGGAATCCTTCACCTCGTTCCAGAGCGCCGCCTGCCGCAGGCTGCGCTCGACGACGGCCGTCAGGCTGCTGCGCGAGCGGCGCAGGCCGTTGAGCCGCAACCCGGCCGCCACGTTGTCGAAGATCGACATGGTCGGAAACGGGTTGGGGCGCTGAAACACCATGCCCACCTTGGCCCGCACCTGCACGGGGTCGATCCCCGGGCCATAGATGTTCGCCCCGTCGAGCAGCACCTGACCGCTGACGCGGGCGCCCGGGACCACCTCGTGCATCCGATTGAGGCACCGAATGAAGGTCGACTTGCCGCAGCCGGACGGACCGATGATGGCGGTCACCGCGCCATCGGGGATGATCAGGTTGATGTCGTGCAACGCCTGACTGCTGCCAAACCAGGCGTTCAGACCAACGACTTCCAGCTTGTTTGCCATGCGCTCCGACTAACGGGCCGCGTGCACCTTGCCGCGGGTGAGCAGGCGCACGGAAAGACTCGTCAGAAAAATGAGTGCGACCAGCACCAGCGCGCCCGCGAAGGCCTGGCGGTGCCAGTCGTCGAAGGGAGAGATGGCGTAGGTGTAGATCTGCACGGGCAGGGACGAGATCGGACCGCGCAGGCCGTGGTGCCAGAACTGGTTGCCGAAAGCGGTGAACAGCAGCGGCGCCGTTTCCCCCGCCACGCGGGCGATCGACAGCATGATGCCGGTGATGATGCCGCCGCGCGCGGTACGCAGCACCACCCGCAGGGAGGTGCGCCACGACGGCACCCCGAGCGCCAGCGACGCCTCGCGCAGAGTGTTGGGCACCAGGCGCACCATCTCCTCGGTGGTGCGCGCCACGATCGGCAGCATGATCACGCCGAGCGCGAAGCCGCCCGCGTACGCCGAGAAGCTCTTCAGCGGGAGGACCAGCAGCGTGTAGGCGTAGATCCCGATGACGATCGAGGGTACGCCGTTGAGCACATCCGCACAGAAGCGCACCGCCCAGCCGAAACGACCCTTCCCGAACTCGGCTAGATAGAGACCCGTAAAGACGCCGACCGGCAACCCGAACAGACAGGCCAAACCGATGAGAATCAGAGTCCCGACGATGGCGTTGGCCATGCCTCCTCCCGGCTCGCCCACCGGTGCGGGCAAATGGGTGAAGAAGGCCAGGTTCAGCGAGGTCACGCCCTTGGTCAGGAGGTAACCGAAAATGAGGACCAGAGGCAGGAGCACCGCCACGGTACAGGCGATGGCCGCTCCCTGAGCCGCCACGTTGGTGAGTCGACGCCGCCGGTAGCTCACCACTCACCTCGCCCCGCTGGTGTCCTGGCCGGCGACGCTCCACACCAGCAACCGAGCCAGAATGTTGACGGCCACGGTGACGACGAGGAGGACCAGCCCGATCTCGACCAACGCCTGGACGTACAGATCGTACGTCGCTTCGTTGAACTCGTTGGCGATCACGCTTGCCATCGTGCTGCCGGGGGCGAACAGCGAGGCGGCGATCGCCGCCCGGTTGCCGATGACCATGGTCACCGCCATGGTCTCCCCGATGGCGCGGCCGAGACCGAGCATCACCGCGCCGATCAATCCGGTCCGCCCGAACGGGAGCACCGACAGCCGGACCATCTCCCACTTCGTCGCCCCCAGGGCCAGCGCCGCCTCGCGCTGGGCCGACGGCACCGCCTGGAAGACCTCGTGCGCCACCGACGTGATGTAGGGTACCACCATCACTGCCAGGATCATCGAGGCGGCAAGCATGCTCACGCCGTAGTTCGGCCCCTGGAAGAGGGGCAGGAATCCGAGAGTGTCTTTCAGGGCAGGTCCGACCCAACCCCGCACCCAGGGGACGAGAACGAAGATCCCCCACAGGCCGTACACGACGCTGGGAATGGTGGCGAGCAGCTCCACCAGGAACGAAACCGGCGCCCGCAACCAACCCGGAGACATCTCGCTCAGAAACAGCGCCGTTCCGATGCTGAGCGGCACGGCCTGCAGCAGGGCCAGAAACGAGGAAACCAGGGTGCCGTAAATGAACGGCAACGCCCCGAACTGTTTGGTGACCGGATTCCACGTCGAGCTGACCAGGAAACCCCAGCCGAAGTGCCGGATAGCGTCGGAGGACTCGTAGGCGAGAACCGCGACGATGGATACCAGGACCGTGAACAGCGAGAGCGCGAAGCCCGCGGTCATGGTGCGAAACAGGCGGTCGCCGAGGTTGAAGCTGCGACCGATGGGCGCCGTGCTGGCGCGGGGTACCGGCCACCGCAGCCCGACGCTCTCACCCTTCACGCCATTCGCCATCTCTTGGGATCTCCCGGTTCCGGGGGCCGGCTCAAGGCCACCGACGACTATCGGATGGTAGCAGGCGAATGTTACGGCAATGTTACAGCCGCAGGTGCAGTGGGGGTGGGGAAGGCACCCGCAGGCACCCTCCCCACGCGGGACACGGCAGGGATCACTGTTGCAGCAACGGCTTTCCGTCTTCGGTGGTGACCTTGGTGAGCTGGGCCATCTCCTTTTCGACCACGGCCTTGGGCAGCGGCGCGTAGTCCAGCTCGGGGGCGTACTTCTGCCCGTCGTGCAGCATCCACTTGACGAATTCCACCAGCTTCTTGCCCTTTTCCGCGTTCTTCTGCTTCTGGTAGACGAGCAGCCAGGTCATGCCCGAGATCGGGTAGGCCTGGGCGCCGGGCGCGTTGGTGATGACGACGCGGAAATCGGCCGGCATCTTGTCGGCGTAGCCGGCGGCGGCGTCCGTCACCGTCTGCAGCGACGGCTTCACGAAATTGCCGGCCTGGTTCTTGACGTCGGCAAAGGGGAGCTTGTTGGACAGGGCGTAGATCAGCTCGACGTAGCCGATCGCGTCGGGCGTCTGCTTGACGATTCCGGTAACGCCCTCGTTACCCTTGCCGCCCAGCCCGACCGGCCACTGCACCGAGGTGCTCTTGCCCACCTTCTTGGCCCACTCCGGGCTGACCTTGCTCAGGTAGTCGGTAAAGATGTACGTCGTGCCACTACCGTCGGCGCGGTGGGCGACGACGATGTCCTTATCGGGCAGCTTCGTCCCGGGGTTGGCCTTGGCCAGCTCGGGGTCGTTCCACTTGGTGATCTTGCCGAGATAGATGCCGGCGATGGCCTCCGGGGTGAGCTTGAGGCCGGTGCCGAGACCCTCGACGTTGTAGGTCAGCACCACTGCTCCCATCACCGTCGGGAAATGAAAGAGGTGGCCGGGGGCGGCCTCGAGCTGCTCGTCGCTCAGCGGGCCGTCGGAGGCGCCAAAGTCCACCGTCTGCTGGGTGATCTGCCTGATGCCGCCGCCGCTGCCGATGGACTGGTAGTTGAAGCGCACCGACGGATCGACCTTGGTGTAGAGGTCGAACCACTTCGAGTAGATCGGATACGGGAAGGTGGCCCCGGCCCCGTTCAACTGCATCTGTGCCGGCGCCGGGCCGGCGAGGGCGAGGCTGAGGCAGAGCGCCGCGAGGGTAACGAGCCATTGTGATCTGATCGTCATGTACTGTCTCCTTTCAGTTGAGTTGCGTTCAACAGCGCAAGACGGGGGGCTCGCTCGCCTGCGCAGCCACGGATATTACCACTTGAACTGCCCCCAGAGCCCCACCTCGTCGTACGTTCCGCTCCCCGCCGTCTTGGGCAGCCCGCCGATGGTGCCGTTCGACGTGCTGAAGCTGCCATTGCCGACCATGTCGCGCTTGTAGACCAGGGCGAAGTCGACGATCTTGACCGGGCTGTACTCGAGGCCAACGTTGAAATAGTTGTCGGTCAGGGCGGAGTTGGTGTCCTTGGTCGGCTTGACGTAGTCGTAGCGACCGAGAACGCCCCATTCCGGCGTGAAGCGGTAGGAGGCGAA
>CAZYMF010000018.1:0-36270 GCA_964648215.1 uncultured Binatia bacterium (SeqCode) | reverse complement strand
GTCGAGGTTCACGCGACCCTCGAAATCCATCGTGTGGGTATGGGCTCCGGTATCCGGGTGCTTGTAGCCGGCGCCGTCGACGACGGCGACCGCGTAGTTCAGCAGCCCATCGGCGAACTGGCCTTTGGCGTGAACGCCCCAGTCGGCCGAGGTCCCGAACTTCGTGCGGTCGATCAATACGGGCTCAATGTAGCGATAGCCGTAGAGACCCTCGACGAACGGGACCCACGGCAGATCGGTCGAGCCGAGCCGGATATCGAGTGCGGGGTCGAGGTTCATGTCCAGGTAGGCCTTCTTGATGTACACCTGCGTCGCGCCCGCGCCGCTGTCGTACGTGAAGTCGGTCGTAATATTGCCCGAAAAGATGTCGCTGAACTTGTGATCGACGCCGATGTAGAAGCGCTTGATGTCGAAGCCCGGCCCCGAGTTGGACTGCTGATGGCCGTTGCTTCCGTTGTCGATATAGCTGAGGTCGTAGTACATGCGGCCGCTGACCCTGGTGTCCTTCGCCCAGCCGACCAGCTTGTCGAGGGCGGTCGCCTTCTTCTGCTCCTCCTCGCGCGCCTGCTTCAGCTCGTCGCTCGTGATCACTCCCTTCTGCAGCAGGATATCGCCCAGATCCTTGGCGTATCCCCTGCCCGCCGGCAGCAGCAGCGCTGCCGCGAGCACCGCATACACGCCCGCCTTGATGCCTAGTCCTCTCATTTCCGCGTCGCCTCCTTTTTCTTCCTGCTTTGCCGGACCAAATGTCCGGCTCCTCTGGTCCCTCACCGGATGACATATCCGGCGGTTCCGAGGCCGACCCTACCGCGGCCGCGCAACAGACAAGTGAAAACCAGATTACAGTTCGATGAAGCGTGCCTGGGTTGACGTCGGCTCCCGTCGGCGCGCGCTTGCGGCGCGGCCGGATCGGGGCGCTCGTCAGCAACCTTCAGTGGCGCCGTCGGTTTCCCCGGCTCGGTGCTGCTCACCGTAGATTTCTTTTCGAATCCAATACCTTCGCAGGACCCACCAAAAAATCCGCCCGCCTTCCGGGTCGGTTGAATAAGCGCCAGGCACCACCGTCGATACCTGGCGTGACAGCGGTGGTGAAGAGGATCTGGGTTTCCCGACTGGCGCCGGCGGCGCTGATCTGCTCGGCCGTGTGGCTGGGTTCGATCCGCCCGGCCGTCCGATCCTACCACCGGCCGCATCGGCACAGCGGCATGTCGCGGGCAGCGCTGACCCTGGAGCCAATCGACCGCGCCGACACCGACGCCCAAACCACCCGTGACGTTCCCCTGCGCATGAAAGCGATGGCGTCGGTCTGGACGCCCGCCAACCCGACCGACGCGGTCGCGGAGCCCGTTCTCGACTATGTGCCGGCCCCCGTTCGCCGCTTGAAGCTACCGCCGGCAAACAGCGATTCCGTCCCTCCTCACTAGCGTCTCTCTCTGGTTGAGGTTTTCGGTGTGGCCCGGCAGCAATGCCGGTGGGCATTTGGTCCCCCCCAAAATGCCCACCGGCGCCGGGCCCAGTCCCTCGGCTCGTGGAGAAAGATGGAGGAGGAGATGCTACACGCAGTGATCCGGTCCGGGAACGATGCCTTTCACTTCTTCGGCGAAGTGAGCGGATACAACCTACAAACGTTGCGCGAGCACGTGCGGGAGAGCGCACGGGACGACGGCCCCGTACACCTCCGGGTAGAGATCGATTCCAACGATCAGAAGACCTTCCGGCGCTATACCGGCAAGTGGCTGCCACACCTGGCCAATGCCGGCGCCACCGTCGAGGTCGAAGTGTTGCGGCCGAACTGATCGCGTAGGCCGCATCGAGTCGGCGATCCACAGCCCGGGAGTGAAGGTACCCCCCCACCTCACTCTCGGCTGTGGATCGCCGGCCGGTCCCCTTGGCCGACCTGTATCGCCCCGCCACGAATTTCCTTCACTTTCGCTTTCCGCTAAGGTGCCGCGCCAATGGCACCGGCAAGACAATCACGTCGCAAGGCGAGCGGTACGGGCACCGCCCGCTCCACCACCAAGGTCCCGTCCGGCCACAAGGCGTGGCAGGGGCGCATGAGCGAGCCGACGAACAGGCTCGTCGATGCGTTCACCACTTCGCTTCCGGTCGATCGGCGTCTCTTCCGCCAGGACATCGCCGGTAGCATCGCCCATTGCCGTATGCTCGGCCGGCAGAAAATCATTCCCGCGGCGGAGGCCCGTCGCATCATCCGCGGGCTGGAAGAGATCCAGGGCGAGCTCGACCGCGGGGCCTTCCGCTTCGTGGCCACGGACGAAGACATCCACATGGCAATCGAGCGGCGCTTGATCGAGAAGCTCGGGCCTCTCGGCGGCAAGCTGCACACGGCACGCAGCCGCAACGATCAGGTCGCCACCGATTTCCGGCTCTATCTGAAGGACGCTATCGCGGTCCTCGATCAGGACCAGCGGGCGCTGATCGACGCCCTGGCCCGGCTCGGGCGCAAGCACCAGGACGTGGTCATGCCCGGATACACGCACCTGCAGCCGGCACAGCCGGTGTTGTTCGCCCACCACCTTCTGGCCTACGTCGAGATGATCGAGCGTGATCGCGAGCGTTTCGCGGCCTGCTATGCGCACGTTGACGTACTGCCGCTGGGTTCGGGGGCGTTGGCCGGAACCACCTTCCCCATCGATCGCCACTACGTCGCCAAGCAGCTCGGCTTCGGCACGGTGAGCGGCAACAGTCTCGATGCGGTCAGCGATCGCGATTTTGCCGTCGAGTTTCTGGCGGCAGGGGCTACGCTGGGGATGCACCTGAGCCGATTCGCGGAGGAGATCGTTCTGTGGGCCTCGCAGGAGTTTCGCTTCATCGAGCTGCCCGATAGCTTTGCCACCGGCAGCTCGATGATGCCACAGAAGAAGAACCCGGACGTGGCCGAGCTGGTGCGGGGCAAGACCGGCCGTCTCTACGGCAACCTGATGGCGTTGCTGACCGTGCTCAAGGGCCTGCCTCTCTCCTACAATCGCGACCTGCAGGAGGACAAGGCGCTGGTCTTCGACACCTTCGATACCGTCCATGGGGCACTCGAGGTGCTCGCCGCGATGCTCCCGCGGCTGCGCGTCAACGCCGAGCGCATGAGCGCCGCCGCTCTCAGCGGTTTCACTCTGGCCACCGAGCTCGCGGACTATCTGGCCACCAAGGGAGTTCCTTTTCGCGAGGCTCATGGGATCGTCGGCGCGGTGGTCCGGCATTGCCTCGACAGCGGTCAGTCGCTCGACCAGCTCGGCCTGGGGCAGCTGCAGCAGTTCTCGCCGCGATTCGGCTCCGACGTGTCGCGTTGGCTGACTCTGACCGCCGCCGTCGACCGGCGTCGCGCCCCGGGGGGCACGGCTTCGGTCAATGTCGACCGCGCCCTCAAGCAGCGAGGAGCATAGGTGAGCCGGCCGTGGTGAGGCCAAGGTTCTCATTCCCCTGCGGCATGCTCGCCGCGCTGGCCGTGGCGTCGCTGGCGAGCGGCTGTGGCCGCAAGGCCCCGCCCAAGCCACCGGAGTTCGCCGCTCCCAAGGCGATCGGTGACCTGCGGGCGGCCAACCGGGGCGACGGCATTCTGCTCTCCTGGGGTCGGCCCAGCGAGCATGCCGACGACACCCCGTTGAACAACCTGGGTCATTTCGTGGTCGAGCGCGCGCCAGCGAGCAGCGCCGCCGGCTTCGTGCAGATCGCCACGCTCGAGGTCACCGACCAGGAGCGATTCCGCAAAACCCGCACCTTCAGCTATCTCGATCGGCAAATCGAGGTCGGCAGCGACTATCTCTACCGGGTGATCGCCTTCACGGCGGATGGGTACGGCAGCCAGCCATCGAACGCCGTCCGCATCACGCGCCAGATCCCCGCCCCGCCCACGGCCACTCCGCCGCCACACGCTCGTGGGAAGGTGACGCCGGCGCAGCGGTAGAAATTGACCGCCGAAATCGGCACATGGTAGTCCTGATCTCGTTGCACGGAAAGCTGAAGTCCACCAGATGGCAACCCTGCGTTTCACCAAGATGCACGGCCTCGGCAACGATTACGTCTACATCGACGCCTTTGCGCAGAGCGTGCGGCAGCCGGCGGACCTGGCCCGTCGTGCCAGCCCGCGCCATACGGGCGTCGGCGCCGACGGTGTGATTCTGATCTGTCCCCCCACGCCGGGCGCCGCGGCAGACTGCCGCATGGAGATGTACAATGCCGACGGCAGCCGCGGCCAGATGTGCGGCAACGGCATCCGTTGCGTCGGCAAGTACGCCTACGAGCACGGCTTGGCGCGCCGCAACCCGCTGCGAGTGGAAACCGATGCCGGCATCAAGGAGCTCGAGCTGGAGCTGCGCGACGGTCGCGTCGTGCGCGTCACCGTCGACATGGGCGAACCCATTCTCGATGGGCCGCGCATCCCCGTGGCCGCGGAAGGTCGGGTCATCGATGCTCCCCTGGACGCCGCCGGCCGGACGTACCGCGTCACCTGCGTTTCGATGGGAAATCCTCACTGTGTCGTCTTCGTCGACGACGTCGCCCCGCTCGATCTCGCCCGCATCGGCCCCTCCTTCGAACATCACCCGTTCTTTCCCCAGCGCGTCAACACCGAGTTCATCGAGGTCGTCGGGCCTCGCGAGCTGCGCATGCGCGTATGGGAGCGGGGCTCGGGCGAGACCGAAGCCTGCGGCACCGGGGCCTGCGCGGCGGTGGTGGCGGGACACTTGAACGGCAAGAACGACAGGCGAGCCACGGTGCATCTGCGTGGCGGCAATCTCGAGATCGAGTGGCGCGAGAGCGACGGGCACGTGCTGATGACCGGACCGGCCGAGGAGGTCTTCCGCGGCGAACTGGAGGTCGAATGATGGCAACGGCAACATTCAGCGGATCGATGACGGCGCTGGTCACCCCGTTTCGCGACGGGCGGATCGACACCGAGGCGCTCGAGCGATTGGTGGAGATGCAGATCGAGGGCGGAACCAGCGCTCTGGTGCCCTGCGGCAGCACCGGCGAGTCGGCCACGTTGTCTCACGCGGAGCACGCCGAGGTGGTGCGCCTGGTGGTGCGCATGGCCAAGGGCAGGTTGCCGGTGATCGCCGGTACCGGATCGAACTCGACCAGCGAAGCGACGGCCCTCACCAAAGCCGCCAAGGAGGCGGGGGCCGACGCCGCCCTGCTGATCTCTCCCTACTACAACAAGCCGACGCAGGAGGGCATCTACCAGCACTATCGTCACATCGCCCAGGCGACGCACTTTCCCCTGATCGTGTACAACATTCCGGGCCGCACGGGCTCCAAGATCGAGGCGGGCACGATCGCTCGCCTGGCCGAGATCGACGAGGTCATCGGCCTCAAGGAAGCGACCGGCTCGCTCGACGAGGTCCAGGAAGTGCTGCGGCTGTGCGGTAGCAGCATCGAGCTGTATTCCGGGGACGACTCGCTCACCCTGCCCGTCATGGCCGTGGGCGGGTGCGGGGTCATCTCGGTGGTGGCCAACATCCTGCCGAAGGAATCGGCCGCGGTCACCTCCGCGATGCTGGCGGGAGACCTGGCCAAGGCCCGCGAGGTGCATTTTCGTCTCCTGCCGGTGATGAAGGCTCTGTTTCTCGAGACCAATCCCATCCCCGTCAAGGCGGCGCTGTCGATGATGGGTCACTGCCGGGACGAGCTGCGCCTGCCGCTGCTGCCCATGACCGAGGAGCCGCGGCAGAGATTGCTGGCGACGCTGCGCGCCTTTGGAGCCATCTGATCATGGCCATCGGCATCATCGTGTGCGGCGCCGGCGGGCGCATGGGACGCGCCCTGGTCAACCTCGTCACCCAGTCTGCCGAGGCCAGACTCGTCGGCGCCGTCGAGGCGGCGGGCCTGGCCACCGTCGGCCACGACGCCGGCGAGGTCGCCGGGCTGGGCGTGCTGCACGTGCCCATCGTCGACAGCCTGGACAAGTGCATTCGCAGCGATGCGGTGACGCTGGATTTCACCAACTCGGCGGCCGCCGTCGCCCACCTGCGCACCGCCGTCCGGCACCAGGCCGCGATCGTCATTGGCTCGACCGGCTACACGCCGGAGGAGCAGGCCGAGCTCGATCGCCTGGCGCCGCAGACACGCACGGTCATCGCGCCCAACATGAGCATCGGGATCAACGTGCTGCTACAGCTGGTGCGGCAGGCGGCCGAGGCCCTGGGCCCGGATTTCGATCCGGAGATCGTCGAGATCCATCACAAGATGAAAGTCGACGCCCCCAGCGGCACCGCGCTCAAGCTGGGCCGGACCGTCGCCGAGGCCTTGGGTCGCGACTTCGACAGGTCCGCCGTCTTCGGACGCCAGGGCATCACCGGACAGCGACGGCAAGACGAGATCGGCATGATGACCCTGCGCGGGGGCGACGCGGTCGGCGACCACACCGTGATGTTCGTCGGCCTGGGGGAGCGCCTCGAGCTCACCCACAGATCGCAGAGCCGCGAGTGCCTGGCGCGCGGCGCTCTGCGCGCCGCGCTGTGGCTCGCCGACAAGGCGCCCGGCCGGTACGACATGGCGGACGTGCTGGGCCTGAAGAGCTGAGGGGGGAAACGCGCCGAGTCATCCCTTGCCCATCGCCTTGCGGATTCGCTCCATCGCCTCGACCAGACGGTCGTCGGGCACGGTGAGCGAGAAGCGGACGAATCCTTCGCCGTACTTGCCGTAGGCGGTGCCGGCGGCGACCACGACGCGGGCCTTTTCGAACAGGAGCGTGGTGAACTCGAGACTCGACATCCCGTTGGGCACCGGAACCCAGAGGTAGAAGGTCCCGCGCGCCGGTTTGTAGTCGATGCCGACGGAGCGCAGCGTGTCGAGCACCAGAGCGCGACGCTTGGCGTAGATGCCGAGCATGTGGCCGATCTCTTCGCCGCAGCGCTCCATGGCGGCGATCCCCGCGTACTGGATGGCATTGAACACACCCGAGTCGGTGTTCTCCTTGACCTGCGAGATGGCGGCAATCAGGTCCTTGTTGCCCACCACCATACCGATACGCCAGCCGGTCATGTTGAACGGCTTGGACAGCGAGTTGAGCTCGACACCGACGTCCTTCGCCCCCGGCACGGAGAGAAAGCTGAGCGGTCTCTCCCCGTCGAAGACGATCTCGACGTACGGATTGTCGTAGCACACGGCGACATCGTACTGGTGCGCGAAATCCACCAGCTCCCGCAAAAAAGTCGGCGTGGCGACGGCACCGGTCGGATTGTTCGGGTAGCACACGAACATGGCCGTGGCCTTGCGCGCGACATCGCTCGGGATATCGGCCAGCACCGGCAAATAGCCCTGCTCGGGGCGGATGGGGATGCTGACCGGCTCGCCGCCGCCGATCAGGATGCTGGCACGGTAGGCAGGATAGCCCGGATCGGTCATGAGGACCGTTTCGCCGTGGTTGACGCGGGCGAGGACGAAGTGGTGGCAGCCCTCCTTGGAACCGATCAGCCCCAGCACCTCCGTGGCCGGGTCGACGTCGACCCCGTAGCGCTTCGCATACCAACGGGCGACTGCCTGCCGGAAGGCCAACATCCCCTTTTCCTCGTCGGTCGGATAGCGGTGATTGGCCGGATCGGCCGCGGTGCGGGCGAGTTCCTCGATTACCGGCTGGGGCGTAGGCTCGACCGGGTCCCCGATGGCCAAGCTGATGACGTCGATCCCGTCGGCGCGGGCCTGGCCGATCTTCTTGCGCAGCTCCATGAACGGGTACGGGGGGATCGACTTCAGCCGGTCGGCGGAACGCATCACGAACACTCCTCTGGCGTCAACGAGATTGCGCCCGCACTACCATCGGGTGCCCACAACCGCAACACCCAGGCCCGTTACCGTTGTAAATCGGTCGCGAAGGCGCTATGAGCGCTCGTATCGCGTTAGTCTTGGCGCGAATGCTGTGCCGTAGGATGCGGTTCGGGGACACGTCGGCAGCAGGCGGCGTGCTTCAGCGAGGGACAGGGGGAGGTTATCGACGGCGCTATGCCCCACCGGGCACTGATCGGAATCGGCTCCAACCTCGGAGACCGAAAAGCCAATTATCAAGAGGCGTTAGACCGGATGGTCAAGCTTCCGGCCACGCGCATCGTCAAGGCCTCGTCCCTCTACGAGAGCGAGCCGCTGGGAGACGCCAAGACCTGGTTTCTCAACGCGGTCATCGAGCTCGAGATCGAGTGCAGCGCCGAAGAGCTGCTCAAACGTCTCAAGGCCATCGAGCAAGCCATGGGGCGCAAACGCGTCAAGGGTAAGCGTTGGGGCTCGCGCATCATCGACCTCGACATCTTGTTCTTCGACAACGAGATCATCAACAAACGCAATCTCAAGATCCCCCACAAGGAGATCCCCAAGCGGCGCTTCGTCCTGGTCCCGCTGTGCGAGCTGGTGCCGCAGATGGTGCACCCGGCCCTGAATGTCACTCTCTCCGAGCTGCTCACCACGCTGAAGGACGGTAAGAAGGTTCATCTCTTGCCCCGAGGTTGAAGGCTGGCGACGCCCTTTGCGTCGGCAAACGGCGAGCCAGTAGCGAGCGTCACGACATCGTCACCACGAGGTGGCGCCCAAGCCGGCAGGGGCACGCAACGCCGCAGGAGGTAGCCGGGGAATGAAATCTGCTGCACTCGCGGCCATGAACAGTCGAGTGCTCCCCTGGCCGGTCATCCTGGCGTTGAGCGCGCTGTTGGCGCTGCTGGTTTCGGTCCCCTCGTTCCACTGAAGCATTGCCCGGGCAGCAAGCTGCCGTCAGGCAGCTCGACCGGCCTCGGCCAGGTCCTTGGCCAGACTCGAGCGCCGCGCTCGCCGCTCGCCCCGACGCACCTGCATGAGGTCTCCGGAATGAAGCTCGAGGCAGCTGAGCTTGTTCGAGTAGACCAACCCGGTATCGAGACCAATCTTGTAGGGCAGATCGAGAAAGACCTCGCGCTGCGGCGTGTGCCCGAATAGTACCGTGTACGGCAGCCGGTGCCGGTTGCGAACGAACTCCTCCCGGATCCAGAGGAGATCCTCTTCATTTTGGTTGTCGAGATCACACAGGGGGTTGATTCCCGCGTGAACGCACAGGAAGTTGCCGCAGACGAAGGTGATCTCCAGATTCCGCAGGAACTCCAGGTGGGACGGCGGCAGCCGCTTGGCGACCTCTGACCCGGTGCACCCATCGAGGCCGTAGCTGAGCAGCGTGGCTCTGCCGCCGTTCAGCAGAAAAGCCCCGGCATAGCGCCCACCGAGGCCCATGAAATCGAGGAACATATCCTCATGGTTTCCCTTCAAGAACACGCACTTCGGGCCCTCCGCCCGCAGACGCAAGAGGCGGTCGATGACGGCCTTGGAGTCCGGGCCGCGGTCGATGTAGTCACCGAGGAAGACGACGGTATCGCCGCTTGCCGGCGCGATCGCCTGGAGCAGGCCCTCGAGCTCGACCGGGCAGCCGTGGATATCACCAACGACAAAGGTGCGCCCGCCCATCGAGACGCCTACCCTTCCCGCCTCGCACGCAATACGGCCCGCACGGCCTCCTCGCTGTCGACCACATCCAAGGCGGCACGGTAGGGATCGATCTCGCCGCTCTTGATCGCCAACAGCAACTTGCCGAAGCGGCCGTTGTCGAGCGCCGCTTCCAACCGCCGCGCGATCTCCTCCCGCAGCACGGCGACGAACTCTTCCTGCCGACCAGCAATGGTCCTTGCCTCGCCGCTACCGCTCTGGCGAAGGAAGTCGCGATGATGAGCGAGGTGCGTCATCAGCTCGGGAATGCCGTCGCCAGCCGTCGCCTGGGTCATCAGCACGGGGACCTTCCACGGCGCCTCGGGCCGCAGATGGAGCATCATCTCGAGCTCGGTCTTCATGCGCATCGCGCCTTCACGATCGGCCTTGTTGACCACGAAGACGTCGGCAATCTCCAGGAGCCCGGCTTTCATGGCCTGGACCGTGTCACCCGCCTCGGGGACCAGCACGACGACCGTGGTATCGGCCATTCGCATCACATCGAGCTCGGTCTGCCCGACACCAACCGTCTCGATGACCACGAAGTCCATGCCATAGGCGTCGAACAGGCGCGCCACATCGCGAGTGGCGCGGGCCAGACCCCCGTGGCTGCCCCGGCTACTGAGGCTGCGAATGAAAACACCTTCGTCGAGGAAGTGGCTTTGCATGCGGATGCGGTCGCCCAGCACGGCGCCGCCCGAAAACGGGCTCGACGGGTCGATGGCAATGATGCCCACCCGGTGGCCGGCACTCCGCAGCGCTCCCACGGTGCGGTCGACCAAGGTGGACTTGCCGGCGCCCGGGGGGCCGGTGATCCCGATGGTGTAGGCATGACCGCAGCGATCGTGGATCAGGCTCATGACCAGCGCCGTATCCTCGCGGCGGTTCTCGACCAGCGTCATGAGCTTGGCCAGGGCAACCTTGTCCCCCTGCAACATCCGTTCAACGAGCTTTCGCGTTGGCACTAGGGCAACTCCGAGGCAGGCGCCGACGACGTCTCGCCGCACCCGAATGATGCATGATATCGGATCGAGTTGCCTATAGCCAAGCCCCCCCAGAGCCGCAACTGCGCGACTGGTTTGCCATAGCCGCCACCCGGTGGCATATCCGATCTATGGAGCTGCTGCGCCATCCGGCCTTCGGCGTCGGCCTTCTGCTGCTGGTCCTGGGGGTCGGCAACTGGTCGGTCGCGCACGGCAAGCTGGCTGAGTACACCGACTCGCTCAGTATTCGAGATACGCCGAGCGTGGGCAGCATCGAGGAGTTCAAGGAGCTCGACGCCCGCACGAACGCGGAGCTGCTGCGGCCGTTCCGCCACGGCGTCGGCGCCTACGCCATGGCCAACGTCAAGCCCGACTTCTACAAGGTAGTGCAGACGGGCGGCCAACTATTCTCCTTCATCGGAGTCGCCTTGGTGCTTTTCGCCAGCGCTTCGGTGTGGCGGCGTTCCCGTACCGTCATCGTTCCCAGCCCACACTAGGATCCAGTTGTCCGCCGCCGCCCAGCGGCGCTCGAAGTCCCCCGCCTTCCAGCTGGCGTCCGCGTTGCGGCCCGAGTAGCCGTATAGCGTCCCGCTGTCCGGCTCGTAGCCGGTGAGCAGAACGAAGTGATAGTGAGGCGAGAGCCACCCTTCCTGCAATAGCGCAATCACGGGCCTGCCGGCGTCGATCTCGGCCCGGACCCGTCCGAGGTCACCCCGCAGCGCCGCGAGGGGCAGGTCGTGGCGAGATCCGTAGGACACCATCGCCACGGTCGAGGTACCGCGCGCGTCGGCATCGTAGATCTCCCGGGCGAGGGTCTCGGGCGCCACGGGATAGCCGAAGAATCCGAGCAGCGAGGCGAGCACTGCGGGTCCGCACTGCTCGCGCTCCTGCGGGTAGAAGGGCACTCCCGCCACGACGTGCGCGTCTGCGCCCGGGAACCTGGCCGCATGGCAGGCGACCAGCCCAAGCACGACCAGGGCTTCGCCGATCACGGCTGAGCGGTGCCGCGCCAACACAGTCGGCGCTCAGTCCAGGATGCGGATCAAGCTCACCCGCAGCCCCTTGGACGTCCAGCTTACGTCGTAACCCACCTTGGTGCCGATGTGCAGATCGTCGAAACGCCGCTTTTCGCCCAGCATCACGACGTGCTGAAAGGTAAAGAGAATCTGGCGACCGCTGGCAGAGCGGACCAGTCCCGTCTGTCGCCCGGAGGACAGCTTGACGATGTGCCCGTGGTAGAACTTGCTTTCGGGGGCAGGCTCGTCGGCAGCGGGCTCCGTGGGTTCGCGGCTGTCGTCGCTCACGGCTCAGTGCACCACGGCGGCTGCGGCGTGCGCGACCTCGTTCAGGCGGGCGAGACCGACACGGGCGACGAAGTCCGGAAAGCGCTCGCCGTGTTGCCGTTCTCGTTGATACGTTCCCGCCAGTGCCGCCACTACCTTCGGGGTTTCGGACTCGGGGAACTTCCCGCGCAGCCGGTGACCGATGGCCGCCGTGGCCTCGCCCAGCCTACCGCCGACGAGGATCGAGTAGTGCGGCCGCTCGTGGCCGTCTTCGTCCTTCGAGTTCATCCCGGTCAGGCCGATGTCGCCCACGTGATGTTGCCCGCAGGAGTTCGGGCAGCCGCTGATCTTCACGCGGAAGACACCGAGCGCCTCGACGTCTCCGTTGCCGGCCTGCAGGTGCTTCTGAATCAAGGCCGCGACCCCCATCGATCGGCTCATCGCCAGGCTGCAGTAGTCCGCGCCCGGGCACGAGGTCACATCGGTGATGTGAAGGGCGTCGGCGGTGGCGAGACCGGCTCCCTGCAGTCGTTGGTGGACGGCTCCCACGTGGTCGCCGGCAACCCAGGGAATCATGAAGTTCTGCTCGTTGCTGGCGCGCAGCACGCCGTTGCCGTGCTCGCGCGCGATCGCCGCCAAGGCGCGCAGCTGCGCCGTGGTCACGTCGCCCAGGGGCAGCTGAACCGTGACGCCGTAGTAGCCCGCCTGCTTCTGGGCATAGGCGTTGGTGCGCTGCCAGTGGGCCAGCGCGCTATCGGCAGCCGCAGGCAACGGTGCCGGCGGATTCACGGGCTCGGGCTGGCGGGCCCGCGCCACCGACTCCCTCAGCTCGGCGCGCAACTGATCTCCCATCTGAGCTTCGACTCGGGCGTACTCCCGTTCGAGCTCCTCGATGACCTTGGGCACCCCCCAGCGCTTGAATACGTACTTCAGGCGAGCCTTGTGACGATTCTTGCGCTCCCCGTAGCGGTGTTGGAAACGGACGATGGTCTCCGCCACCAGGAGCGTCTCCTCCGCGGGCACGAACTCGAAGACACGTTGTGCCAGGTACGGCTGTGCCGCCAGCCCGCCGCCGGCGTAGACGGAAAACCCGGGTTTGCCCTCGCGCACGTGGGCAAAGAAGGCGATGTCGTTGATCGGGCCCTGGGCGCAGTCGGTGTCACAGCCGGAGAAGGCAATCTTGAACTTCCGCGGCAGGGTCAGGTTGAGCGGATGGAAGAGGAAGTAGTCGTGCGTGGCCAGCAGGTACGGGCTGACGTCGAACGGCTCGGTCGACCAGGTTCCGGCGTGAATGCAGCCGGTGATGTTGCGCACGCTGTCGGCGCAGGCGCCGCGGGTCGTGATGCCGACCTCGTGCAGACGCTCATACATGTCCATGATGTTGCCGAGATCGATCCAGTGTAGCTGGATATCCTGCCGGGTGGTGATGTGGGCCACGCCCCGGGCGTACTCGTCGGTGATGTCGGCAATGCAGTCGGCCTGCGCGGCCGTGAGCAGACCGCCGGGCAGCTTGATCCGCTGCATGTGGCTGGTGTGGTCGAGCTGATAGTAGAGCCCGTAGCTCAGCCGGATCGGTAGGAACTGGGTAGCGCTCAGCTCCCCGCGACGATAGCGATCAACGCGTTGCCCGTGCGCGTGCAAGGCCTCGCGGAGCTCAGTATCCGTTGGAATCATCGTTACTCCCTCACCCGAGCGAACTCGGGACCAAATGTAGAGCTTGGGTGTCCATTATTACGATCACGCCGCGCTTGGTGCAAGCCCTGAGATCCGCTCCCGCTGCCGGCACCCGACCACCTGGCCGGCGGCAAACGGGGGACTATCTCGTTCGGTTCGGGCAAAGTCAATAAACCCACGACCGTGGGCCAGACGCCGCTTTCACCCCCGCCCGGATTCCCCTATAAACGAACCGGCGCCTCGAGGGGCGTGCAGCTGCGGCAGTGAGGCGAGACATGAAGTACAAGTGTTGGTTTCGTTGCATCAATCCCGAGTGCGGAAAAACCTACGACATCTTCGAGGTCATCTACCGCTGCCACGCCTGCGGGGAGCTCCTCGAGGTCGCCCACGACGAGGATCGGCTGCGGCGGACCAGCGCCGACGGCTGGAAGAAGCTGTTCGACAAGCGCGTCCGCTCCACCCAGTGGCCCTACGGCTCCGGGGTCTGGAATCGCAAGGAAATGGTGCTGCCATCCCTGTCCGACGAGCACATCGTCAGCATGTACGAGGGCAACTCCAACCTGTTCTGGGCCGAGCGCTTCGGCCGCCAGATCGGTCTCGAGGACCTGTGGGTGAAGCAGTGCGGCAACTCGCACACCGGGTCGTTCAAGGACTTGGGCATGACCGTGCTGGTGAGCGTGGTGAACGAGATGCGATCGCAGGGTCGCAGCATCCCGGCGGTGGCCTGCGCCAGCACGGGGGACACCTCGGCCGCCCTGGCAGCCTATTGCGCCGCCGCCGGCATCCCCGCCGTCGTGCTGCTCCCACGCAACAAGGTGTCGCTGGCGCAGCTGGTGCAGCCGATCGCCAACGGGGCGCTGGTGCTCTCGCTCGACACCGATTTCGACGGCTGCATGGCCATGGTGCAGAAGATCACCGAGCGCGAGAACATCTACCTGGCCAACTCGATGAACTCGCTGCGCATCGAGGGCCAGAAGACGGTGGGCATGGAGATCATTCAGCAGTTCGAGTGGCAGGTGCCCGACACCATCATCATCCCGGGCGGCAACCTGGGCAACGTCAGCGCCCTCGGCAAGGGCCTGTTGCTCATGGAGCAGCTCGGGATGATCCACAAGCGACCGCGCATCGTCGTGGCGCAAGCGGCCCGGGCCAACCCGCTGTACCTGAGCTACCTGAACGGCTTTCGCGACTTCCACCCGGTGCACGCGCACAAGACGCTGGCCAGCGCGATCCAGATCGGCAACCCGGTGAGCTTCAAGAAGGCCGTCCGGACACTGCAGGAGTTCAACGGCATCGTCGAGCAAGCCACGGAGGAGGAGCTCGCCGACGCGGCAGCACTCGCCGATCGTACCGGTATGTTCAACTGCCCGCACACCGGAGTCGCTCTCGCCGCCCTGCTGCGTCTATTGCAGCGCAAGGCGATCGCCCCGCACGAACGCGTTGTCGTCATCTCGACGGCGCACGGCCTCAAGTTCACCGAGTTCAAGGCCGGCTACCACCAGCGCCAGCTCGAGGACGTTCGCGGGCGCTACGCCAATCTGCCGATCGAGCTGCCCAACGATTTCGACGCCGTGCGGCGGGCGCTGTTCGAGCGTATCGAGCAGAAGCAAGCCGACGACCGCAACGTGGCGGCCATCGGCGGCCCGGCGGCATAGACGCGAGCGTCGTCGGCCGGCAACCCGTCGGTCACTTCAACTCGTTGCGCCCGTAGTCGAGCAAAGTGCGGGCGATGATGAGGCGTTGGATCTCGCCCGTGCCCTCATAAATGTCGGTGATGCGGCAGTCGCGGAACCACTTCTCCAGCAGATGGTCGCGGGATACGCCCATGGGCCCGAGGATCTCGATGCACCCCTGGGTAATCTCGCGCACCGCCGCGCCCGCCTTGGCCTTGCACACCGATGCCTCCATGTTGTTCGGCAGTCGGTTGTCGGCCAACCAGCCGGCGCGCAGCACGGCGAGGTGCGCCGCTTCCCAGAGTGCCTCGAGCCGCATGAACTTCGCGCTCACAGCCGACTGGCCGTGCAGGCCGGGACCGTACTCGACCTCGACCCCGGCTTCGCGCAAGGCGTCGCGGGTGAAGTCCAGGGCCGCCTCCGCAATGCCGAGGCCGAGCGCCGCCACGCTGGGGCGGGTCATGTTGAAGGTCTTCATGACGCCGCGAAAGCCACCCGATCCGCCCTTCGGAACGCTCTCGTCGCCACCGAGCAGGTTCTCGCGCGGAATACGACAATCCTCGAATACGTAGGCCGCCGTGTCGTCGGCACGGATGCCCAGCTTCTTCTCCTTGTGGGTGACGACGAACCCGGGCGTGCCTTTCTCGACCAGGAACGACTTGATCCCGGCTCGCCCCGCGGACCTGTCGATCGTCGCCCACACCACCACGCCCTCGGCGCGGCAGCCGGTGGTGACGAAGATCTTCTCTCCGTTGAGCACCCACTGGTCGCCGTCGCGGACCGCGGTGGTCTGCACCTTCGACGGGTCGGAGCCGCAGCCGGGCTCGGTGATGGCCATGGCGAGGGTGAGATGGCCCCACTTGGCCTTCTGCTCGTCGGTGCCCGCGGCCTGCAGCGCCGAGTTGCCGAGGCCGCCCTTCTGCCGGCGCATCCGCACCGAGTAGTCTCCCCAGGTCTGCTCCTGGGCGATCAGCGTCGTCAGCACCGCCATGCCGCAGTCTTCCTCGGTGCGGTCGCCGAGCAGGTTCATGAAGTGGGGGAACTCCTTGGCTTCCTCCAGCTTCTCGGGCGGAAACTCGTGCTCGTTCTCGTCGTAGTGACGGGCGTATTTGCGCGCCACCAGCGCTTCGGCGCGGATGGCGGTGAGCAGCTTCTGGTCGGTGGCCGTGAGTTGGAAATCAATCATGGTGAGCTCCTTCTGGCAGCGACTCGATCATTGGCGATAGGTGGCCTAAACACACGCGGCGGATTCCAATACGCCCAGGGTGCGGGCGTTGCGGTACCACATCTCGACCGGGTGCTCGCGGATGAAGCCGTGACCGCCGAGCACCTGGACACCGTTGTCGGCGATCCACATCGCCTTCTCGGCGGCGTAGCTATGGGCAAATTGGGCGCTCTTGGTCGCATCGAGGCCGCGCTCGAGCTGGCCGGCGGCCTTCCACACCAGCCAGCGGGTACACTCGTTCTCGATGTGCATCTCGGCGAGGCGGAAGGCGATCGACTGTTTCTGGGCGATCGGCTCGTCGAAGGCGACGCGCTCCTTGGCATAGGGCACGCAGTAGTCGAGCACCGCCCGCGACAGCCCGTTCAGGATCGCGCCGAGGGCGACGCGACCGTGGTTCAGCAAGCGCCGCAGATCGGCCCGCGCCGCGCCACCGAGGCGGTCCGAATCGGCCACTTCGACCCCGTCGAGCTGCAACCGCGCCGTCGGCAGAGCGCGCAAGCCCAGGTTCTTCTCGGGGGCGGTCACGCTCAGTCCCGGGGCATCGCGAGGCACGAGGAAGGCGTCCAGGCCATCGTCATTACGGGCGGTGACCAGGAAGTGGGCGGCGCGATCCCCCATCGGCACGAAACATTTCGTCCCCGAGAGAACGAAGCCCTTGCCCTTGCGGACGGCCTTGGTGCGGGGCTGCAACGCGTCGAAACTGGGCGTCGGCTCCGCCCACGCCAGTGAGGCGGCGTGGTAGCGCTCGCCGCAGAACAACGGCAGATACTGCTGCCTCTGCTCCTCGCTGCCTTGATCCAACACGGCGTACGCAAACAGGGACGGCGCCATCGCCGCCACGGCCAGCGCCGCATCGCCGTGCGCCAGCTCCTCGAGCACCAAGGCGCTGGTGACGGGCGAGCGGGCGGCGCCGAAGCCGCCGTAGCTCTCGGGAATCTGCGTGGCGATCAAGCCCAGCTCCCAGGTCTGTGCCAGCAGCGCGTCGGAAATTGCCGACGCCTCGTCACACTCTCGAGCCGCGGGGCGCAGCACCTGGGCGGCGAACTGGCGCATGGTCTCTCGCGCCACCTCCTGGTCCTCGGTCGGGGCAAACGAAATCATCGTCCTCTCCTTTGCGGTCTCCCCGACGGCACGTGGGAGCCGCTCCTGATTCGCACCTTCTGTGCGCTTGGTGGCGACGCCGGGGCATTGCCACGATGAATCTGATGAAAGAAGTAATCGAGGGCCTGGTGCCCTCCGTCCTTGGTCATGCGTCCCTGGCGGTACACCTCGCGCGCCTCCTCGAGGCCGAGGGCGACGGCGCACCAGACGCGCGCGTCGGCGGTGTAGCGAACGTCGGCGCGCTTCGCGAAGCCCGGGCGCACGCTGCACGTTCCGTCCTTGATGCGCACGGTCCACACTCCGCCGCCGGTTCCGGTCAACCGCACCTCGAAGGCGAGGTCGACGTCCATGGCACGATCCTCGCGCAGCAGGAACGGCAGCGACTCCAGGATCGACTGCGCCGAGGTGGCGCTGAAGCGCCGTGAGCTTCCCCCGAGATGCAGCAGCCCGTGCTGCAGATACCAGCGGGCGATGGCGGTGATCACCGGCTCCAACGAGCGCCCCCAGTCGGTCACCCCGTAGGTCGGCCGGCCGCCGTCGTCGCTGCGTTCGACGTAGCCGCGGGCCACCAGTCGCCGCAGCCGCGCCGACAGCACGCGCGGAGCAATTCCCGACCGCACCCGGAGTTCCTGGAAGCCGCGCCGGCCTTCGAGGAGATGCCGCAGCAACACCAGAGTCCAACGATCGCCGATGATGTCGAGCGCCCGCCCGACGGGACAGAAGATCTCGCCCGGCGACAGGATCCCCGCCCCCGCTTCGTCCGCCTGGATCGCAGCTATCCTCTTGCGCACCACATGAGTTCCATAAATGATTCGTTATCAGTATTCAAGGGATAGTGAGCAAATCCTATCGAGGGCGCGGGCGCCGTCTACTGGGCCCGATACGGACCGCTCGGCGGTCGCGCTAGCGACGTTCGGCCACGACCACTTCCGAGGGGACACAGAACGGTGCCGGCTTCGCGTGGTGACGTAGCCGCCACTGGTCTTCCGGCAGGTACGAGGCGAGCGCGAGCGGCCGGCAGCCACCGACGATCTTCGGCTGCAGTCGGTGCACCCACGACCACACGCGGGCAACGGCCCGCGAGCCGGGACCCGCCCCGGTGGACAGACTGGCGAGGCACAGCAACCCGCCGGCGCGCAGCATCCGGTGCGCCTCGGCAAGCGCGGCGCGGATGTCGTCGTCCGAGAGCAGATCCAGGACGTAGTTCGACACCCAGCGATCGTAAGCTCCGGCCGGCTCGGAGGTCGGCGGCTTTCCGTCCGATAGATCGACCCGCGCGCGGCCGGGAAAGGGGCTCAGCCGCTTCTCCGCCAGAGCCACCATGGTCGGGCTGAGATCAACCCCGCGATAGCTCGCGCCCGGCGGCAGCTCGTGCTCGAGCAGCTTCGCGGCGAAGCGCCCGGTGCCGCAGCCGAGCTCGAATACGCTTTGTGCCGTTCCGAAGTCGCCGTGGCCAATGAGATCGTCAGTGGCCTGGTCTTCGTAGAAGGCCTGGCTGTCCTGCGCCGAACCGATGCGATCGTAGACCCGGCGCGCCTCTTGATACGAGAGAGTCCGCATTGCCTCCGCCTTTCCGGCGACGCCATCGCGCCACCCTTGCCGACCGGGCAATCATGTCTCGGGTTGGGGCGAAATCCAACCGGAGCCGAAGCGGCCCCGGGCGAGAAGATGGGGCAGTGTCCGGATGGACCCGATCCGGGCGATTTCGTACTATTTCCCCATGCGCGCAGACTATCAGCCAATCGAGAACTACGGCATCGTCGGCGACCTCCACACGGTCGCCCTGATCGGCATGAACGGCTCGGTCGACTTCATGTGCGTTCCCCGGTTTGACTCGCCGACCGTGTTCGCGGCGCTGCTCGATCACGAGAACGGCGGCCACTTCCAGATCGCCCCTGAACTCGACGGCGTGCGGCAGCGGCAGCTCTACCTGCCGGACACCAACGTGCTGCTCTCCCGCTTCCTTTCCCGCGACGGTGTCGCGGAGATCTCCGATTTCATGCCCATCGAGGAGGCGACCCACACGCACAACCTGGTCCGCCGCGCCAAGACCGTCCGTGGAGAGGTTCGCTTCCACATGGTCTGCCGGCCGCGCTTCGACTACGCGCGGGCGCATCATCACGTCGAGCGGCGCGACGGCGAGGTGCTTTTCGTCTCCCAAGGAGCCGACGGCACGGCGCTGCGCCTGCGCTCCGAGGTCCCGGTGCGCATCGAGGACGGCGCGGCGGTGGCGGAGTTCACCCTGAGAGCCGGCGAGACGGCCGCCTTCGTTCTCGAAGAGGCTCGCGAAGGTACCGAGTCCTGCTCCGGCGCCGCCGACTACGTTTCCGAGTCCTTCAAGAGCACGGTCAACTTTTGGCGTCGCTGGATCGGTCGCTCGACGTACAACGGCCGCTGGCACGACATGGTGAACCGTTCGGCTCTCACGTTGAAGCTGCTCACTTCGCAGGGCCACGGCTCCTTCGTGGCCGCACCGACCTTCGGGCTACCCGAGGAGATCGGCGGTGAACGCAACTGGGACTACCGTTACACCTGGATCCGCGACGCCTCGTTCACGCTCTACGGCCTCTTCCGTCTCGGCTACACCGACGAGGCCGCCGCGTTCATGAGATGGATCGAGGCCCGCTGCAACGAGCTCGAGCCCAATGGCGCGTTGCAGATCATGTACGGAATCGACGGTCGTCACGAGCTCGCCGAGATCGAGCTGCCCCACCTGGAGGGCTACCGAAAATCGTCCCCGATACGGATCGGCAACGGCGCGTTCAATCAGCTCCAGCTCGACATCTACGGCGAGCTGATGGACTCCGTCTACCTCTACAACAAGTACGCCGAGCCGATCTCGCACGACCTGTGGGCCAACATCGTCCGCCTCCTCGACTGGGTGTGCCGCCACTGGCGCGAGAAGGACGAAGGCGTCTGGGAGATCCGCAGCGGGCGCCAGGAGTTCCTCTACTCGCGGGTGATGTGCTGGGTGGCCCTCGACCGCGGCGTGAGGCTGGCGCAACGGCGCTCCCTGCCGGCGCCGCTGAGCCGGTGGCAGAAGGCGCGGGACGATGTCTACCGGGACATCTTCACCCATTTCTGGGACCCGGAGCGCCAGGCCTTCGTGCACTACAAGGGGGCCAAGCATCTCGACGCCGCCAGCCTGCTGATGCCTCTGGTCAAGTTCCTCGGACCGCGCGACCCCCGTTGGCTCTCCACTCTGCGCGCCATCGAAGAGGAGCTGGTGGACGATTCGCTGGTCTACCGCTACGGCGGCAACACCTTCGGTGACGGCCTGCGCGGTCGGGAGGGTACCTTCACCATGTGCTCGTTCTGGTACGTCGAGTGCCTGTCGCGCTCCGGCGATCTCGAGAAGGCCCGCTTCTATTTCGAAAAGGCGCTCGGCTACGCCAATCATGTCGGGCTCTACGCCGAGGAGCTGGGCCCTTGCGGCGAGCACCTCGGCAACTTCCCGCAGGCGTTCACCCACCTCGGGCTGATCAGCGCGGCCTTCGACCTCAACCGGCGTCTGACCGTCGCGGGTCACCCCGCCTGAGAGGGATCGCGCTCGCGCGCGGGCAAATGGCTTGAATTTGCCCGCGGGCCGTTGCAATCGGCTGTCGGTGCATGTAGGGAAATCGAGCGATTTTCGCTTGGAGAGGTGGCCGAGCGGTCGAAGGCGCGCGCCTGCTAAGCGCGTGTAGGGGCTTAAACCTCTACCGAGGGTTCGAATCCCTCCCTCTCCGTTCCCCGCTGTTTTGAGACCACGACGGCCGGCAGTCCTCGGCGAGATCTCGCCTCGCCTGGCGCACGGCGTCGGCGTTTGCTCGCCGCCACAAACACAAGGGGCCCGACTCACCAGATGAGTCGAGCCCCTTGAATCGCGGACGGAAGAAGTTCCGGCTATTGCGCGGCCGCTTCCTTCTTCTGTCGGGCGCGTTGTCGCCGCGCTCGCTTGCGCTCGGCCTCGCTCTTGCCGGACTCGCTGCGCTCGGTGAGCTCCACCAGCGAGAGCGGGGCGGCATCACCGCGACGCACGCCGAGCTTGATCACTCGCGTGTACCCACCCTGCCGCTCCTGGAAGCGAGGCGCGATCTCGTCGAACAGCTTCCGCACCACGGAGGCACTGCGCACGAAGGTGAGGGCCTGACGACGAGCATGCAAGGTGCCCCTCTTGCCGAGCGTAATGATCTTGTCGGCGTACGAGCGCAGCTCCTTGGCCTTGGCGTCGGTGGTGTGGACGCTCTCGTGCTGCAGCAACGAGGTGACCAGGTTGCGGAACAGCGCCTTGCGATGCGCGCTGGTCCGGTTCAGCTTCCTTCCCGATTTCAGATGTCGCATGATGTCTTCGAACTCCCGCCGCGGCCGAGTATGAATTGCGCGGCCCTCTGCGGGGCGGCCTCAGGCCGATTCCCGCTCCTTGGCCAGGCGCCGGTCGAGCTCTTCTCGCGACGGGAAGTTCTCGATCCGCATGCCGAAATCCAGCCCCATCTCGTGCAGGATTTCCTTGATCTCGTTGAGCGATTTGCGGCCGAAGTTCTTGGTCTTCAGCATCTCCGCCTCGGTCTTGCGAACCAGCTCGCCGATGTATTTGATGTCGGCGTTCTGCAGGCAGTTGGCGGCGCGCACCGACAGCTCCAGCTCGGCAACGCTGCGGAACAGGTTCTCGTTGAGGCTCGGCTGTCGTTCCTCGGCCGCCTCGGCCATCTCTCCGGTCTCCTCGAAGTTGACGAAGACGGCGAGCTGGTCCTGCAGAATCCTTGCCGAGTACGCCACGGCATCTTCGGGCCGGACGCTCCCATCGGTCCATAGCTCGAGCGTGAGCCTGTCGTAGTCGGTCCGCTGCCCCACGCGGGCGTTGGTGACCGTGTAGTTCACCTTACGCACGGGCGAGAAGACGGCATCGATCGGGATTGTTCCCACGGGCGCGTCCTCTTCCTTGTTACGCTCCGCCGGGACATACCCCCGACCGCTGCGGATGCTCAGCTCCATGTCGAGCTGCCCTTCCTTGGACAGCGTGGCCACGTGCAGATCGGGATTGAGGATCTCGACATTCGGGCCGGCCTGGATGTCGCCCGCCTTGATCTCGCAGGGCCCCTTGGCCTCGATGCGGGCCGACCCTTGCAAGCCCTCGTGAAGCCGAAGCCGGACCTCCTTCAGGTTCAACACGATGTCGGTCACGTCTTCTCGGACACCGGGGATGGTGGAGAACTCGTGCAGCACCCCCTTGATCTTGACGGCGGTGATGGCCGCGCTCTGCAGCGACGACAGGAGAATGCGGCGCAGGGCGTTCCCAACAGTAATCCCGAAGCCGCGTTCGAACGGCTCGCCGACGAACTTGCCGTACGTCGGCGTCAGGCTCTTCTCGTCCGCCTCCAGCTTCTTGGGCTTGAGCAGATCGCGCCAGTTGCGTTGTGGCTGCATGGATACCTCCGAAGACAGTGACCAGCGATGGGCCGGGCACCGTCTACTTCGAGTAGAGCTCCACCACGAGCTTCTCGTTGATGGGCATGGTCAGATCGGCACGTGCGGGCAGCGCCTTGACGCGGCCGCTGAAGGCCTCGCGCTGCACCTCGAGCCACTCGGGAGTTCCCCGGCGATCGGCTTGGGCCAGAGCCTCCTGGATGCGGGCGACCGACTGGCTGCTCTCGCGCACGGCGACGACTTGGCCGGGCTTGAGCAAGAAAGACGGAATGTTCACCTTGCGCCCATTGACGGTGAAGTGACCGTGCCGCACCAGCTGCCGCGCCTCGGCACGCGAGGTGGCAAACCCCATCCGATAAACCATATTGTCCAACCGCCGCTCGAGCAATTGCAGCAACGTCTCGCCGGTGATGCCTTGCGCCCGTTCCGCCATGTCGAAGTAGCGGCGAAACTGGCTCTCCAGCAACCCGTACATGCGCCGGATCTTCTGCTTCTCGCGCAGCTGAACGGCGTACTCCGAGAAGCGCACACGTCCCTGCCCGTGCTCCCCGGGCGGATAGTTCCGACGCTCGATGGCGCACTTGTCGGTATAGCAACGCTCGCCCTTGAGGAACAGCTTCAGTCCCTCACGGCGGCACAGACGACACACGGAATCGGTATATCGGGCCACGCTTGATGCCTCCTGCGCCTTACACCCGCCGCCGCTTGGGCGGCCGGCAGCCGTTGTGCGGAATCGGGGTCACGTCCTTGATCAAGCTGATGGCGAAACCGGCGGCCTGCAGCGAGCGCAGGGCCGACTCGCGCCCCGCGCCGGGCCCCTTGACGAAGACCTGCACACTCCGCACGCCGGACTCCATCGCTTTCTTCGCCGCCGCGTCCGCCGCCAGCTGCGCCGCGAACGGGGTACCCTTGCGCGAGCCCTTCAACCCCACCGAGCCCGCGCTGGCCCAGGCGACCACCCCTCCTGTCGGGTCCGTGATGGTAATGATCGTGTTGTTGAAGGTCGAATGGATGTGGACGATGCCCTCGCTGACCATCCGCTTCGACTTCTTCCGCTTGACGCCGGCGACCTTCTCGGACGCCTTGGCCTTTTCGGCCCCGTCTTCCTTCGCCATCGTTCGTGTTCCTCTCCGCTCGAATCAGCCCTTGGACGGTGGCGGCTTCTTCCCGGCGATGGCTCGCCGCGGCCCTTTGCGCGTCCGGGCGTTCGTGTGAGTGCGCTGGCCGCGCACGGGAAGGTTGCGCCGGTGTCGCAGGCCGCGATAGCTGCCCAGATCCATGTAGCGCTTGATGTTGACCGCGATCTCGCGCCGCAGGTCGCCTTCCACCTTATAGCTCTGGTCGATGACCTGGCGGATGCGCACCACATCATCGTCGCCGAGAGCGTCGCTCTTCACGTTCGGGTCGACCTTTGCCTCTACCAGAATCTTGTTGGAGGTCGAGCGCCCGATGCCGAAGATATAGGTGAGCGCGATCTCCATCCGCTTGTTGCGCGGTAAATCGACTCCCGCAATGCGTGCCATAACCTGCCTCGCTTACCCCTGGCGCTGCTTGTGGCGGGCGTTCGTGCACAGAACCCGCACCACGCCGTAACGGCGGACCACCTTACAGTTCTTGCAAATCTTCTTCACCGACGCTCGGACTTTCACGGTTCACTCCCTGTCGCCGCTATACGTGGCTGAGCACGTACGGACCGTCTTCGGTGACGGCCACCGAATGCTCGAAATGCGCCGAACGCTTGCCGTCGCGCGTCACCGCGGTCCATCCGTCAGCCTTGATCCGGACTTCCGGGCCGCCGGCGTTGACCATCGGCTCAATGGCCAGCACCATGCCGGCACGAAGCCGAACACCGCGATCGCGGGCCCCGAAGTTGGGCACCTGCGGATCCTCGTGCAGCTGTGTCCCGATCCCATGACCGACGAATTCACGAACGACCGAGAACCCCGCACGCTCGACGCGATCCTGGATCGTCGCCGAGATATCTCCGATGCGTTTGCCCACGGCCACCTCGTGGATGCCCTCTTCGAGCGATTCCTTGGTCACCCGCATGAGCTCTGCATCCTGCGGAGTCACCTCGCCGACCGCCACGGTCATAGCCGCGTCACCGTAATAACCTTCGTAGCAGACGCCGAAGTCGAGGCCGACGATGTCGCCCTCGCGCAGCACCCGCTCATCACTCGGGATACCGTGCACGACCTCCTCGTTGATGGAGATGCAGAGAGTGCGCGGGTACACTCGGCCCGCGACCTCGTAGCCCTTGAAGGCCGGCCGCGCCTTGTGTCTTCGCGTCAATTCCTCGGCGACCCGATCCAGCTCTCCCGTGCTCATACCGGGCCGCACGCGAGCGCGCAACTCCTCCAGCACCTCGGCCACGATAGCGCTCGCCCGGCGCATCAACTGAATCTCCTCCGGGGACTTGAGGACAATCATGGCGTCAAAGCCAGCGCGCCCAGAATGCGCTCGAAGATCTGCTCGCGGCTGCCGATCCCGTTGACCTCGCGCAACAGGCCGCGAGCGCGATAGTACTCCAGCAGCGGCGCCGTCTCGCGCTGATAGACGTCGAGGCGCGCCGCGATGGTGTCCTCCTGGTCGTCGTCGCGTTGGTACAGCTCGCCGTTGCACTTGTTGCACAACCCGCTGTTCACCGGCGGATCGAAGATGATGTGGTACATGGCACCACAGTTGCGGCAGGTTCGCCGCCCGCTCAGGCGCTTGATGATCTCCTCGCGCGGCACGGCGAAGCTCACGACGTGGTCGACCATCTTCCCCAGGGAGGCCAGCATCGGCGTCAGCACCTCCGCTTGCGACACGTTGCGCGGGAAGCCGTCGACGATGAAGCCGTCACGGCAGTCGTCCTGTCGTACCCGTTCTTCAATCACGCGCACCACGATGTCGTCAGGAACCAACTCTCCCCGATCCATGTACTGCTTCGCTTGCAAACCCGTTTCCGTCTTTCGCTTCACTGCGTTCCGCAACAGATCTCCCGACGAGATATGCGGCACCCGAAGCCGCTCTTGCAGCGCTCCCGCCTGGGTCCCCTTCCCCGCCCCCGGGGGCCCGATGAGGATTACCTGCACCACGCGGCCTCGGTCCGCATCTCAGCGACGTCCCCGCAAGCGCCCACCACGCATGAAGCCTTGATAGCTTCGCGTCAGCATGTGCGTCTCCATTTGCGCGATCGTGTCCAAAGCCACGCCCACCACGATCATCAGGGCGGTGCCGCCGAAGTAGAACGGCACGTTCAGCCTCTGAATCAAGATGGTGGGCAGGACGCAGACGGCCGAGACATAGACAGCGCCGCCGAGGGTGATGCGAGTGAGGACTCGATCGATGTACTCCGCCGTTCGCGGCCCCGGCCGGATCCCCGGGATGTAGCCGCCGAACTTCTTCATGTTCTCCGCCACGTCACTCGTGTTGAACGTGACGGCAGTGTAAAAATAGCAGAAGAACACGATCAACCCGACATATATCAGCTCGTAGCTGAACCCGCCAGGCCGCAGGTAATCGGCCGCCGTCTGCGCCCAGGGGGTATCGAGAAACTGGGCAATGGTGGCCGGAAAGACCAGCAGCGACGAGGCGAAGATCGGCGGGATGACGCCCGAGGTGTTGACCTTGAGCGGCAGGTGCGAGCTCTGGCCGCCGTACATGCGGCGGCCGACGACACGTTTGGCGTACTGGACCGGTATGCGCCGCTGGCCGCGCTCGCAGATGACGATGAAGGCCACCACCACGACCATGAAGACCGCCAACGCGATGAACATGAAGATGCTGAGCTCGCCCTCGCGCAGGAATTCGTAGGTCGTGGCGACCGCCCCCGGAAAGGAGGCCACGATACCAGCGAAGATGATGAGCGAGATGCCGTTGCCGATCCCCCGCTCGGAGATCTGTTCGCCCAGCCACATGATGAAAGCCGTTCCCGAGGTGAGGGTGATCACCGTCATGATGCGAAACGCCCAACCGGGGTGGAAGACAACCGCGCCTCCGCCGCCCGGGGCCTGGAGCTTTTCGAGCCCGATGCTGATGAAGAGGCCCTGGATGATCGACAAGCCCACCGTGCCGTAACGGGTGTACTGGGTGATCTTGCGCTGACCGACCTGCCCCTCCTTCGACAAGCGCTCGAGGTAGGGCACCACCACGGTCAACAGCTGCAGGATGATCGAGGCGCTGATGTAGGGCATGATCCCGAGAGCAAAGATGGAGAACTGCTCCAAAGCGCCACCGGAGAGGAGGTTGACGAAACCGAACACGGTGTTGCGCTGGGCGTTGAAGAACGCCGCCATCGCCGCGCCATCGATTCCGGGAGTCGGAATCGCAACGCCGAGGCGATAGACCGCCAGCATCCCGAAGGTGAACAGCAATCGCCGCCGCAGCTCGGGTATGCGCGATGCGCTTTGGAAACCCTCAAGCACCGACGATGACCTCCACCCGGCCGCCAACGGCCTCGATGCGCTGCTTGGCAGCCTCGCTGAACTTGTGCGCGTGAACCGTGAGCGCCTTGGTCAACTGCCCCTCGGCCAGGATCTTGACCGGCATGCGGCCGCGAATCATCCGCCGCTCGAGCAGCTGTGCCGGGTCGACCGTCGCCCCCGCCTCGAAGCGTTCCTCGAGCGTGGCGAGGTTCACGATGGCGAACTCGCGGCGCGTCGGGTTGCGGAAGCCGTGCTTGGGCAGGCGGCGCTGCAACGGCATCTGCCCACCCTCGTAGCCCGGCGGCGTGCTGCCACCGGAGCGGGCGCCGCGCCCTTTGTGCCCGCGACAAGAAGTCTTGCCGTGCCCCGAGCCGGGACCGCGCCCCACCCGCTTGCGCTTCTTGGTGGCCCCGGGCGCCGGGGAGAGGTTGCTGAGATCCATCTAAGACTCCACCTCGATCAGGTGCTGCACTTTGCGGAGCATCCCGCGTACCGGCTCACTGTCACGAACGATGGCCGTGCGGCCGACACGGGTCAGGCCCAACCCGCGCAGCGTATCCCGCTGACGAGTGGTCTGCCCGATGGGACTACGCTTCAGCGTCACCTTCAACATGCGTGCATCGGTCATCGGCGTTCAACCTCGAATCTCTTCCAAGGTGCGCCCTCGGGCCGCAGCGATGTCGTCGGGCAGACGCAGCATGCGCAACGCCTCCATCGCCGCCTTGACCATGTTGTGCGGGTTGTGGGAGCCGATGCACTTGGTGAGCACGTTGCGAACGCCAGCCAGCTCGACCACCGCGCGGACGCCACCGCCGGCGATGACCCCGGTTCCGTCAGCGGCCGGGCGCAGCAGCACGTGCCCGGCGCCGAAGCGACCCTGTACCTCGAAGGGGATGGTGCCGCCGACCAGGGGGACGGTGAGCAACGTCTTCTTCGCGTGCTCGATGCCCTTGCGAATGGCCTCCGGCACCTCGTTGGCCTTGCCCAAGCCGTAGCCGACGTGACCATTGCCGTCACCGAGCACCACCAGAGCGCTGAAGCTGAACCGCCGTCCGCCCTTGACCACCTTGGCGACGCGGTTGATCTGTACCACTTTCTCCTTGAGCTCGAGGCCGTGTGCCTCGATGCGCTCGCGCGCTCTGCCGAATGCCATCGTCGCTCCTCTAGAACTTCAATCCGGCTTCCCGTGCCGCGTCGGCGAGAATTCTGACGCGGCCGTGGTACAGAAACCCGTTGCGGTCGAACACGACCTCACGAATGGCGCGCTCCTCGCACAGGCGGGCGATGAGCACGCCGACCTGCTTGGCGGCCTCGCCATCGGCCGAGCTCTTGACCACGTCGCGCAGCGCTGGCGACAAGGTCGAGGCGGACGCCAAGGTCCTCCCGGTCTCGTCCGAGATCACCTGCGCATACATGTGCTTGTTGCTGCGAAAGACCGACAGGCGCGGACGCTGGTCGGTGCCGCGGACGCGGCGCCGCACTCGCGTCTGCCGACGCTGGCGAGCGACTCGTTTCTCGTTCCCTACCATGACTCGTCCCTGGACTGCTCCCCGGATTGGTTCCTGCTTCTCGATCAGCCGGCGGCCCCGGCTGCCTTGCCGGCCTTGCGACGAATCTTCTCGTCGGAGTACTTGATTCCTTTGCCCTTGTAGGGCTCGGGAGGTCTCAAAGCGCGAATCCCGGCCGCCACCTCGCCCAACAGATGGCGGTCGATGCTCTCCAAGGTCACCTGTGTCTGCCGTTCCACCTTCGCCTGCACCCCGGCGGGAAGCTGATACACGATGGGGTGCGAGTAGCCCAGGGTGAGGTGGAGGGCGCTGCCCTTGGCCTCGGCGCGGTAGCCGACGCCCACGATGTCGAGCGAGCACGTGAAGCCGGAGCTGACACCGCGCACGATGTTCGCCAACAGCTTGCGCGTCAGGCCGTGCAACGCCCGCGTCTGCCGATCGTCACCGACGCGAGTGACGCGCAGGAACTCGCCCTCACGGCTCACGCCGATGCCCGATGGCAGCGTGTGATTGAGCTTCCCCTTGGGCCCCTCGACGGAGACCTCATTGCCGGCGACGTCTATCTTCACGCCGCTGGGTACTGGAATTGCCAGTCTGCCGATACGTGACATCGCGTCCCTACCAAACGGAGCACAAAAGCTCGCCGCCCAAGCCGCGCTTGACCGCCTCCCGATCAACGAGGATTCCGGCCGAGGTCGACAGAATGTTGACCCCGAGTCCGCTCCGCACGGTCGGAATCTCCCGCGTTCCCACGTACGCCCGCAGGCTCGGACGACTGACGCGCTTGATCCCGGTAATCACCGGGCGGTTTTGAGCGTCGTATTTCAGCGCCACGCGCAGGTTCTTGTGGCCGCCCTCTTCCACCACGGTATAGCCGGTGAGATATCCTTCCTCCACGATCACCGCCACCAGGCGTTCCTTGATCACGGACCAGGGCGCGTCCACCTGAGTCTTGCGCGCGCGAACCCCGTTGCGCAGGCGGGTGAGCAGATCAGCGATGGGATCGGTCATACCCATGGTGCACCTACCAGCTCGCCTTTGTCAGTCCGGGAATCTGCCCACGCCGCGCGAGGTCGCGCAAGCACAGCCGGCACATCTGGAAACGTCGATAGTACGCCCGCGGCCGGCCGCAAAGCGGGCAGCGGTTGTAGCCTCTCACCTTGAACTTGGGCGGGCGCTGCGCCTTGACGCGTAGGCAAGTCTTGGCCACTCCATCCCTCCTAGCTTCGAAACGGCATGCCGAGCGCCTTGAGCAACGCCCTGCCTTCGGCGTCGTTGCGGGCGCTCGTCACGATGGACACGGTCATGCCGCGCACCTTGTCGATCTTGTCGAGATTGATTTCCGGAAAAATGATCTGCTCGTGGACCCCAAGGGCGTAGTTCCCACGCCCGTCGAACGCCTTGTCGGAGACACCCCGGAAGTCCCGTACGCGGGGCAACGCCACGTTCACCAGACGATCGAAGAACTCGTACATGCGGTCGCCGCGCAAGGTCACCATGCAGCCGATGGGCTGATTCTCCCGCAGCTTGAAGTTGGCGATGGCCTTGCGCGACTTGGTGATCACCGGCTTCTGCCCCGAGATGGCCGTCAGCTCCTCGACCGCCGCGTCGAGCACCTTGATGTTCTGCAGCGCCTCGCCGAGCCCCATGTTGATGACGATCTTCTGTAGGCGCGGCGCCTGCCACACATTGCCGCAGCCCAGGTCCTTGACCAGGGCCGGCAACACTTCCCGATGGTACCGTTCTTTCAGTCTCGCAGCCACGACGCCTACCTATCCAGTTGGTCCCCGCAGTGCCGGCAGACGCGAACGCGGCGCCCGTCCTGCAACTGCTTCTTGCCCATCCGCACGGGCCCGTTGCATTTGTCGCACATGATCATCACGTTCGAGAGATGGAGCGGAGCCTCTTTCTCCACGATCCCCTGCGGGCTCTGCGGCCCCTGCCCGCGGCTGTGGCGCTTGACCAGGTTGAGGCGCTCGACCAGCACGCGCTCGCGCTCGGGCAGGACGTGCAGCACCTTCCCGGTCTTGCCGCGATCCTTGCCAGCGATGATCATCACCGTATCGTTCCTGCGAATCCGTGCACGCATGGCGCCTGACCTCAGATCACTTCCGGTGCGAGCGACAAGATCTTCATGAAGCGCTTGGCCCGCAGCTCGCGCGCCACGGGGCCGAAGATGCGCGTTCCCACCGGTTCACGCTGGTTGTCGATCAGCACGGCCGAGTTGGAATCGAATCGGATGTAGGACCCGTCGGGCCGACCCACTTCCTTCGCCGTCCGCACGATCACGGCTTTCATCACGTCGCCCTTCTTCACCTTGGCGTTGGGAATCGCCTCTTGCACCGAGACCACGATGATGTCGCCGAGCGAAGCATACTTGCGCCGCGACCCACCCAGGACCTTGATGCAGAGCACCTTGCGGGCGCCGGAGTTATCGGCCACGTCAAGAACTGTCTCTGCTTGCACCATGTCAAATCATCCGTTGCCAAGCGTCGAGCGTGCCGACCCAGCTTCGTCAGACCGCCTTCTCCAGGATCGCCCGCACTGTCCAGCGCTTGTCGTGACTGAGCGGGCGCGTCTCCGCGATGAGAACGCGATCCCCCACGCCGCAGCGATTCTGCTCGTCATGAGCCTTGAAACGTGTCTGGCGCCGGAGGTACTTTTTGTACTTCGGGTGCCGCACGAGCCTCTCGACCGCGACCACCACGGTCTTTTGCATCTTGTCGCTTACCACTACGCCTCGGCGAACCTTGCCCTTGGCCCGTACCTTCGCTTCCATCAGCGGCTGATTCCTTTGGCCCGCTCGCGCTGAATCGTCAGCGCGCGGGCGATGTCGCGGCGATGTTTGGAGAGTTCCGCCGGAGTCTCCAGCCGGCTGGTGCCACGCCGCAAACGCAGGTGGAACAAGCCCTCCTTGAGTTCCTGCAGCTTGAGCGCCAGCTCCTGGTCGCTCATGTCACGAAATTCTCTAGCCTGCATGGGCCGCCCCCGCACGGGTACGCAGCTGCGTCGCCACGGAAAGTTTGTGCGCCGCGAGCCGGAAAGCCTCTCGCGCAACGCTGTCGGTGACCCCCTCCATCTCGAACAGAATACGGCCGGGCTTGACCACCGCCACCCACATCTCGGGAGAGCCCTTGCCCTTGCCCATGCGCGTCTCGGCCGGCTTCTTCGTCAGCGGCTTGTCGGGGAAAACCCGAATCCACACGCGACCGCCGCGCTTGATGTGCCGCGTCAGGGCCACACGTGCCGCCTCCAGCTCTCGTGCCGACACCCAGGCCCGGCTGGTCGCCTGCAACCCGTAGTCGCCGAACGCCAGCGCCGAGCCGCGGTAGGCGGTGCCCCGCCGGCGACCCTTCATATGCTTGCGATGTTTGACTTTCTTTGGTGCGAGCATGGTGCTTTCCTAGAATCCCGCCGTCGGCGCGATCACAGTCCCATCGCGCTCTTCTGCTGCTCTTCGTCGCGCGTGATGACCTCTCCGCGGAAGATCCAGCAGCGCACGCCGATGACGCCGTATGTCGTCTTTGCCAGCGCCTGGCCATAGTTGACGTCGGCTCGCAGCGTGTGCAGAGGCACCCGTCCTTCGCGGTACCATTCCGTGCGCGCGATCTCGGCGCCCCCCAGTCGGCCGGCGGACTGGACACGAATGCCCTGCGCCCCCATGCGCATGGCGCGACCCACGGCCTCCTTCATGGCGCGGCGGAAGGCCACCCGTCGCTCGAGCTGCAACGCGATGTTCTCGGCGACCAACTGCGCGTCGACGTCGGGACGTCGAACTTCGTGAATATTGATGAAGGTCTCCTTCGCCGTCAGCTTGGCCAGCTCACCCTTGAGCTTCTCGATCTCGGCGCCCTTCTTGCCGATGACGATTCCCGGCCGCGCCGTGTAGATATTGATCTTCGCTTTGTTGGCCGCGCGCTCGATTTCCACCTTGGAAATGCCGGCATGGTACAGGCGATCCTTCAGAAACTGCCGCACGCGCAGATCCTCGCGTAGCAGCTGTGCGTACTCGCGATCGGCGAACCACTTGGAATCCCACTGCTCGATCACGCCCAGGCGAAACCCTTTTGGATGTACCTTGTGTCCCATTTCGCTCCTCAGGCGCGCTCGTCGACGACGATGACAACGTGGCTGGTGCGCTTACGCACCGGTGTCGCCCGACCCTGCGCACGCGGCGTGAAACGTTTCCATGTCGCCCCGGCACCGACGCTGACGTGCTTCACGTAGAGGCGATCGACGTCGATATTCTGCGTGTTCTCGGCGTTGGCCACGGCCGACTTCAGCGTCTTGGCCACCATCCGCGCCCCCTTCTTGGGCATAAACTCGAGCAGGTTGAGCGCCTCACCCACGTTCTTGCCGCGGATGAGGTCGATCACCAGGCGCGCCTTACGCGGGGCGATCCGGACATGCCGGCTGATCGCGCGACTTTCCATCGTCTATCCCCTGGCCCCCGACTTCACCTCGGCCTTGCGGTCGCCGGAGTGGCCATGAAAGGTCCGCGTCGGAGCGAACTCCCCGAGCTTGTGGCCAACCATGTTCTCGGTCACGAAGATCGGAATGAACTTCCGTCCGTTGTGGACGGCAAAGGTATGACCGATCATATCGGGAATGATCGTCGAGCGTCGCGACCACGTTTTGACCACGCGCTTGTCGCGGCCGGCATTCAGTACCTCGACCTTCTTGAGCAGGTGCTGGTCGATGAACGGCCCTTTCTTGATCGATCGTGCCACGTGCCTCTCCTACCGACTCCGCCGCTTGACGATGAAGCGATCGGTACGCGGGTTGTGCCGCGTCTTGTATCCCTTGGCGGGTTGGCCCCAAGGCGACTGTGGATGGTTTCCTTTCGAGCGCCCCTCGCCACCGCCGTGCGGGTGATCGACCGGGTTCATGGCTACGCCACGCACGCGCGAGCGAATCCCGAGCCAGCGCGACCGACCCGCCTTGCCGATCGAAACGTTCTCGTGGTCGAGATTGCCGACCTGGCCGACGGTCGCCCGGCAAATCGCCTGCACCTGGCGCAGTTCGCCCGAAGGCAGCTTCAGCAGCGCCATCTCGCCTTCCTTGGCCATCAGCTGGATCGACGAACCGGCGCTGCGGCCCAGCTGTCCTCCCTTGCCGGGCTTCATTTCGACGTTGTGCACCATGGTGCCGAGAGGGATCTGGCGTAGCGCCATGGCATTGCCCGGCTTGATGTCGGCACCCTCACCCGAGACCACGGCATCCCCGACGCGCAGACCCACGGGCGCCAGGATGTAGCGCTTCTCGCCGTCGGCGTAGTGGAGCAACGCCAGGCGCGCCGATCGATTGGGATCATACTCGATCGCCGCCACGCGCGCCGGCACCTTGTCCTTGTCGCGCCGGAAGTCGACGATACGATAGCGACGCTTGTGGCCGCCGCCGCGGTGACGGTTGGTCAGGCGACCCAAGCCGTTGCGCCCGCCACTGCGCTTGCGCGGTTCGAGCAGGCCGCGTTCCGGCTCGGTCTTGGTGATCTCCGAGAAGTCCGGCCCGGTCTGAAACCGCCGGCCGGCCGAAGTTGGTCTATATTGACGAAGTCCCATGGCTCACACGGTCTCAAAGAAGTCGATTCGCTGTCCCGCGGCCAGCGTCACGTAGGCCTTCTTCCATGCCGATCGCTGCCCCATGGTGCGGCCGACCCGCCTCTTCTTGCCGAGGAAGTTGGCCGTACGCACCTTCTCGACATGCACCTTGAACAGGGTCTCGACGGCGTTGCGAATCTCGGTCTTGTTGGCGCCGGGGCGCACCTTGAAGACAACCTGATTGCCCTGCTGGTTGACCAGAGTCCCCTTCTCCGTGATCAGCGGCGACGTGACAACGCGGAAAATGTCCTTCATGGCGACACCCGGGCAGTCAGTGCGCTCAGGGCGTCCGGCGTGACGATCAGGTGCTCATAGCGCAGCATGTCGTAAACGTTGGCGCCCTCGGCGCGCAGCACCCTGACGCGCGGCAAGTTGCGCGCCGCTCTCTCCAGCGTCTCGTCCTTCGCTGGAACGATGATGAGGCAGCTCTTCACTTCGAGCGAGGCGAGTACCTGGACCAAGTGCCTGGTCTTCGCCGCTTCCAACTCGATCTTGTCGAGCATCAGCAGCTTGCCCTCGCGAGCCTTCATCGCCAGCGCCGAAGCCAGCGCGGCGCGGCGCGCCGTCGCGGGCAGGCGATAGCCATAGTCGCGGGGTTGCGGACCGAAGATCGTGGCTCCACCCACCCAGATGGGCGAGCGCGAGCTTCCCGAGCGAGCTCGACCGGTGCCCTTCTGACGCCACGGCTTCTTTCCGCCGCCGCTGACGAAGCCGCGTGTCTTGGTCGCCGCGGTGCCGGCACGTTTGTTGGCCCGCTGCATCCGCACCACCTCGTACAGAAGGTGGCGTCTCACCGGTTGGCCGAAAACCGACGGCGGCAGGGGAAACTCCCCCACATGCTCGTTGCGCTGGGAAAGCAAGGGAACGTTGAGCGGCTCAGCCATGCTTGGCCCCCTTCACCGTCGGATGGAGCAGGACGATCCCCGAGCGAGCACCCGCGACAGCCCCGCGCACCAGGACCACGTTGTCCTCGGGACGAACCGCGATCACCTCCAGGTTCTGCGTTGTCACCCGCTCGTCCCCGTACTGCCCGGCCATCCGTTTCCCTTTGAACACACGTCCCGGATAGGAGCGGTTACCGATCGAGCCACCGTGACGGAAGTACTCGTGAGTCCCGTGGCTACCTGGAAAGCCGCTGAAGCGGTGACGCTTGATGACGCCGCTGTACCCGCGGCCCTTGGTGGTACCCGTCACGTCGACCCAGTCGCCCGCCTTGAACACCTCGGCGGCGGTGACCGTCTGGCCGGCCGCGAGCTCAGCCGAGCCGTCGACCCGGAACTCACGCAGCACGGCAAAGACCTTGTCGCCGACCTTGGCGCAATGGTTGCGATAGGCCTTGGCCACCCGCTGAGGCTTCCTCTCTCCGAAGCCCAGTTGCACCGCGGCATAGCCGTCGATTGCCGGGCTCTTCACCTGCACGACCATGCACGGTCCGGTCTGAATCACCGTGACCGGAATCAGTTCACCTTGTGGGCTGAAGACCTGCGTCATGCCCAATTTCTTGCCAATGAGACCCAGTGCCATTGTGCCGTCGTCCACCGCCAGGCGGCGCTACTGAAGCTTGATCTCCACGTCGACGCCCGCCGCCAGATCGAGCTTACCCAGGGCATCGATGGTCTGCTGTGTCGGCTCCAAGATATCGATGAGTCGTTTGTGCGTGCGGATCTCGAACTGCTCACGCGACTTTTTGTCGACGTGTGGCGAGCGGTTCACCGTGAAGCGCTCGATGTGCGTAGGCAGCGGGATCGGGCCCGCCACCCGCCCTCCCGTACGTCGCACGGTTTCGACGATCTCCTTCACCGATTGGTCGAGCAAGCGATGATCGTAGGCCTTCAGGCGTATGCGAATTTTCTCGTTCACGTGACTAGGCTCCCGCTTGCTCCCACACCGCTTCGAACGACTACTCGCTGATCTTGGTTACGACGCCAGCGCCGACGGTGCGGCCGCCTTCGCGGATGGCGAAG
>CAZYMF010000017.1:0-45914 GCA_964648215.1 uncultured Binatia bacterium (SeqCode) | reverse complement strand
GTCGCTGATTCAGAGCGTCATCGGCAGTCGTCCGCGCGAGGAGTGGCTGCGTCGTCTAGGCGAGGCCGACATCCCCTGCGCGCCCGTGCTCGCGCGCGCCGACTTCGTTGACGACCCGCAGGTCCGTCATCTGGGCATGCGCCGGGAGATGGACGACCCGGTGCTCGGCCGCACGATCCAGATGGGGGTTCCGATCGATCTGCGCGCTACGCCCGGGGCCATTCGGTGCCCGGCGCCGACGCTCGGCGCCGAGAGCGAGATGGAGCCATGGCCGGTTGCCCCTCGTCGAGGGGGCGGCGGCGGTCATCGAGGCGGCGGAGGGCCACTGGCCGGAACAGTGGTGCTCGATTTCACCAGCTACATCGCCGGGCCGGCGGCGGCGACGGCGCTGGCGCTGGCGGGCGCCGACGTCATCAAGATCGAGAGCCCGGGCGGCGATCCCTTCCGCGCCTTTGGCTTCGGGTTCTACGGCTGGAACCAGGGCAAGCGCGGCCTCGCACTCGATTTCTCCAAGCCGGAGGCGCGCGAGGTCGTCCACGACCTCGTTCGCAAGGCCGACGTGCTGGTGGAGAATCTGCGCCCGGGAGCAAGCCGGCGTCTGGGGATCGACTACGAGACGCTGGCCGGCCTCAATCCCCGGCTGGTCTACGGCAGCATCACGGCCTTCGGCTCGAGCGGGCCGCGCGGCCACGAGGCCGGTTTCGATCCGCTGCTACAGGCGCGCTCGGGCCTGATGCGGGCGCAGGGTGGCCACGGCGAGCCGCCCGTCTATCTCACCTGTGGCGTGTGCGACTACGCCGCGGGGCTGCTGTGCGCCTTCGGCATCACCGCCGCGCTGTTCGCGCGCGGGCGCAACGGCCGGGGGCAGCACGTGGAGACGTCGCTGGCGCAGGCGGCTATGGCCGTGCAGTCGGGCGAGTTCGTCTTCTACGCCGGCCGGCCGGACATGGAGAACGGCGGGCCGGACTTGCTCGGCCGCCATCCCTTGCGGCGCGCCTACGCTTGCCGCGACGGCTGGATCTTCGTCTCGGCGCCGCTCGAGCGCTGGGCGGAGGTCGTCGCGACGTTTGGCCGTGACGGGGCCGGCCCGTCCGCGCTCGTCGCGGCGGAGCCGGCCGACGGCGCGGCGGGGCAATGGCTGGCGGCGATACTCGCGCGCGATACCCGTGAGGCGGCGCTGGCGCAGCTTGCCGCGGCCGGCATCCCGGCCGCGCCGGTCCTGAGCATCCCCGATCTGTTTCGAGATGCCCACGTCGCCGCCAATGATCTGCTCTGCGACGCCACCGCGCCGCCGTGGGGAGCGTTCCGGCAAACGGGCGTGCTGGTGAAGTACGAGCGGACGCCGGTGCGCATCGCGCGACCCGCCCCGCAGCGGGGCGAGCACGCCGACGAGATCCTCCGCGATCTACTGGGCTACTCGCCGGCCCGTGTCGCCGCGCTGCGCGCCGACGGCGTGCTGCCGAGCTGAGGCACGCTATCCGGCGCTGACCTGCGTGGAGGCGTCGAGGTCGACGGGCACCGCTGTGCTCGCTCGCGCCTCCGGCGCTACCCACGAGCGGTCGCGCGGCCCGACGTAGATCGAGCTCGGCCGGATGAGGTGGTCCTCGCCGATCTGCTCGAGCACGTGCGCCGTCCACCCGCCGGCACGGGCGACGGCGAAGGTGGGGGAGAAGAGCTCGGTGTCGAGACCGATGCCGTGCAGCAGCAGCGCCGTGTAGAACTCGACGTTGGTCTCCAGCCGGCGGCCCGGCTTGTGCTCGTGCAGAACACGAAGGACGGCGTCTTCCACCGTGCGGACCTCGTCGTACAGGTGCATGTCGCCGGCACGCCGAAACAGCCGCGCGGCGGCGGCGCCGAGGACCTCGGCGCGCGGATCGCGGACCTTGTAGACCCGGTGCCCGAAGCCCATCAGGCGGCCGCCGCCGGCGAGCACCTCCCGGGTGTAGGCGGCGGCTTCGTCGGCGAGCGGGCGACCGCTGCGGGCGGCACGTGCCTGGATCTCGAACACCATGTCGAGGGCGGGTCCGGGCGCGCCACCGTGCAACGGTCCCTTGAGGGCGCCGATCGCCCCCACCAGCGCGGAGCAGATGTCGGAACGGGTGCTGACGATGACCCGGGCGGTGAAGGTGGACGCGTTGAGACCGTGGTCGACGACGGTGTTGAGATAGGTCTCGAGCGCTCGCGTCACCTCCGGGCGCGGCTCTTCGCCGCTGATCATGAACAGGAAGTTCGCCGCGTGGGAGAGGCGGGGGTGCGGCGCGACGGGCTCCCGGCCCTGCCGCAGCCGCCGATAGGCGGCGACGATGGTCGGGAAGCGCGCGACGAGCTCGATCGCGCGTCGCAGGTTGGCGGTGCGGGAGCCGTCTTCGGGACGGTCGTCGCCCAGGCTGAGCGTCGTCACCGCCATGCGCAGCGCGTCCATGGCCGGCACCCGCCGCGCGGCGGCGGCGCGCAGCAGCGCGACGGTCGCGGCCGGCAGGGCGCGTTCGGCGGCTAGCTGGCGATCGAGAGCGTCGAGCTCGCGCCGGGTTGGCAGGCGATCGTGCCAGAGCAGGTGGAGCACCTCCTCGAAGCGCGCCGCCGGGGCCAGGCGCTCCACGGGAAAGCCGCCGATGATCAGCTCGCCCCGCTCGCCGTCGACGCTGCTCAGGCGCGTCTGCGCCACCGCGACGCCTTCCAGGCCGCGCTTGAGCGTGACGGGAGCAGAGGCCGGCGCGGCGCCGCGCTCGTCGTTCGCTGGGTACGTCATGGCAAAGCCCTCCTTCCCTCGCTGTCGCGGCCGATCCTGGATGCTTGCCCAAACATTGTCAATATTGATTTGAGAATCAATTGATTGATCCGTAAATCAATATTCGATAGAGAGACGGCGACGATGGCGGCGTATCTGTCGGCGGCCGAGGCCGCAGCGGAGCTCGGGGTCAACGTGCCCACGCTCTATGCCTACGTGAGCCGCGGTCTGATCCGCTCCGAGGCCGAGGGCGGCCGCTCGCGCCGCCGGCGCTACCTGGCGGAGGACATCTGGCTTCTGAAGCAGCGTAAGCAACTCCGCCGCGATCCGGTCAAGGCAGCGGAGGAAGCGCTGCACTGGGGAATGCCGGTGCTGAAGTCGCGGCTGTCGGTGATTCACGACGGCCGCCTCTACTACGCCGGGCGCGATGTGGTGACGCTGGCGACCACCTGCACCATCGAGCAGGTGGCCTCCCTGCTGTGGAGCGGCGATCTGCAGGCGTCGTTCCCGGACGAGCTCCTGGTGCCGCCCGAGTGGGCCACCCTGGTCCGCGTGGCCTCGCCGCTGCCGCCGCTGGAGGCGCTGCAGCTGTTTCTCCCGGTAGCCGAGGCGCACGATCCCGGCGCTTTCGACCTGCGCCCCGCGGCGGTGCAGCGCAAAGGCGCGCGGATCTTGCGGCTCCTGGCCGGCGCCGCGGTGGGTGCTCGTCCGACGCGCGACCCGGTGGCGCTGGTGCTGCAGCGTTCGTGGGCGCCGGGAAGGCCCGCCGTGGCCGCGCTGCTGCAGGCGGCGCTGGTGCTCTACGCCGACAACGGCCTGAACCCGTCGAGCTTCACCGCGCGCTGCGTCGCCTCGGCGGGGTCGACACCGTACGCGCTGGTGGCCGCCGGCCTGGCGGCATTGCGCGGCGCGAAACACGGCGGCGCCTGCGAGCGGGCGCAGGGGCTGCTCGACGAGGCGCGCGCGCCGGGCGGGGCCCGGCGCGTGGTCCTCGCCCGGCTGCGACGTGGCGAGGCGATGCCCGGCTTCGGCCACCCGCTCTATCCCGACGGCGATCCGCGCGGTGCGGTGTTGCTCCGGCTGGTGGCCGAGCACCGGCCGAAGTCGCGCGACGTGGCGCTTTCCCTCGCTCTCAGCGAGGCGGTGCGGGAGCTGATGAACGAGCATCCGACGGTGGACTTCGGCGTCGTCACGCTGTGTCGGGCGCTGGGGTTGCCGTCCGGCGCGCCGCTGGCGCTGCTCGGGCTCGGCCGCGTCGTCGGCTGGATCGCCCACGGCCTGGAGCAGTACCAGGAGGGCCGCCTGATTCGTCCGCGCGCGCGCTATGCCGGCGAGCCGCCGCGCGGGCAGGAGTGAGCCGCGCTACGGCAGCAGCAGGGCGGCGCCGATCACGCCGGCGGAGTCTCCGAGCTGGTGCCGCACGACGGGGGTGCGCAGCTCGTCGTTGAACACGTAGCGCTGTACCGCCTCGCGCCCGCGGGTGTAGAGCTCGTCGATGTTCGACAGCCCGCCGCCGAGGACGACGACGTCGGGATCGAGAATGTCGATCACGTTGGCCAGCGCCCGTCCGAAGCGATCGAGAAAATACTCGAACACCTCGCCGGCGTGCGCGTGACCCGCGCGGGCGTGGGCGACGACGGCCTCGGCCGGCAGCGTCTCGCCGGTCAGGGTGGCGAAGTGTCGCGTCAGGGCGGGGCCGGCGATGTGGGCTTCGACGCAGCCGCGCTGCCCGCAGTAGCAAAGCGGGCCCTGGGGGTCGATCCCTTGATGGCCCCACTCGCCGGCGATGTTCTGCAGGCCGCGCCTCACCTTGCCGCCGATCACCAGGCCGCCGCCGACACCGGTGCCGAGGATGACGCCGAAGACGAGGTCCGCGCCTGTCCCCGCTCCGGCCACGGCTTCGGCCAGGGCGAAGCAATTGGCGTCGTTCTCCATCACCACCGGCAGGCCGAGGCGCTGCTCCAGGTCGCGGCGCAGGTCGCGGCCGTTGAGGCAGGTGGTGTTGCTGTTCTTCATCGTGCCGTCGACGCGGGAGATCGCCCCGGGCGTGCCGATGCCGACGGCGTTGCAGCCGGGGGCCTCGGCGCGCAGCTGCTCGACCAGCGCGCCGACGCGGTCCAGGATGTGAGCGTACCCGCGCTCCGATTGTGTCGGGATGCGGGTGCGAAAGCGGGGCCGGTTGTCGCCGTCGAGGACGACGCCCTCGATCTTGGTGCCGCCGAGGTCGATTCCCAGACGCACGCTCTCTACCCTCGGGTCAACCGTTGCTCGAGCGCCCTGCCGCAGTCGGCGCCGACCCCGTCGGCGATCTTGATCCGCTCGCGGCCGAAACCGCCTTGCCAATCAAACGAGAGCGCCAGTTTTCGAGTCATCGCCACGGTCCCCTTCCACTTCTGCCTCGTTGCCCTCCTCATTTGGGATACGCGCTCGATCCTGGCCAGCCGCGCCGCCGGCGGATGACGCGCCGCTGCTTGTGGTGCTATAGGATGGTGCCGAGCGAGGGAGGGCTGCCGTGCCGGACGAAGACGTGCAAAAGGAGCTCGAGCGCCTGCGCGCCGAGAACGAAGCGCTGAAGACGAGCCGCCGGACCACCGGGCCCGTCAGCTTTCGCGTGTCGGAAAAGGGTGCCGTGTCCGTGTACGGACTGGGCCGTTTCCCCGTCACGCTCTACCAGGAGCAATGGGACAAGCTGCTGGCTGCAACCGATGACCTGCGGGCCTTCATCGAAGCCAACCGCACCCGGCTGAAGAAGAAGGAGTGACGGGACATCCTGTCCCGTCTCCCCCGACCCGAAGCACCCGGGCGCTCAGATCGACTTCTTCCACCACGGCGCGCCCGGCTGGTCGTACTTCGACGCGCCGGCGCTTTTCTTGGCGGCCTTGTGCGGCTTGGCCGCCGTCTTCTTTTTTGCCTTGATGGACCTGGCTGCCGGAGTTTTCTTCGCCGGCGCCTTCTTGGTTGCGGTTTTCTTTGCCATACGCGGTCTGCCTCCAGAACAATGGACCGCTTTACAATCACGATCGCTGGACGGCCGCAAGACCGGGCCGCGATTCCGGTGGGTGCTCCGGCAGCCGAACAACATCCCTGTTGGAGTGCCATCAACCTGAATCTGCCCCCCCGTTTGATCATTAGATGCCTAGATACCGTCTCCCGGTCGCTGTACAATTGTCGAGAGTATCCGATCTCTCTCGACGTCATCTGTCGATGTAGCTCGATTGGAGGGGCAATGGTTGGCAGAAGCGATGTGACAGAACCCGCCCCGGGCCTGATCCTCCTGGTCGAAGATGAGCCCAACGACGCCGACTTGACCGTCCACGCGTTGAGGCGCGCCCGCTTGCTGAACCCGGTGCGCGTCGTGGCCGACGCGGAGAGCGCGCTCATCGTGCTGCAGCGACAGGAGTACCAGGCGCGGACCGAGGAGCGACGGGTCGATCTGATCCTGCTCGATCTGGGCTTGCCGCGGATGAGCGGCCGGGAGCTACTCGACACGATCTGGGAGGACCGTCATCTGCGGCATATCCCGGTGATCGTGCTGACCGGGTCAGACTCGGTGAGCAGCCGGCTGCAGAGCTACAAGCACGGTGCCCTCGGATTTCTCAACAAGCCGATCGATGTCACCGAGCTGCTGCGTGTCCTGAGTGATCGGCGCGACTCGGGCTTCCTCTTCGTCCGCGTCCCGGGGGAGAACTGAAGAGTGCGATGCTCAGACGGCTGCGAGTCCTCTTCGTCGACGATGATCCGGTAGATGTCGAGCTCGCGGAGGCGGCTCTCCGGCACGAGTTCGACGTCGAGTCGTCGTGCGTGGAGAGCGCCGACCGGTTCACCGACTTGGTGCGTGACGGTGTCCCCGAGGTGATCCTGTGCGACTACGCCATGCCGCGGTTCTCGGGCCTGGAGGCTTTGGCGCTGTGGAAGGAGCTCGGAGCGGCGGTGCCTTTCATCTTTGTCACCGGGCGGTTGAGCGAGGAGGTTGCCGTCGAATGCCTCAAGGCGGGCGCCACCGACTACGTGCTCAAAGGGAATCTGGCCCGCCTGCCGACCGCCGTGGATCGGGCGCTGCGGGAGTTCGCGGCGGCGCGGGTACTGCGCGAAACGGAGGCCGAACGTGCTCGCGTGGCGGCGGCGATCGAGCAGGCCGAGGAGGCGGTGGTCATCACCGACCGTGACGGGCGTATCGTCTACGTCAATCCCGGCTTCACCCGCATCACCGGTTATGGTGCCGAGGAGGTGGTCGGCAAGACCCCGGCGCTGCTGAAATCCGGCCAGAACGATCCGGCGCTGTACGCCGACCTGTGGTGGCAGATCAACGCCGGCGAGGTCTGGCGCGGCGAGCTCATCAATCGTCGCCGTGACGGGGGCTTGTATCACGCCGAGCTGACCATCGCCCCGGTCTTCGACCCTTCCGGTCGCATCGTGAACTTCTCCGCCATTCAGCGTGACGTCAGCGAGCGTGTCGCCGCCGAGCGCAAGCTGCGCGAGCTCTACGCGGAGCTGGCGCAGACCGATCGCCTCAAGGACGAGTTCCTCGCCGCCTTCTCCCACGAGCTGCGCTCGCCGTTGCACGTGATCCTCGGCTACGTGGAGGTTCTGAAAGAGGGTCTGGGCCCGCGGCTCGACCCCGAGTCGGACGCGATGATCGAGGCCATCCTGGACAATGCCAACCACCTGACCGAGCTCATCAACGAGACGCTCGACGTCGCCCGCTTGCGGATTGGTGCGCTGCAGCCGCACTTCGCCGCCTTCGACGTGGCCGCGCTCGTGCGCGAGACCGTGCGGGCTTTTGCCCCGCTCGCTCAAGCCAAGGGCCTGCGCCTCTCGTGCGACGTTCCCGAGGAGCAGGTGGAGGTGACCAGCGATGCGCTCCGCCTGCGGCAGATTCTCGGCAATCTGCTCGACAACGCCATCAAGTTCACCGAGCGAGGCGAGGTGCGGGTACACGAGGAGTGCAGGAATGGGACGGTGGCGATCGAGGTGCGCGACACCGGCATCGGCGTCGGCGCCGCCGACATTCCTCTCATGTTCGAGGACTTCCGTCAGTTGGACGGCAGCACCACCCGCCGCTACGGTGGCTGCGGCCTCGGCCTGGCGGTGAGCAAGCGGCTGCTCTCGTTGCTCGGCGGCAGCATCGATGTGGAGAGCGAGCCGGGGCGCGGGAGCAGCTTCCTCGTGCAGGTGCCGCGCATACCCCCGTCGGCCGCGAACGAAGCTGGCTCGGAGCCCGGCTCCGACTAGCGGCGAACCCGCATGGCGCCGTCATCCGCCGCCGAGCACGATCGGCTTCCTCGCCTGTCGCAGCCGAGGCGCGGCGCCGTCGCCACCGCGGTGATCGTCGGCGCCGCCTTGATGGCGGGGCTGGCCTGGTGGCTCGTTCACCGCGCCTGGAACCGGACGGTGGCACATTGGCGGGCGCGCCTGTCCTCACTGGCCACGGAGCAGCAGAAGACGATCGAGACCTTTCTCGAAGAGCGGCGTGGCGATGCCGAGATGGTGGCGGGCTATCCCTCGGTGGTGGACCTCGTCGGGCATGCGGACGACCCGGACGCACGCCACCTGGCGCACCTGACGCAAATCCTCGAGCGGCTGCTCCAGACTTATGGCTACGATTCGATCCTGCTTTACAACCGCGCGGGGCGTGACCTGCTGCAGCTTGGCGCGTACGACGAGCGTCCCGACGCCACCGCCGTGGGGCAACGGGCCATGACGGCCGGCTACGGCGTCAGCCGTCTGAGCGACCGCTCCGGACGCTGGTGGCTCGCGTTTGCCGCTCCGGTCGGAAACGAGCCTGCTACCGGTGCCGTGGTCCTGCTGATGGATCCGCGTGAGAGGTTGGCGCCCATCCTGCGGCGGCAGGACGTTCTGGCGGGCACGGGGGAGACTCTGCTGGTCGCGGGGGATGGCGACGAGGTGATCTACCTCTCCGCGCTACGACTGGGCCGCGCCGACGAGACCCCTCTCCGCCCGCCCCGTTCCCGCGCGGGCGCGCTCGCCGTTGCGGCCTTGGCGGGCGAACCGAAGTTCGGGGTGTTCACGGACTACCGTGGAGTGCCGGTGCTGGCCGCCACGCGTCATATCGACGGCACGTCGTGGGCACTGATGGTCAAGATCGACCGCAGCGAGGCCTTGGCGGAATACCACACGGAGATGTGGCCGACCGTCGTGTTCGCCGGCCTGGTCGTGATGGCATTTGCCGGCTTTCTGCTGGCGCTGGCGCGAAGGCAGCAATTGCAGATCATGGCTCGCGACCTGGCCCACGAACGGACCGCGGCCGAAGCGCGCGAGCGTTATGGTCTGCTCAGCGAGAGCGTCAACGAGATCGTGCTCTTCTCCGATCAGGAGGGACGGTTCCTCGAGGTGAACCGCGCGGCCGAGCGCGCCTACGGGTACACGCGCGAGGAGCTGTTGCGTCTCCACATCGCGGACCTGCGCGTCCCGAGCGAGCTGTCGACGCTACGGGAGCAGATGCGTCAGGCCGGCGAACGGGCGATCGTCTTCGAAACCACGCACCGGCGCCGTGACGGCACCAGCTTCCCGGTCGAAGTGAGCGCCACATCGGCCGCGATCGGCGACGAGCGCCTCTTCGTCTCGATCGTGCGCGACATCAGCGAGCGCAAGCGACAGGAGGCGCGGATCGCGCACCTGCAGTCTCTGCTGTCGGCCATCCGCGAGATCAACCAAATGATCGTGCGGGAGACCGATCGCCACCGGCTGTTGCAGCAGTCGTGCGACATCTTGCTCCGGACCCGTGCCTATGGGATGGCGTGGATCGGAGTGCCGCAGCCCGAGGGCAGCTGCGTTCGTCCGGTGGCCAGCGCCGGGGACCCGACCGGCTATCTGGCCTCGGCTCGGATCACGTGGGACGAGACGCCGACCGGATGGGGGCCCACCGGCACGGCCATCCGCACGCGGCGGCCCTGCGTGGTCTCTTCGATCGACAGCGACCCGCAGATGAAGCCGTGGCGTGAGGAGGCGCTGGCGCGCGGCTTCGCTTCCTCGGCGGCGTTCCCCATCGAGTTTGGCGCGACGTTGCACGGCGCTCTCAGCGTCTGCGCGACGCGGCCCGAAGCCTTCGACGACGAGGAGGGGGCGCTGCTCGAGCAGCTGGCCGGGGACATCGGCTACGCGCTCCACGATCTCGCGGTGCGCGACGAAAACGTCCGGATGATCGAGGATCTGCGCGCGAGCGAAGAGCGCTCTCGTCGCGCCGCGGAGGAGGTTCTGGGACTCAACGCCGATCTGGAGCGGCGCGTGGGCGAGCGCACCGCGGCGCTCGAGGCGGCCAACCGCGAGCTGGAGGCCTTCAACTACTCCGTCTCGCACGACCTGCGCGCGCCGCTGCGGCACATCGAGGGATTCATTCGCATCCTCGAGGAAGATTTCGGCACGCAGCTTCCCGAGGAGGCGAAGCGCTACCTGCAACGCGTGCGCGCGGGGAGCGAGCGCATGGGGCAGCTGATCGACGCGCTGCTGCAGCTCTCGCGCGTCGGCCGCGCCGAGCTGCAGCCGTTGTCGGTCGATCTCGCCGTGATTGCCCGCAGCGCGTTCGAGGAGCTGCGCGCGCGCGCCGGCGAGCGCGCGATCGACTTCGTCGTCGGTCCCCTGCCCAGGACGACGGCGGATCCGACCCTGCTGCGGCAACTGCTCGACAACCTGATCGACAATGCCATCAAGTTCACGCGCCCGGTGGCTGCGCCCCGCATCGAGATCGGCGCATCGGGCAACGGTGCGCCGGTGTACTTCGTGCGCGACAACGGCGTCGGCTTCGACCCGCGCTACGGCGACAAGCTCTTCCACGTGTTCCAGCGACTGCACGGTCCCGAGGAGTTCGAAGGCACCGGGATCGGGCTCAGCATCGTCCGGCGAATCGTCGAGAAGCACGGCGGCCGCGTCTGGGCCGAGGGCGCCGCCGGGCAAGGGGCCACCTTCTACTTCACGTTGACGCCCGACACCGCACCGGAGGGCGCGGCGACGTAGCCCCCGCGGGCATGTCGCCACGCCTCCCGCCGGCGTCCGCGCTCCTCGCGCGAAGCGAAGCTGGACGACCCGGCGTCCCGGTAACCCGGCTTGCCCCAGGCCGGCGGGCGCGCCAATATCCGCGGGCGGCCGCAACGTCGCGGAAAGAGAGGTGGCATGAGCTTGACCGGTGTCGCGTTCCTGTTCCCGGGGCAGGGATCGCAGGCCGTGGGAATGGGCCGGGATCTGTGCGACGGGTTCGCCGAGGCGCGCGCGTTGTTCGCCGCGGCGGACGAGGCCGTCGGCTTCCCCTTGTCGCGTGTCGTGCTGGAGGGTCCCGAAGCGGAGCTCAAGCGTACCGCCAACACCCAGCCGGCGATCGTGCTGGTCAGCGTGGCGCTGTATCGGCTGCTGGGCTTGGAGCCGTCGGTGGTGGCCGGACACAGCCTCGGGGAGTACTCGGCCCTGGTGGCGGCGGGCGGCCTCGAGTTCCGCGACGCGGTGCGCCTGGTGCACCGGCGCGGTCGCTACATGCAGGAGGCGGTGCCCGAGGGGCAGGGGGCGATGTACGCTCTGCTCGGCGCGGAGGTGGAGGCGGTCGAGAGATCCTTGGCGGGAATGACCTCCGGGGTCGTCGACATCGCCAATCTCAACGGGCCGGGCCAGATCGTCATTGCCGGCGAACGCGAAGCCGCCCGTGCCGCCGCCCGCAGCTGCGGCGCCAAGCAGGCGATCGAGCTGCCGGTCAGCGCGCCCTTTCACTGCCGTCTGATGCGACCGGCGGAAGAGCGCCTGCGCGCCGATCTCGAGGGGATCACGTTCCACGACCTGCGGCTACCGCTCTACAACAACGTCGACGCCGCGCCGATCCGCGACGCCGCGGCGGCGCGCGACGGGCTCGCCCGGCAGGTCAGCCGCCGCGTGCGCTGGCACGAGCTGATGACGCGGATGGTTGCCGAAGCCGGAATTCACACCGTGGTCGAGGTCGGGCCGGGAACGGTTCTGAGCGGCTTGGCGCGCCGCATCGACCGCAATCTCAAGCGCTACAACGTGAACGACTGCGCCTCGCTCGAAGCGGCGCGGGTGGCGTTGACGGCTTAGGGGGCGTGGTTGTAGGCTTGATGCGCCGCGCTTACTGGAACCGGCGCGCTCTCAAGGAGAACACGATGACCGAACGCACGCGTGAGATTCTGAGCTGGTACAGCAGCGATACGCCGGGCACCCGCACCAACATTGCCCGCTTGCTCAACCACGGACGTCTGGGCGGCACCGGGCGCCTGGTGATCCTGCCCGTCGACCAGGGCTTCGAGCACGGACCGGCGCGCAGCTTTGCTCCGAACCCGGCCGGCTACGACCCGCGCTACCACTTCGAACTGGCGCTGGCGGCCGGCTGCAACGCCTACGCCGCTCCGCTCGGATTTCTCGAAGCCGCCGCCGCCGACTACGCCGGCGACATCCCGCTCATCCTCAAGCTCAACAACTCCGACAGCCTGTACGGCGGCGGCGATCCGTGCCCGGCGATCACCGGCAGCGTCGACGAGGCCCTGCGGCTCGGCTGCGTCGCCATCGGCTTCACCATCTATCCCGCCTCGGCTGCGCGCAACGAGATGTACGGCCAGATCCGCGCCCTCGCCGAGGAGGCCAAGCGCAAGGGGTTGGCGGTGGTGGTGTGGTCGTACCCGCGCGGCTCGGGTCTGTCCAAGGAGGGCGAGACGGCCATCGACGTGGTCGCCTACGCGGCGCAGATCGCGGCGCAGCTCGGGGCGCATCTGATCAAGGTCAAGCCGCCGACGGCGCACATCGAGCAGGCGGCGGCGAAGAAGGTGTACGAGAAGGAGCGCATTCCCGTCGGGACGCTCGCCGAGCGCGTGCGCCACGTCGTGCAGAGCGCCTTCAACGGCCGGCGCATCGTCATCTTCTCCGGCGGCGAGGCCAAGGAGACGGCGGCGATTTTGGATGAGGTGCGGGCCATTCGCGACGGCGGCGGTTTCGGCTCGATCATCGGCCGCAACTCCTTCCAGCGCCCGCGCGACGAGGCGGTGAAGTTCCTGCACGCGGTGATGGACATCTACGCCGGCAAGGGGCAGTGAAGCCGCGGTGACACCGCGGGCGCTGTCGGACGAAAAAGGGGGAAGCGGCCATGCCGATCGAACAACTGCTGTCGCGTGAGTTCCTGCGCGTGGCCGAGGAGGCCGCCGTGGCCGCCGCCCGCACCATGGGGCGGGGGGACCGGCACCATGCCGATCAGGTGGCCGTCGAGGCGATGCGCAAGGCGATGGACACGTTGCCGATGCGGGGCGAGGTGGTGATCGGTGAAGGCGAGCGCGACGAGGCGCCGATGCTCTTCATCGGCGAGCAGGTGGGCCGCGGCGGCGGGGACGACCCCGAGGTCTCGATCGCCGTCGACCCGCTCGAGGGCACCAACCTGTGCGCCACCGGCTCGCCCGGCGCCATCGCCGTCCTCGCGGCATCCAACAAGGGCGGGCTGCTGAAGGCTCCCGATTGCTACATGCAGAAGATCATCGTCGGGCCGGCTGCCAAGGGAGCGGTGCACATCGACGCCCCGGTGAAGGAGAACCTGCGGGCGATCGCCTCCCGCCTGCGCCGCTCGGTGTCCGACCTGGTGGTGATCGTGCTCGACCGTCCGCGACACGAGGAGCTCATCGCCGACATTCGCGAGGCCGGGGCACGGATCCGGCTCATCAGCGACGGCGATCTCTCGGCGGGCATCTCGGCCGCGGTACGGGGAACCAACGTACACGCGGTGATGGGTACCGGCGGTGCTCCCGAAGGCGTGCTGACGGCGGCGGCGCTGCGCTGCCTCAACGGCGGCATGGAGGGGCGCCTGGTGCCCGCCAAGGCCGGCGGGGAAGGGCGCGAGGAGTTCGAGCGCCGGCTGCTCTCGATGGGCGTGAAGGACCCCGATCGGATCTACGACGAGCGCGACCTCGCCCCGGGCCCGGAGATCATCTTCGCGGCCAGCGGCGTCACCGACGGCAATCTGCTGCGCGGCGTGCGCTTCTTCGGCCACGGCAATCGCACCCACTCACTGCTGATCTCGCTGCGCGACCGCCTGGTGCGCTTCGTCGATTCGGTCCACCTGACCGACGCGCCCGACGCCGTGGTGGAGTTCTGAGAGGTCGATAGTTGATAGTCGATAGTTGATGGTCGAAAGTCGATAGTCGGGACTGCGATGAATGGTTCCCCGGCTCATCGACGCTGAACTCTTGGACCATCGACGATCGACTTTCTCAGCCCACCGCGGCGTGGTGTGGGCCGGGCTCGGTCACCAACGGCCGGGCCGAGGAGTGTTTGAGGAACCTGGGCTCGATTAGTAGCGCCAGCGCGGGGATGACGGTCAGCGTGGCCAGGGCGCTCACCGAGATGATCACCGCCGTCAGCAGCCCGAGGCGGATCCAGATGCTGAAGCCGGAGAGCGGCAGCACCATGTAGCCGAGCGCCACCGCGGAGGAGACGAAGAAGATCGCCTTGCCCGAAGAGTGCAGGCTGGCGCGGATCGCGGCGGCCGCGGAGTTTGCCTTCGCCCATTCCTCGCGGATGCGGAAGATCAGGTAGATCGCGAAGTCGGCGCCGATGCTCACCCCCATGGCGGTGATCGCCGCCGTGGTCATGTCGAGCCAGATGTGGCCGAAGCCCATCACGCCGAGCTCGACCGCCACCGCCACCAGCAGCGGCGTGAGCACGAACAAGCCGCCGACGAAGGAGCGCAGCACCAGGGCGGAGAGCAGGAAGATGATCGCCGAGACCTGGATCATGTTGACGATCTTGTCGTGGACGACGATGTCGTTCATTGCCGTCTGCACGCCGATGGTTCCGCCGGCGATGCCGACCGTCACCGGCAGGCCCTTGAAGCGCCGCGCGGCGTACTTCTTCAGCCGGGCGATCAAGTTGCGGCAGAAGGCGGCGGTGTCGGTCTTGCTGAGGCCGCGGATCACGGCGCGCTGGTAGCCGGCGTCGACGAACGCGGTCAGGCCGTCGGGGCCGGCCGCCATGCTGTACAGGAGCAGGTACTGGGCAATCAGGCGCGAGTTGTCCGGAATGGTGTAGAAGGCCGGGTTGCCGTCGTTCATGGCCTGGTGCATGCGCTTGACGTGGTCGGCGATCGACGTCACCCCGCCGATGCGAGGGTCCTTCTCCATGAACGCCTCGAAGTCGGACATCGCTCGCAGCACGGCCGGATCTTCGAGCGCCTTCTCCTTGGTCCCCTCCACCAGAATGCGGACCGAGGCGGTACCGGGAAGCTTTTCGTTCAGTAAGGCGTCGTCCTTGCGGACCTGAGTCGAAGGAGCGAACCAGAGGCGAAAGCTGTTGTCGACCCGCATCTTCGTTGCGCCGACGATCGACAGGCCAACGATTGCCAGGGCGAACGCCAGAACGGTACGGGGGCGGCTGACGACGAGATCCGCGATTCGGTCCAGGCCCCGGTCCAGCCAGTGCGACGACTGGCCCTCGCGCTGCGTCTCGCGGCTCTTGGGCGCGGGTAACAGGCAGCGGCACGCCGGGGTGAAGGTCATTTCGATCACCAGCGCGCTGAGGATGCCCGAGGCCAGCAGAAGGCCGAACACGCGCACGCTGGCGACGCCGAACGTCATCAGCGAGGCGAAGCCGGCCGATGCGATCATCCCGGCGGTGAGCATGACCGGCCCGACCGCGGTCAGCGAACGGATCACGGCCTGCTCGTTGTCGCCCACGATCGCGTACTCCTCGTAGTAGCGCTTGAGGATCTGCACCGCGTGCCCGGCGGCAACGGCGAGAATCACCACCGGCGTCACCGCGCTCCAGGTGTCCATCGGCTGGCCGGTCAAGCCCATGATGCCGAGCGCCCAGACCACGCTGAGGAGCGCCGTGACCAGCGGTAGGAACACCGACTGCAACGTGCGGAAGGCCTCGTAGTGGATCAGGCCGATGACGATCACGGCGAGGGGGAAGAGGAGCCCGATCAGTGCCGTGTAGCGCGTGAGGGCGGCACGCAGGATGGGCGCCCCGGCCAGGGCAATGGTGACGCTGTCGTCCCGTTCCGGCCCGACGATGTCCTCGATTCGCTTGTCGATCTGGGGGTCGGTCATCCGGTCGTCGAACTCCACGACGATCACCGCCGCGGTGCCGTCCGCGGAGACGAGATTGCCGCGAAACAACTTGTCCTCCGAGACGATCTTGCGCAGATGCGCGATCTGCTCGGGCGTCCGGGGTGGCTCGTCCATCAGGGCATGGATGTCCATCATCCCGTCCGCACCGGGGACCACCGCCTTCACGTTGGGCGCGGCGAGGCTGAACAGGCTGGTGTCGATCACCCCGGCGGTGTCGTGCAGCGCCATGGTGATGCGGTAGATCTTGTCGAGAATCGCCTGGGTGAAGATGTCGCCGTGCTTGGCGACGACACCGATGATGACGATCGCTTCGCCGCCGAACAGGTCCGAGATGCGGTTCTGGATCTGCACGTAGGGGTGTTGCTGGGGCAGGGTGGCGTGACGCCGGATCTCGAGATGGACGTGGAAGAGCTGCGTTGCCAGCACCGCGGTGACCAGAAGGACCGAGAGGACGACTCCCAGGCGATGCTTGACGATGAACGTTACGTAACGCTGCATGCCCCCTCCCCACATCAGGGTATCCCCCCCTTGTCACCAACGCACAGGCTTATGGCGCGCGGCCAACCGAGTTTGCTTACTACGCGAAGTCGGCGAGCGGCAAGCATTTTCTCTCGCTCGGCAGGTCACGCAAAGCGATAGCCCACCCCGCCGCCAATTCGGGGGCGTGCTATGGGCCCGCAGCCATGCTATTCTCCATGGCGGTAATGCGCATTCCCGTTGGTACGACAACACGACGACAATTCCTTGAATTCCAGCTAGTTATGATGCCCCTCGGGGCCCGGGGCCGATTTGACGCTGGGATGACAAAATGCGATAATGGCACACTTTTTCGGGGCCAGGGAGGATCAGACGATGTTCAAGGTGGGTGAGAAGGTCGTCTACCCGGCTCACGGGGTTGGTATCATCCAGAGTATCCAGGTCAGAAACATTTCGGGGACCGAAAAAACGTTTTACATGCTTCGGATCCTCGACAATGACATGACCATTATGATTCCGACCGAAAACGTGGCCTCGGTAGGACTGCGGCGCATCATCGGCAAGGACATGGTGAACAAGGTCTACAAGATCCTGCGACAGAAGCGCGTGGAGATCGATCAGCAGACCTGGAATCGCCGGTACCGCGAGTACACAGAGAAGATCAAGACTGGGTCGGTGCTCGAAATTGCCAAGGTTTTACGGGATCTCTTCGTCCTCAAGGGAGACAAGGAGCTGTCGTTCGGCGAGCGCAAGATGCTCGACACGGCGCGCAATCTGCTCGTGAAGGAGCTGTCGATCGCTCGCTCGCACCCTGAGGAGAAGATCATGGAGGAGCTGAAGGACATCTTCGCGCACTGAATCCGGCGCGAAATGCCCGCTGGGTTGAAGAAGGGGCCGGGAGCAATCCCGACCCCTTCTTTCGTTTCATGAAGGTCGCCGCGATCGTCGTTGCCGCCGGGCAGGGGAGCCGCATGGGCGCCGGGCTGTCCAAGGTGTTCCTGCCTCTCGCCGGCGTCCCGATGCTGGTTCTCACCTTGCGCGCCCTGCTCGCCGCGGAGCAGATCGCCGAGGTCGTCGTCGTCGTCGCACGGGACAACGTTTCTGGCTGGCTGCGCCTCCTCGACCAATGGGGGCCATGGCGAATCGCTCCGAAGCATGCCGTCGGCGGCGCCGAACGGCAGGATTCGGTGGCGGCGGGCCTGGCGGCGCTCGCGGATGACACGGAGATCGTGGCGGTGCACGACGGGGCGCGACCGTTCGTGCCGGTGGCCTGCGTCAACGCCGCCCTGGCGGCGGCGGCCGCCGCCGGCGCCGCCGTGGTGGCGGTGCCGAGCCGTGACACGGTCAAGCTGGTCGACGAGCGGGGGCTGGTGGTCGAGACACCCGCGCGCGACCGGATCTGGTTGGCGCAAACACCGCAGGTGTTTCGCGCCGACCTGCTGCGCGAGGCGCACGCGCGGGCCGCCCGCGAGGGCGTGACCGCCACCGACGACGCCGCCTTGGTGGAGCGGCTGGGGCGACGGGTGCGGATCGTGCCCGGCGATCCGGCGAATCTGAAGATCACGACTCCGGAGGATCTCCGCTGGGCCGAGTGGTACCTGCGGTCGCGAGCGCCTCGTTGAGGCTCCCCGAGCGGAAACCCTGCAGATCCAGGGTGACGTAGAGAAACCCCAGCTCCTTGAAGCGACGAACCACCTCGCGGCGCACGCTGTCGTCGGCCAGGCGGGATATCTCCGCCGCCGGCACCTCGATGCGGGCCACGCTGCCGTGATAGCGCACGCGGCATTCGCGGAAACCGAGCTGGTGGAGCACCCGTTCCCCGCCGCCCACCTGCTCCAGCCCGGCGAGCGTGATGGCGGTGCCGTAGGGGAAGCGCGAGGACAGGCAGGGGCTCGACGGCTTGTCCCAGGTGGGCAAGCCGAAAGCACGGCTCAGCTCGCGGATCTCCTCCTTGGTCAGCCCGGCCTCGACGAGTGGGTGGCGGATCCGGCGTTCCCCGGCGGCGGTCAGGCCCGGGCGATAGTCGCCCATGTCGTCGAGATTGGCGCCGTCGACGACGTGCTCGATGCCGAGCTGGGCAGCTTGCGCGGCACAGATCTCGTACAGGTTGCTCTTGCAGAAGTAGCAGCGGTTGACCGGATTGACGGCGTAGCCGGGAATCTCCAGCTCGTTGGCGTCGATCACCAGGTGCCGCACGCCGAGCTCGCGCGCCAGCTTGGTCGCCAGCTCGAAGTCCTCGTCGCCCGCCGTCGGCGACTTCGTCGTCAAGGCGACCGTCCCGGCGCCGAGCTCCGTCGTCGCGACGCGGAGGAGAAAGGTCGAGTCGACCCCACCCGAGTAGGCCACCAGAACCCGGCCCATGTCGCGCAGGATCCGGCGCAGCTGCTCGAGCTTGTCGGCGCCGGCCATCAGATTCCCTCGGCCTGGTAGACGTCGGTGGTCAGGTAGCGCTCTCCCGTGTCGCAGAAGACGGTGACCACCGTCTTGCCCGGCCCGAGCTCGCGGGCGACCTGCACCGCCGCACAGCAGTTCGCGCCCGAGGAAATTCCCAGCAGCAACCCCTCGTCGCTGGCGAGACGGCGGGTGTACGCCGTGGCCTCGTCGTCGGTAACGGTGATCACGGCGTCGTACACCGTGGTGTTCAACGTCTCCGGGACGAACCCGGCGCCGATGCCCTGGACCTTGTGGTAGCCGGGCTCGCCGCCCGAGAGCACCGGTGAGGAGGCCGGCTCGACCGCATAGATCTTCACCCCGGGCATGTGCTCGCGCAGCACCTCGCCGACGCCGGTGATGGTGCCGCCGGTGCCGACGCCGGCGACGAAGGCGTCGATGCGCTCGAACTGCTCCAGCAGCTCCTGCGCGGTGGTGCGGCGGTGAACGTCGGGGTTCGCCGGGTTGTTGAACTGCTGGGGCATGAAGTAGTCGGGATGCTCGCGCAGCAGCTCTTCCGCGCGGCGAATCGCTCCGTGCATGCCCTTGGTGTCGGGCGTGAGCACCAGGTCGGCGCCGTACGCCATCAGCAGACTGCGACGCTCCTCGCTCATCGTGTCGGGCATGGTGAGGATGAGCTTGTAGCCCTTGACCGCGGCGACCAGCGCCAAGCCGATTCCGGTGTTGCCGCTGGTCGGCTCGAGGAGAGTGTCGCCGGGCTTGAGCCGCCCAGCGCGTTCCGCCGCCTCGATCATGCCGAGGCAGATGCGGTCCTTCACGCTTCCCCCGGGATTGGCGGCTTCGAGCTTGCCCCACACCTCGGCGTCGTCGGCGCCGGCGAGGCGGTTGAGACGCACCACCGGCGTGCCGCCGATGAGGTCGAGCGGCGTCTTGGCCACGGCCCTTCGCATCTTGCTCCTGGGATGACTCGCGGCCAAGATATCGGCCGGGTATTTTCGAGTCAATTCGCCATGCTTGGTGAAACGCCGCAGAACGTGGTGGCCCGCGGACGCCTGCTGCTCCTGTTCCCGGGAGCTCTCGGCGACTTCCTCTGTTTTCTCCCCACCGCCATGGGGCTGCGGCAAGCGCACGGCGAGACCTTGCTGGTGGCGAATGCGGCCGCCGTCGAGCTGGTCGAGAACGGCCCCTTCCGGACGGCGTCCATCGACCGCAGCGAGGTGGCGGATCTCTTTGCGGGCGGCCCGCCGTCGGCGTCGGCGCGATCCCTGTTCGCCGGCTTCGCCGTGGCGCATTCGTGGACGGGCCACGGCGCTCCCGAGCTCGCGACCCGACTGGCCGCGATCACCGGTGGCACCGTCCGCGTCCATCGCTTCCGCGGCATGCACGCCGGCGAGCACGCGATCGACTACTACGCCCGGTGCGCCGGGGTGCCGCCGGCCCCGGCGGCGGTGTGGACGACCGCCGCGGACCAGGCGTGGGCGGAAGAGTGGTGCCGGGCAAATCTGGGTGGCGCGGCCTCTATCATCGTGGTGCACCCGGGAAGCGGCTCGCCACGCAAGAGCTGGGATGGTTTCCCCGATCTCGTGCGCGAGCTGCGGGTGCGGGCACCGGCTCGCAACGCCGCGGTGGCCGTCGTGCTCGGGCCGGCCGAGATGGAGCGCGGCACGCGAGCGCCTGACGGCGTCGCCGCGATTCGGGGAGTCTCGTTGCGCCGGGTGGCGGCTCTGCTGCAGCGGGCGGCGCTCTACGTCGGCAACGACGCGGGTATCAGCCACCTGGCGGCCGTCGTCGGTGCTCCCACGCTGGCCCTGTTCGGGCCCAGCGACCCGGCGCTGTGGGCGCCGCGGGGGCGAAGCGTCGAGGTGATCTCGGCCCCGACGCCATGCTCTCGCTGCGGCGCCGATCGTTTCTGTCGCCATCGGCTGGCTCCGCAGGCGGTGCTCGCCGCGGTCGAGAGAATGATCCCCGAGTTGATGCGAGTTTGACAGGGAGGGAGGAAGGTTGTTCGTTGTTAAGTTGTTGGTCGTTGGTTCCTGGAGCGTTCGAACCAGCAACCAACAACGTAACAACCTTCGGAACGTGTCCGGTGAAGCCGCCGCGGTCTTTCAACGAGCCGCGGCGGCACGACACTAGCGCCGCCGCGACAGGCTCAGGCCGAAGTAGCGGTTGGACGGCTCGAACCAGCGGACCGGCGTGAAGCCGGCGCGCTCCAACGTTGCCTCGGTCTCGGCGCGGGTGAACTTGCGGCTGATCTCGGTGTGGATCGTCTCCCCGGCGCGAAAAGTCAATTCCATCGGCAGCGCGCGCAGATGTGCCCGGTGAGTTTGCTGCGCCCGCAGGTGCATCTCGATCTGGGACTTCTCCTCGTTGAAAAACGCGAGGTGCTCGAAGGCGGTCGGGTCGAGGTCGCCGTCGAGTACCCGGTTGATCACCTGAAGGACGTTGCGGTTGAACGCGGCGGTGACGCCCGCGGCGTCGTTGTACGCGGCGTGCAGCACGGCCCGGTCCTTGACCAGATCGACGCCGAGCAGGAAGTGATCGCCTCTGTCCAGATGCGCCGCCACCCGGGTCAGGAAGGCCTCGGCCTCGAGGGGCGTGAAGTTGCCGATGGTGCTGCCGAGAAACGCCACCAGGCGGTGGCGGCCGGTGGGCAGATGGTTGAGATGGCGCTCGTAGTCGCCGGCGACGCCGTGGATGCGCAGCCGCGGGTAGTCGTGCAAGAGCGCCTGCGCGCTGCGCCGCAGCATGCTCTCGCTGACGTCGATCGGAACGTAGCGGATCTCGCCGAGCTCCCGCTCGGCGGCATCGAGCAGCAGCCGCGTCTTGCGTGACGCCCCGCTGCCGAACTCCACCAGATCGCGCGGCCGCGAGGCGCGAATGATGGCGCCGGCCACCTCCTCGAGCAGGGCCTGCTCGGTGCGGGTGACGTAGTACTCGGGCAGGTCGCAGATGCGGTCGAAGAGGCGCGAGCCGCGGTCGTCGTAGAAATACTTCGCCGGCAGCCGTTTCTGCGGCGCCGACAGGCCGCGGCGAACGTCGGCGGCCATCGTCGAGGGCCCCTCGGGCTCGATGTGGACGTCGACGCGCAGTCGTCCGCCCGCGGATGGACGCAACGGCCCGCGCCACGACTGTTCGTTGTCCAGACGTGCCGATTCGAGCGGAGCTAGATTCGTCCGTTTCGTCGTTGCACCTCCCGTGCTGGTTGCGTTCGCTTGCAGCGAAATGGAACGTGGGAGAAGATTAGACCAAGACACCTCTTTGGGGAATATGCTGAGCCGAGAATTTTCAGCGACGGCCGAGTCGCGCCGGGATCGACGGCGGCCGTTGCCAGGGTTCGACGAGCGGATGCCGCCGCGGGCCGTAAGATGATCGAGCTGCGGTCGGTCCGGAAGGTCTATCCCGATGGCCACGTGGCGCTGCGGGATCTGAGCCTGCGCGTCGCGGCCGGAGCGACGGTGGCGCTGCTCGGCCCCTCGGGCTGCGGCAAGACCACCACGCTGAAGCTGATCAACCGCCTGGTGTCGCCGACGTCGGGCGAGGTGCGGGTTGGCGGTGCCGACGTCAGTGAGAGTGATGCGGTAACGCTGCGGCGGGGCATCGGCTACGTGGTGCAGGAGGCGGGGTTGTTCCCGCACCTGAACGCCCGCGAGAACGTAGAGGTCGTGCCGCGTCTTCTCGGCTGGCCGGCGGAGAGGAGGGGGGCGCGCACGCGGGAGCTGTTCGAGCTGCTCGGCCTCGATCTCGCGTTGCACGGGTCTCGCTACCCGCTCGAGCTGAGCGGTGGCCAGCGACAGCGCGTCGGCCTGGCGCGCGCCATCGCCGCCGATCCGCCGATCCTGTTGATGGACGAGCCCTTCGCCGCCCTCGATCCGCTGACGCGCCGCCGCCTGCAGATCGAGTTCCGCGCTCTCAACGCGCGGCTGCGCAAGACCGTCCTGTTCGTCACCCACGACGTCGAGGAGGCCTTCCTGATCGCCGATCGCGTGGCGGTGCTGTCCGCCGGCGCTCTGGTGCAGATCGGAACGCCGGAGGAGATTCGCCGTGCTCCGGCCTCCGACTTCGTCGCCAGCTTCCTCGGCCTGATGGCCGAGCACGGAAACGCGGAAGACGATGCGTGATGCGCGCGGGATGATACTGGAATGAGGAGCGAGGCGGCGCGCCGGCCGGCGAGAAGGAGTCGCGCCTGGCGCGGCTCGTGCCTGCTCGGCGCCTGGCTGATCACGCTACCGTGGTTTGCTTCCTTCGGCTACGCCGCCGATCCGCCCACCGCCGTCATCGGGGCCAAGAAGTTCACCGAGGGAGCGATCCTCGGCGAGCTGATGGCGCAGGTGCTGGAGCAGCACGCCGGCGTGCGGGTGAGCCGGCGTTTCAATCTCGGCGGCACCAACGTCGCCTTCGACGCCCTGCGCACCGGCGCCATCGACGGCTACGCCGAGTACACGGGCACGGGGCTGCGCGACATCCTGCACGACACCTCGCTGGTCCACGGGCGCGCCGACGCCTACGCGCGCGTCAGCCGCGCGTTCGCGAAGGAGTACGATCTGCTCTGGCTGGCTCCCTTCGGCTTCAACAACACCTACGTCCTGATCATGCGCGTGGATCGGGCGCGCGCGCTGCACATCCGCACCATCAGCGACGCGGCCAAGCATCCGCTGCGCTACGGCGTGTCGCACGAGTTCTTGCAGCGGCAGGACGGGATGCCGGGTCTGCGCCGCGTCTACGGCCTGCAGACAGAGTCGGTCGTCGGAATGGAGCACGATCTCGCCTACCAGGCGCTGGCGGACGGAGCGATCGACGTCTCCGACGGCTACTCGACCGACGCCAAGCTGGCCTCGCCCGATCTCGTCGCCTTGCGCGACGATCGCGGCTTCTTCCCCCCCTACGAGGCGGCGCCGCTGGTGCGCAGGGATCTGCTGGCGCGGGCGCCGCGGGCGGCGGCGGCGCTGCGGCTGCTGGCGGGCCGCATCGACGCGGCGGCCATGCGCCAGATGAACCATCAGGTGGAGGACGAACGCTTCGCTCCGGCCGACGTGGCGGCGACGTTTCTGAACGGCCTGGGCCTGAGCGAGAAGGAAGCCAGCGGGGCGGCGCGCGAGGAGGGCTTCTTCGCGCTGCTCTGGCAGCGCCGGACGATCACGCTGCGCCTGGCCGCCTGGCACCTGACGATGACCGGAATCGCCGAAGCGCTTGCCTGCATCGTGGCGATTCCGCTCGGGATCGGCGCCAGCCGCCGGCCGCGACTGGCGACCGCGGCTCTCGGCACCGCCGGCGTGCTGCAGACGATCCCGTCGATCGCCCTGCTCGCATTCATGCTGCCGTTCTTCGGCATCGGCGCCCGCCCGGCGATCGTCGCGCTGTTCCTCTACGGGTTGCTGCCGATCCTGCGCAACACGGTGACCGGGCTGCGCGGGGTCGATCCGAAGCTGATCGAGGTCGGCCTCGGCCTCGGCATGCGCCCGCGCCAGTTGCTCTGGCAGGTCGAGCTGCCGCTGGCGGCGCCGGTGATCCTCGCCGGGGTTCGCGTCTCGTCGGTGATCAACATCGGCACGGCGACGCTGGCGGCGTTCATCGGCGCCGGCGGCCTCGGCGATCCGATCGTCACCGGGCTCAGCACCACCGACACCAACCTCGTTCTCACCGGCGCCCTCCCGGCGGCGCTGCTGGCCCTGCTCGTCGACGGCGCGCTGTCGCTCGTCGAGCACGCGGCGACGCCGCGCGGGTTGCGCTTGCGCCGGGCCGCGTAGCCGTCCGGGGCGCGGCCGTTCAGCCCGTGTGGCGGAGGAAGTCGCGCAGCGCCGCGTTGAACGCGTCCGGCGTCTCTTCCTGCGGCGAGTGAGCGGCTCCCGCGATGACGCACAGCCGGGCGCCCGGGATCAGTTCCGCCAGCCGCCGCGAGCCGTCGACGATGAGAGCGGAGTCGCGCTCGCCGCAGATGACCAGGGTGCGCACGTCGAGACGCGGCAGGCGCTCCTCGGTGCCGCCCCACTGCTGCAGCGTGTTCCAGCCGCCGAGCAGGGTTTCGGACGACATGCGTCCCATCCGTTCGCTCACGTACTGCAGTCGCTCCGGTGGTAGGCGCGGCGGATCGTCGGGCATTTCCAGCGGCCGGTGATTGAAGCGATACGAGGTGTCGTGCAGCGTCAGCGACAGCAGCTTGTGCGGGTGGCGCAGCGCGATCTCCTGGGCGATGCCGCCGCCCAGCGAATGGCCGACCAGGTGGTAGCGGTCGAAGCCGACGTGGGCCGCGAGCGCCTCCACGTCGGCGGCCATGACGTCCATGCCGTAGGCCGTGGGATCGTGCGGCGCCGGCGAGCGGCCGTGGCCGCGGTTGTCGAGGACCAGCAGGCGCTGCGTCGACGCGAACTCTTCGATCTGAAAGCGCCAGTCGGAGATGTCGCCGGTGAAGCCGTGCACCAGCACCAGCGGCTCACCGGACTCGCCGTGCCGCTCGAAGTACAGCGCGATTCCATCGAGATCGATGAAGGGCATGTCAGGGTAATTGCTCCGGGCGGCCCTCGGCCGTCAAGAGGGACGCGGCAACAGAACGAGCTGGACACCGGCCTCCATGAGGGCACGGAGTAGAGCCCCGACGTCAGTCATCGGAACGCCGCATGGTCGAGACGCTGTGGGCTCTCGATCGGCGGTGTCCCGATTTCACGGATCCAAGCATTCGCCAGGCACGATCACCGCTGGCGTGTAAGGTTTCCCCTCCGCCAGCCTGGGCTTTGACATCAAATCATCACAGACATATGCTTTGATGCATGCGGACGACGCTGACATTGGAAGACGATGTGGCCACAGAGCTCGATCGCTTGCACCGCGCCCGTCGCGAGCCGTTCAAGCGAACGGTCAACGAGGTTCTGCGGGCCGGCATTGCAGCGCTGCGCAGCCGCAAACAGCAACGGCCCGAGACACGCTTTTGTACCGAATCGGCGTCGCTCGGACAGCCGCGACTCAAGAGCCTCGACGATATCTCCGAGGTGCTCGCCTATGGCGAAGGCGAGGAACACCGTTGATCCTGGTGGATGCGAATTTGCTCTTGTACGCCGTCGTCTCGGACTACGAGCAGCACCGGGCGGCGCTCGACTGGCTCGACGATCGTTTGAACAGCCCGATCCGGGTGGGCCTGCCCTGGCCGAGCCTGCTCGCGTTCCTGAGGATCAGTACCAATGCGCGAATCTTTCCCGATCCCCTCGCGATGAACGACGCCTGGCGGCGCGTGCAGCGTTGGCTCGATTTGCCCAACGTATGGTGTCCGCAGCCCACCGAACGTCACCGCAGCTGGCTCGAACGCTTCCTCAGGGGTCCCGCCAACTCGCCCAAGCTGGTGGCCGATGCCCACCTCGCCGCGCTGGCGGTCGAGCACGGCCTCTTGCTCTGCAGCACGGATGGAGACTTTGGGCGCTTCGGCGAGCTGCGCTGGGAGAATCCGATCGCGCGCGTCCATCCCGCCAGCTGACTCGCGTCTTGGGGATACGATTGCGCGACAAGGCCGATGCGCAAGCACTGTGAGAGGAAGTTCGGGCTGGAGGAGGAGTGAACATGCCCGGGAGGAAATTGGACGTACCGTCCGTCTTTGCAGGGACTTCACGCTGGAGTGCGGGTTTGCTGATATAGGTCGCGGTGCTCCTTCGTCACAAATCGGGACGCACCTGCCAGGCGGCGCCCTTGTCGCGTTTCGCTTCTTCGATCGTCCGCAGGCGCGTCACGCCGCGGTGGATCTTGCGGCGCGCGCGCGCCATGTCGCCGAGGCGCTTCATGCGCAGCACGAGGCGCGGATCGTCTGCCGACAGCCAGAGCGCGCGGCGCGCTTCGTCGAAGGTTCGGAACTTCTGCACCGGCATCTCAGTCATCCTCGAGGTGAAATTTCGCCTTGAGATCGGCGGCGTCAGCTCGATCGAGCGGCCGTACGGTGTTCTTCTTCATCCGATACAGCATCCGTGCGGTGGCGACGCGGGCTCGAATACCGCCGCGATCGATCCATTCGGACTCCACGTCGGCAAAGGCGAACGCCTCGCCAAGCCGCGAGACCAAGTCGATGTAGAAGTCGTCGGGCGTGCCGTAGCGGACCACGGCGTACTCGCCGGCCAGATCCTCGGCGCGAATCTCGTCAATCGACGGGTCCGTCCAGATGCGGCGCAACGCGCGGCGCAGCCGCTCCACGTTCTCCGGCCTCGGGCTGATGAACAGGTCAATATCATCGGTGAATCGCAGAATGCCGTGCAGATTGACCGCTTGTCCTCCGAAGAGAACGTACGCGACGTTCTCGGCGTTGAGCGCGTTCAGCAAGTCGGGCAAGCGATCGAGGGCGTGCATGCGATGCCCATAGCACACCCTTGGGCCAGGCTCGATGCGCAGCCCGTAGCACGCCGACGCGCTCGGGGATGCGCTGCCGTCAGTGACGGGGCGCCTCGCCGCCCGCGCCGAAGTCGAAGGCCACCTTTACCGCGGCCGCGCCGCCGCGCCCGCTGCAGGTGGCGAAGGCGTCGCCGTAGCGCGCGAGCGGGAAGCGGTGGGTGAGGAGCGGCTCGAGGCTCGGCAGCCGGCCCTGGCGAACGAGCCGGAGATACACCTCGTAGGTGTGCAGCCGCTCGCCCTCGAAGGTCTCGCCGCCGACGGCCATCGAACCGGCGAGGTTGATCTCGCGGAAGAACAGCGGCGACCACTCGACCCGTCTGGGGACGTCGACGCCGATCATCACCACCGTGCCGCCGGCGTCGCACAGCCGCAGGCTGGTCTCGATCGTCGCGGCGCTGCCGATGCAGTCGTAGACCCGCTGCACGCCGCCCATGAGGATCGGCTTGCCGCGCATCGGCTGGTAGCGGCGGGCGCCGGTGAGCTTGCCGACGGCCTCGATCAGCGCGCGCTCGGGGCGCGGCTCTACGACTTCGTTCGCCCCGAGCTGCTCGGCGAGCCGCTTCTGGAAGTCGTACTTGGCCACGGCGATGATCTGCGCGTGGGGATGCAGCGACCGCAGGCAGGCGATGGCGCCGAGGCCGAGGATGCCGCAGCCGTAGACGAGACAGACGTCGCGCTCGTCCGGGGGGTGGCGCAGGATCGCCCGCAGCGTCACCGCCACCGGGTCGGTCAGCACCGCGTGCGCGAGATCGACGCCCGCGGGCACGGCGATGCACTGCTCCTCGTGCACGGCGAGGAAGGGCGCGAAGCCGCCGTTGACGCCGCGGGTCGAGCCGACGAGCATTCCCGGCGCCAGCATGCCCTCGGCGAAGTTGCGGCACAGGCTGAGCTCGCCGGCCTGGCAGGCGGTGCAGGGCGGCTCGATGCCGCGCGGCGTGCACGACAGCATCGGGTTGATCACCACCCGCTGCCCGATCTCGACGCGGCGCGCCGCCGGCCCGCGCTCGATCACGGTGCCGACGATCTCGTGGCCCATGACCATCGGGAACGACACGAACGGCGTCAGCGGCGAGTCCGGGCTGCCGTGGAGATGGAGCGCGCTCATGTCGCTGCCGCAGATGCCGCAGAGCTGCGTCTGCACCCGCACCCAGCGCTCGCCGTGGAGTCGCGGCTCGGCGATCTCCGTGTAGGCGAGCGCCGACCAGCGGTCCCAGTAGGCGTCGACCTTCCACCGGCCGACGAGCTTCGAGTACGCGTAGCGGGGGAGCGAGAAGCGGAAGACGAGAGCCTTCATGGGACTGAATCACTTAAGAACTGAGTCACCGGGTCAGTGAGTCACTGAGTCATTGTCGGAACTGCGGATCATTTTCTTGCTGACGCCAGGGTGGATTTGGCGGTGCGTTGGGAGGCGGCGAAGATGGCGAGGAGCTCACCGGCCTCGGTCTGCAACGCGTCCAATCTTTGTTTGGCGATGATGCCAGCATCGGCCAGGAGCTCCAGCCAGAAGACTGTCTCATCCGCTTCTTCCACAACGACTCCGATCTTGGCGACGAACTCCGCCTTTGAGCGGGCGCGACAGGCTGCTCGATAGTTCGCCGCAATCGCGGTGCCGCACCGCAATAGCTGCCCGCCAATCACGCGGGCCTCGGCCGTTCTCGGCAGCAGCCGAAACAGCTTCACGACGCGCAACGCAAACTGCTTGGTACGCTCCTTCAGCTCCTCGGTAGGCCCGGGCATCGCCATGAGCTCACTGACTCACTGATTCAGTCACTTCCCGGCAAACTTCGGCGGCCGGCGCTCCATGAACGAGGCCATGCCCTCGCGCGTGTCCTCGGACTGCGTCACCAGCGATTGCACCAGCGCCTCCTCTTCGAGCGCGGTCTCGAACGACGACTCGAGCGAGCGGTTGAGCAGGCGCTTGGACATGCCGATGGCGAACGTCGGTCCCTGCGCCAGCTTCTCGGCCCACTCGCGGGCGGCGGCGGCGAGCTGGTCGCCGGGGACGACGCGGTTGGCGAGGCCGATGCGTACCGCGTCGTCGGCGCTCAGGTCGTTGCCGAAGAACACCAGCTCCTTGGCCTTCTGCAGCCCGATCAGCCGTGGGAGCAGAAAGGCGCCGGCGGCGTCGATGGCGATGCCGCGACGGACGAAGACCTCGATGAAGCGCGCTTCCTGGGCGACGATGACCAGGTCGCTGGCGAAGGCGAGATGGCAGCCGAGGCCGGCGGCGACGCCGTTGACGGCGGCGACCACCGGCTTCTCCAGCTCCCAGAGCGCGCGGATCAAACGCTGCGAGCTCTGTTTCATCACCTCGCGTCCGGCGCCGGGCCCGCTCGGCCCCTGGCCGCGCGGGCCGCTGAGGTCGGCTCCGGTGCAGAAGCCCTTGCCGCTGCCGGTGAGCACCAGAGCGCGGATGTCGCCGTTGCTGCGGGCGTCGGTGAGCACCGCGATCAGCTCGTCGCGCATCCCGGCGTTGATCGCGTTGCGCGCCTCGGGGCGGTTCATGGTGACCCACGCGACCTGGTTTTCGATGTTGAGCTGAATGGCTTTGAAGTCGGGCATGATCTTCTCTCCGCTCTTTCCGTGCTCCCTCTCCCTCTGGGAGAGGGCTGGGGTGTGGGAAAATTGGGCAGCGCCGCTGCGTCCTCCCCCTCACCCTGACCCTTCTCTCCCGGAGGGAGAGGGAACCCTTGTTCGAACTAGTTCAGGTTTACTCCAGCTGCAGCACCCGCCGCGCGTTGTCGCGCAGGAACTTCCGTTTCACCTCGGGGGAAAGACCGAGGTGCTCGTCGATCTCCTTGATGACGCGGTCGAAGGCGAGCAGCGGGTAGTCGGTGGCGAAGCACACCTTGTCCTGGCCGAAGGTCTTGAGGAAGTTGACGAACGACGGCGGGTAGTGGCGCGGCGCGTGCGCCGAGGTGTCGACGAAGACGTTGGCGTGCTTCCAGGCGATGGCGATCATCTCCTCGGTCCACGGCCAGCCGATGTGGCCGCAGATGATGCGCAGCTCGGGAAAGTCGAGCGCCACCTGGTCGATGTAGGTCGGCCGTCCGGTCTCGGAGGGGAACAACGGGCCGGTATTGCCGACCTGGGTCTGGAAGGCGACGTCGAGCTCGACGCACTTGGCGTAGAGGGGGTAGTAGGCCGCGTCGGTAGGCGGCTTGCGCCACAGGAACGGCTCGATGCGCAGCACCTTGAAGCCGTACTTGTCGACGTGCTCCTGCAGGCCGCGGACGGCCGCCATGATGTTGGTCGGGTCGGCGTGGTACTCGCCGATGAAGCGCTTGGGATATTTCTTGACCGCCTCCCGCACGTGAGCCGGCTCGCCCGAGATGCAGGCGGTCTCGACGCCGGCGCGGTCCATGTCCTCCAGCATCTGCTCGACGTTGGTGCCGTTGTGGTACCAGTCGAGCTTGCCGTAACGACGAAAGACGTTCTCGGCTTGTGCGCTGCGCTTGTCCGGCGACGTCGGCGACAGGTACTGTGTCCACACGTCGATGATTCCGGTATTTTCGTTCATGGTTGTCCTCACCCGAACCCTCTCCCAGAGGAAGAGGGAACCAACCCCTAACGTGGCAGGCCCAGCACGCGCTGGGCGATGATGTTGCGCTGTACCTCGGAGGTGCCGGCGTAGATGGTGGCGGCGCGCGACCACAGCAGCTCGCGCGACCAGAAGTCGCCGTCGGCCGCGCGCGGCGAATCGCCGCCGAGCAGGCCGCGAGTGCCGAGGATCTCGATGGCGCTGTCCTTCATGCGCTGATCGAGCTCGCTCCAGAACAGCTTGAGGATGGAGCCTTCCGGGCCCGGCCGGCCGTCGCGCTGGATCACGGCGACGTTGCGGTACGCGGTCAGGCGCAGGATCTCCACCTCGATGGCGAACTGGGCCAGGCGCTGGCGTATCACCGGATCGGCGGCGGCGCTGGCGCCGTTGCGCGGGGTGCGGCGGGCGAGGTCGGCGAGCAAGCGCCGCTCGATCTGCAGCCGGGCGTGCGGCGCCGCCGCGCCGCGCTCGTGCGCCAGCGTGGTCATGATCACGTCCCAGCCGCGGTTGATCTCGCCGACGACGTTGGCGCGTGGCACGCGGACCTCGTCGAAGAACACCTCGTTGAACCAGGCCTCGCCGGTCATCTCCCGCAGCGGGCGGATGGTGATGCCGGGGCTCTTCATGTCGACCAGGAGGAAGGTGAGGCCTTTGTGCTTGGGCAAGCTCGCATCGGTGCGCACGACCAGGATGCACCAGTCGGCGTAGCGGGCGTAGCTGCACCAGACCTTCTGGCCGCGAACCACCAGGACGTCGCCCTGCACGTCGGCCGTGGTGCGCACGGCGGCGAGGTCGGAGCCGGCGTTGGGCTCGGAGAAGCCCTGGCACCAGATCTCGTCGCCCTGGAGAATCTCCGGCAGGAAGCGCTCCTTGTGCCAGGGCTGGCCGCAGGCGATCAGCGTCGGCCCGACCAGGCTGAGACCGACGGCCAGGTTGATCAGGTCGGGCGCGCGGGCCGCCGCGTACTCCTCGTTGAAGATGAGCTGCTCGACCACGCTGGCGCCGCGCCCGCCGTATTCGCGGGGCCAGGCGATGCCCGCCCAGCCGCCGGCGCACAAGGTGCGCTGCCAGCTCTTGGCGAAGGCCATCTTGTCAGCCGCGGTCGCCGGCTCTCGGAAGGCAGGGGTGCCCCAGCCCGGCGGCAGATGGCGGTGCAGCCAGCCGCGCACCTCTTGGCGAAATCGCGCCTCATCCTCGGTCGGTCGAAAATCCATGCGTCGAGCAACGGGCAACGCGCGAAGCGACTCGACGACCCGTTTGCCGTCTACTTCCCGAACCGCTGCAGGGTCGTGTAGTCGAAGAAGCTCGGATCGTAGTGGACGCGCCGGTCGTTGGGAACGTCCTTGCCCTTGGGCAGCAACCCGCCCAGCGTGGCGCGGTTCATCTTGACGTTCTCGGCGCACTGGTACGACTGCGTCGAGGCCCAGAGCCATTCGTGCTTGCCGTCGGGGCGGATCAGCTCCTGCTTCTGGTAGGCCAGCACCTGCAGCGTATTGAGCAGGTCGCCGTTCCAACCGTACTTGCGGTTCCAGGCGCCCTGATACGTCTCCTTGTCGATGTAGAGCTGGATCTTGCCGTAGAGGTAGTACTTGTCTCGCGGCGTCGCCTCGATGATCCAGCAGGGTCGCCGGGCGAGTGCCGCGCGCACGGGCGCCCACGCCAGACCCTTCCACGCCGCATCCTGGTAGCCCACGATCGGGTCGTCGGGCCAGATGGCGCGCCAGCCTCCGGTCGACAGCCACACCTGGGTCGGCTGGTCGTCGAAGCTCTTCGGGTCGACGAAGCGCAGCATCTCGGTCTCGCCGACGTACTTCCAGATGAAGTCCTCCGGCTTGCCGTCGAAGAACGGGCCGTCGTCCTGGCTCATGTCGGAGCCGAGCACGCCGTCGGAGCGGTTGGACGGGCTGACCTGGCGGACGCGGCGGAGCGCCGGGACGTAGACCCAGTCCGAGTCGCGCTTGTCCGAGTCGCGGTAGCGCCAGGTGAGCGAGGCGGTGCCGTTGAGATCGGCCGGGCTGGTGGCGATGGTGACGAACTGGCTGGCGAAGTTGTTGGGGTTGGGCAGCCGGTATTCGGGCTGCTGGCCGTCGTAGTAGAGGAAGCGCACGTCCTGGGTCGATTCGCGGTCGAGGTGGTCCGGGCTGACCCAGCTGAGCATGGTCATGTTGTGGCTGTTGCCCTCGTTCCAGTAGGCGTACTGGAAGTTCCACAGGATCTCGATGCCGGCGTGCGGATCCTTGGGGTCGATCCGCGGGAACGGCAGGCCGTAGATGAAGGGTGGTTGCTTGCCGCTGGCCTTGTCGACGACGGTGCCGGCCGCGTTGACCTTGTAGCGGCCCTGGTTGGCTTGCGAGGCCTGCTTGAAGGAAGGAGCCCACTCGTAGATGCCGAGGGGCCAGTCGATGATCTTGTTCGAGTAGCCACCGTCCTTGTAGTGCTTGAGGATCTCCGGCGGGAGCAGGTCCTTGGCCAGCTCCCAGTTGCTCTTGCCGAGCACGTCGCCGGGTTTCAGGCCGGCCTCCTTGGCCTGCTTGGCGACCATCCCCGTGTCGGGCGGGGGAGCCGCCACCGCCGTCAGGGCGAGAAGGGAAAACGCAAGGATAGACACGATCCAAAGTGGTCGTGTACGCATCGTCACCCCCCTTTTTGCGACATCAGCCGCGTGTTCCGGTGCGAACCGCCATTTGCACACGTTGCGCCGCACGCTGCACCGCGAATCGCGGTCGCAACAACGACACCATCGCCGGGATGAACACCAACGCGCCGATGGCGTGGAAGATCATGAGCATCATCAGGATGAAGGCCATCTCGGCCTCGAACTTGAGCGGGAAGAAGAGCCAGAACACGACGCTCGCCACCAGCGTGGTGCCGGTGAAGATGATCGCCTTGCCGGTGGTGGCGATGGCGCGCCGGTTGGCCTCGTCGAAATCGTTGGTCTCCTCGTACTCCTCGACGATGCGGCTGAGCACGTAGTAGCCGTAGTCGATGCCGATGCCGATGCCGACGGCCGCCACCGGCAGGGAATTGATGTTGAAGTCGATGCCCACCAGGTACATCACCGCCTCGGAGAGCGGTTGGGCGACGAGCGAGGGGATCATGACGATGAGCGCGCCGACCACGGAGCGGTAGGTGGCGAAGCTGAGAAGGAAGACGACCAAGAAGATCAGCGGCACGTTGACGTGGTAGGACCACTCCACCTCTTCGTTCGACGCCGCCAGGATGCCGAGCAGGCCGCCGGCGAGGAGGTAGCGCACGCTGTCCTGAGGATGGCTGTGCTCGGCGATGTAGGCCTTGGCACGGTTGATGGCGTCGTGGATGATCTCGTTGTTGTACTTCTTGTAGAAGATGGTGATGGTGGCGTTGGTGTAGTCGGGGCTGAAGAAGCGATCCATCTCGCCGCGACTGGTGCCGGAGGTGATCAGGAAGAAGAGCTGGCCGACGAAGTCGTCGCGCACCGGCAGCATCTCCCACTTCGGGTCGCCCTCGTGGAAGGTGCGGTAGATCTTCTTGAGCAGGGTGCCCGCGGTCAGCGATCCGCCCGCGCCTTCCCCCTGCGCCATGTAGCGCGCGAACAGGTCGAGGTTGTTCAGCGTGTGCGCGTCCTTGATGGCGCCCGGCTTCTTGCCCTCGGCAATGATGACCAGCTGGCTGGCGCCGACGAACTTCTTGTTCATCTCGCGAAAGGCGACGTTGTACGGGTGGTCGTGGTAGAGCAACGCCGCCCCCGGCTCGGCGTCACCGACCTTGAGCTGGTGCGCGAAGTAGACGCCGAACACCATGACCACGGCGAAGGTGCCGACCACCACCCAGCGCATGTTGCCGGTGCCGAGGGAAATCAACCCCCGTGTGATCCCCTCGTAGAGACTGTCCGACAGGCGGCGGGCGGGCGGCTGCTCCTTGGGCGGGTGCACGTACGACAGGATGATCGGGTGCAGGGTGACGACGCTGAGGAAGATGCTGATGATCCAGAAGCTGGCCACGTAGGCGAGCTTCTGCATCAGCGGAATGCTGGCCACCGCAATGGTCAGGATGGCCAGGCCGTCGGCCATGATCGACACCATCGCCGGGCTGTAGAGGCTGACGTAGGAGCGCATGATCGCCGTGTGCTTGTCGTGGCACGCGTGATACTCCTCGTGATAGCGCTCCATCGACTGCACCGAGTGGCTGAGAGCCCGCGCCGTGATCAGCACGAACACCACCAGCACCAGCGGGTCGAGGGTGAAGCCGCACAGCCCGGCGAAGCCGAGCCCCCAGATGGCGCTCATCAGCCCGGAGAAGGTCGGAATCACCACGCCCTGCAAGCTGCGGAAGTAGAACCACAGCAGGCCGATCATCGCCAGGCCGGTGGCCAGGAAGACCCAGCCCATCTTCGAGACGGCCTGGTTGAAGTAGGCGTAGAGAACGGGCGGACCGGCGACGTAGATCTTGACGGTGCCGTCGGCCTCCTCGCGCTTGACGATCTCCTGGATCTTCGTCCACATCGCGTTGAGGTCGAAGTACTCTTCCCAGAAGCCCGCCGAGATCAACGTCGCCTTGTCGTCGGGCGAGACGAAGAAGCCGCGCACCCCCTCGGTGGTGTAGATCTTCTGGCGCAGGAAGGCGAGGTCGGCCTTGTCGCGCGGCAGCCGCGGGTACATCAACGGCACCACCTTGATGCCCGAGCCCGAGGTGAGCGTCGTCTTCAGCTTGGGGTGGGTGATCGAGATCACCTGCTCGCCGTTCACCCCCGGCACGTTGTGCAGCAGATCGAGGGTGATGCGGTTGACCTTGGCAATGGTCTCGGGGCTGTCGAAGATCGTGCCGTGCTTGACCTCGACCACCATCACCAGCGAGTTCGCGGTCCCGAACATGCTCCGGTACTTCGTGTAGAGCTGGATGTAGGGGTGGCTCGGCGGGTAGAGATCGAAGAAGTTGGTGAAGATCGTCAGCCGCGTGGCGGTGAACCACACGAAGAACAGCGTGCCGATCATGATCACGATCGAGATCGGCACGCGCCGGCGCAGCAGAAACCTGAGGTAGCGTTCGATCAGCTGTTTCGGCAGCATGTCACTTCTTCTGCGGCAGATCGATGTGGGTACCCTCGACCATGATGCGGTGGCCGGCGGCGCCGACGATGGCTCCGTGTGTTCCCGGGGCCAGCGACACGCTGCGCAGCCAGCTCACGTCCCAGTCGGCCGGCTTCGGCTGGCGCTTCCACGTGTGGCCGCCGTCGGTGCTCTGGAAAATCGTTCCCAGATCGCCGGCGGCGATGCCTTCGTCCTTGACCACGGTGACCGCGTACAGGCTGGGATTGTCGAAGGCCTCGGCGAACCCCACCTCCTCGAGCGCGTCGACCTTGGTCGAGCCGTGCTGAACCTGCCAGGTGGCACCGCCGTCGTCGGTGTGCAGGATCAAGGCATCGATGCCCACCGCCCAGCCGTGCTGGAGATCGGTGAAATGAATGTCGAAGAGGCTCTTGTCGACACCGCTGTTCTGCTCGGTCCAGGTGTCGCCGCCGTCGGTCGTGGCCAGGATGGCGCCGGCCTCGCCGGCGATCCACCCGTGCTGGCGATCGACGAAGGAGAGGCCGTTGAGGATCACGTCGCGCTTGAGCTGTCGCAGCTCCCAGGTGGCACCGCCGTTCTTGGTCACCACGATCGCGCCCCAGTCGCCCACCGCGCAGCCGAAGTCGGCGTCGACGAAATCGACGCTGAACAGGTGCTTCGGTGTGCCGCTCTGCTGCGGTGCCCAGGTCTCGCCGCCGTCGCCGGTGTGCAGGACGAGCCCGGAGCGACCCACCACCCAGCCGTCGCGGGGATCGGGGAAGCTGACGCTGAAGAGGGGTTCCTGGGTGTGGGACATCTGCGGCTGCCAGCTCTGGCCGCCGTCGCCGGTGTGGTAGATGACCCCGAAGGCACCGACCACCCAACCCTCCTTCGCGCTGACGAAGGTGGTGCCGTACAAGTTGTCGGTAATTCGCGCTCCGGACAACGGATTCGTGCCGCGAGCCGGTGCTGGTGCGACGAATGCGGCGAGCAGAGATAGTACGGCACAGCCGTAACCCACAGCCCACGCTATTTGGGAACGGTTCAACACCCCGAACTCGGTTTCAACGTACCAAAGCCGCCGCCTTATAAGTCGCGCGATTGATTCATGTCAACAAAATTCTTCTTATCAGGGGGCGATCTTAGCCCTCCGTCCTCAGCCAGAGCAAGGCGAGCGGGCGACAGGCCAACGGCCGCGCCCGACGAGACGATGGGCCTCGCGGCAACGCGCGCTTTGACGCGCTGCGCGCACTTCGGCTATCCGAGCCGCGTGAGCCTGCCAGCGACCCGGCCGCCCGCGCCGCACCCCGACTACCGCGCCCTCGGCTGCTGGGGCGACGAAACGCTCGGCCGGCGCTTCGCGCGCACGGTGGCGGCGTACCCGACGCGGCTGGCGCTGATCGACGGGGACGCGCGCTGGACCTTCCACGAGCTGGAACGACTGAGCCTGCGAGCGGCGCGCGCTCTGCGCGAGCTCGGTCTCGGCCCCGGCGACGTGATCGCCTATCAGCTGCCCAATTGGTGGGAGGCGGTCGTGCTCTTCCTCGCCGCCGCACGCATCGGGGCCAGCCTCAATCCGCTGTTGCCGATGTTCCGCGAGCGCGAGCTGGAGTTCGCGCTGACGCAATCGGGCGCCCGCGCGGCCATCATTCCCGGCCACTACCGCGGCTTCGACTATCGACCGCTGTGGCAGAGCTTGCGCCCGCGCCTGCCGGCTCTCGCGCACGTGCTGATCGCGCGCGACCAGGCCGGTCCGGGCATGCACTCCCTGGCCTCCCTGCTCGACGCGGCGTCGGAGTCCAAGCTGCCCGAGCCGGTGGCGGAGGCGGGAAGGGGCGCCGACGCCGTCCTCTTGCTGATGTACACCTCCGGCACCACCGCGACGCCCAAGGGGGTGCTGCACACGCACAATACGCTGGCGGCCGAGGTGATCTCGCTCGAGCGCGCCCACGGGCTCACGGCCGCGGATCGCACGTTGATGCCGTCGCCGTTGACGCACATCTCGGGGGTGATTCACGGCATCCTCACTCCGGCGCTGCTCGGCACCAGCGCGGTCCTGATGGACCGCTGGGATCCCGCGCGGGCTCTGGAGCTGATCGCCGGTGAGCGGGTCAGCTACATGGTGGGCGCGCCCACCTTCCTGCAGGATTTGCTGACTCATGCGGCGGTGGCGGCGCGCGCGCGCGCCCTGAGCTCGCTGCGGCTGTTCTCCTGCGGCGGTGCCGGCGTGTCTCCCGAGCTGATGCGACGGGCGCGCGCGCGCTTGCCGCACTGCGTGACCAAACGCGTCTACGGGTCGACCGAGTTCCCGACGCTGACGACGACCGCGGGCGAAGACGCCGTCGCCCGCGGCGGCGACAGCGAGGGGCGCGCGATCGCGCCCGCCGAGGTACGCATCGCCGACGGCGCGGGCGGGTGCCTTCCGCCGGGTGTCGAGGGCGAGGTGCAGGGGCGGGGGCCGGAGTGCTTCGTCGGCTATCTCGACGCCGCGCTCAACGAGGAGGCGTTCACGGCCGACGGCTGGTTTCGCACCGGCGACCTCGGCGTGCTCGACGCCTCCGGCTACCTGCGCATCACCGGCCGCCTGAAGGACATCATCATCCGCAAGGGCGAGAAGATCAGCGTCAAGGAGGTCGAGGATTTGATCGCCGAGCATCCGGCGGTGGCGGAGGTCGCCCTGGTGCCCCGGCCCGATCCCGAGACCGGCGAGCGCGCCTGCGCCGTGGTGCGGCTGCGCCCGGCGATGGCGCTCGACCTCGGCGCGCTACGCGAGTATCTCGCCGCCCGGGGCCTGGCCAAGCAGAAGTGGCCCGAGCAGCTCGAGCTGGTCAGCGATTTCCCGCGCACCGACAGCGGCAAGATCCGGCGCGAGGAATTGAAAAAAGTCGAAAGTCGAACGGAGAAGGCGGATTGAGTCATCCGCATTGAAATGGTTCCCCAATCGTCAATGGATCAATGACCCGATCGTCAATTCCTCTCGGCTAGCCGGCCGCCTCGGCGGGTGCGGGTTTGCGGCGGCGCGGGCGGGCGAGCGACCAGCGTAGCAGCGGCGGCGTCACCAGCGTCGTCACCATCACCATGATGACCACCGCCGAGAACGCCTCGGGGCCGATGACCCGTTCGCCCTTGATGGTCAGCGTGGCGCCGATGTTGGCGAAGATCAGCCCGACCTCGCCGCGCGGGATCATGCCGAAGCCGATGGACAGGCGATCGAGGCCGCGCTCGAGGACGCCGAGCGAGCACACCTGTTTGCCGACGATGGCGGCAATGGTGAGGACGACGGCGAAGCCGAGCACCGAGACGTTGCCCAGGGTCGAGAGGTCGACCTCCAAGCCCATGCGGACGAAGAACAGCGGCACCAGGAAGATGACCAGCGGGTTCAGCAGGTCGTGCAGCTTGGGGGTGCCGCGGGCGCTGAAGGCCTCGTAGTGCCGGTCCTCGATGATCAGACCGGCAGCGAAGGCGCCGACGATGGGCGCGAGGCCGACCGCCTGCGCCAGGTAGGCGAGCAGGAAGCAGAGCAGCAACCCCGTCGTCAACAGCATGCCCTGGACGCGGAAGCGTGCCGCCAGCCGCAGGATGATCGGGGAGAGGAAGTAGCCCAGGGTGATGGCGCCGAGGACGAAGGCGAGAGCCTTGCCGACGATGCCGCCGAGCATCCCCAGCGACACCCCGGGGCCGCTGCCCGAGGCGGCGGCGATCACCCCGGTGCAGGTGGCGAGCACGATCAGGCCGAGCACGTCGTCGATGACGGCGGCGCCGAGGACGATGCGCGCTTCCCGGGTCTGCAGCTGCTTCAGGTCCTGCAGCACGCGCGCGGTGATGCCGACGCTGGTGGCGCACAGCGTGGCGCCGACGAACAGGTGCAGGTAGATGGACTCGTCGGGGTGGAACCAGAAGCTGGAGCCGAGACCGAGAATGGTGGGCGCGATGACGCCGAGCACGGCCACCAGCATGGAGGAGGGGCCCACCGAGATCATGTCGCGGACGTTGGACTCCAGCCCCACCTCGAAGAGCAGCAGGATGACGCCGATCTCGGCGAGCAGCTCGAGCGCCGGCTCGGACTTGAGGAACAGGAGCTGGTCGTAGCCCACGAGCTGCAGGTTGCCGAGCACGACGCCGAAGAGGAGCTCGCCCAGCACGGCCGGTTGACCGAGGCGCTCGAAGACGTCGCCGCCGAGCTTGGCGGCGAGCAGCAGGATCACCAGCTCCATCAGCACCGGCGCGATGGAGCTGGCGTGCTGCGCGCCCCCGGCGGCGGTCTCGCTGCCGAGCGCACGGCTCGCCACCAGCGCCAGCGCGAGCGCCGACGTCAGTAACAAAATCTTCCGCATGGTCGGGCCTACTTACCCGACGAAGTCGGGCGAGGGAAGACGCGGGCGAGAGGAAACGCGACAGCGCAGGCGTTGCCGCGACGGCCGAGGAAGCCCAGCGCCGCCGGAGTCGGGTGAGGGAAGACGGGGCGTGGAAGGCGGGAACCGGTCACGCGGCCCGTTGCAGCTCGCGCACCGAGCCGCCCTCGCCGACCAGCACCCGGTCCGCCACGCCGAGGAACAACCCGGTGCCGACCACGCCCGGGATCGCCCGCAGCGCTTCGTCGAGCTCCTGCGGCGCGGGCAGGGGGTCGATGCCGCAGTCGAGGATGTAGTTGCCGCCGTCGCTGACGAAGGGGCCGTTCCTGCTCGTGCGCAGCTGCGGCCGGCAGCCGAGATCGGCGAGTCGGCGCTTGCACAGCGCGAGCGCGAACGGCACCACCTCGACGGGCAGGATGCCGCGGCTGCCGAGCACCGGGACCAGCTTCTCGCCGCCCACCAGGATCACCTCCAGGTGCGAGGCGGCGGCGACGATCTTCTCGCGCACCAGGGCGCCCCCGTATCCTTTGATGAGGTTGAGCTGCGGGTCGACCTCGTCGGCGCCGTCGATGGTGACGTCGATGACGTCGGTGTTCTCGAGCCCGACCAGGGCGATGCCGAGCTCGCGCGCGGCGGCCGCGGTCGCCTCGGAGGTGGGAACGGCCGTGATACGCAGGCCGGCCTGCACGCGCTCGCCGAGCGCGGCGACGAAAGCCAGCGCCGCGCGACCGGAGCCGAGCCCGACCACCGCGCCGTCGGTAACGAAGTCGAGCGCGCGGGTGGCGATCTGTGCCAGAACCGGGTTGCTTCGTGCCGCTTCACCCATGCGCTGCTTCTTCGACCTTTCGCCCCGCGCTGTCAACGCGCGGCGGGTTCAGATGACGCCGGCATCCTTCAACTCGGCGATCTCGGCCTCGGTGAGGCCGAGCAGCGAGCCGTAGATCTCGTGGTTGTGCTCGCCCAGCTTGGGCGCGCCGCGCTCGATCCGCCCCGGCGTCGCCGACAGACGGGGATAGACGGCCTGCATGCGCACGGGGCCGACGGTGGGGTCGTCGACGGTGACGATGTCGGCGCGCGCCCGGTAGTGCGGGTCGGCGGCGATGTCGGCGATCGAGTAGGCGCGCGTCACCGGCACCTGCTCGCGCAGCAGAATCTCCTCGACCTCGGCGGCGTCGCGCTGCCTGACCCAGGCGCCGACGATGCCGTTGATCTCGTCGGCATGCTCGACCCGGGCCGCGAGCGACGAGAAGCGGGGGTCGCGAACCAGATCCTCGCGGCCCATGGCGCGTGCCAGGCGCGGGAACAGGCCGTCGCCGGCGGCGACGATGCAGACGAAGTGGCCGTCCCGGGTCTCCCAGTTGTCGAGCGGCGCCGAGTTGCGCAGCCGGTTGCCCTCGCGCTCGCGCACCAGACCGAGACGGTCGTGGCTGGCGACGGTGTGCTCGAGAATGCGGAAGACCGATTCGTAGAGAGCCAGGTCGGCGCACTGCCCGGGGGCCTGGTGCACGTCGCGATGGTAGAGGGCGAGCATGACGGCGAAGGCGTTGAACACGCCGGTGAGGTAGTCGGAGACGATCACCCCCGGGCGTACCGGCGGCCGATCGGGATAGCCGGTGAGGTAGAGCAGGCCGCCGAAGCCGATGCCGTTGCGATCGAGCCCGGGCCGGTCACGATACGGGCCGGTCTGCCCGTAGACCGAGGCGCGGGTAAGGATCAGCTTGGGGTTGAGCTCCCGTAGCGCCTCGTAACCCAGCCCCCACTCCTCCAGCGTTCCCGGCTGGAAGTTCTCGACCACCACGTCGGCGAGCGCCGCCAAGCGCCGCAGCAGCTCCTGCCCGCGCGGCTGGCGCAGGTCGAGGGTGATCGACTTCTTGTTGCGCCCTTCGACCGCCCACCACAGCGAGTAGCCGTCGACGAACGGGCCGATGCCGCGCATGAAATCGCCGCGGCCGGGAAGCTCGACCTTGATCACCTCGGCGCCGAAGTCGGCAAGCAGCGTGGCGGCGAACGGCGCGGCGATGCGCGTGCCGAGGTCGAGGATACGAACACCTTGCAACGGGAGCGCGGCGGGCATCGGTGAGGCGAACCCTAGCGCGCGCCCATGACGAATGACAAGCGCGCCCCTGCTCTCCGGCGTGTTCCGGGCCTTGACCCGCGCCGCCGCCTGCGGGACAAGATCCCGAGAATCCGAGGAGGAACGCCATGCCCGTCGATCCCAGCGCCGTTGGTACCAAGCTTCCGTCGACCAAGTTCACCTACGGGGAGAAAGAGGTGATGCTGTACGCGCTCGGCGTCGGCGCCGGCACCGACGATCTCCACCTCACCTACGAGCGCGACCTGAAGGTGCTGCCGACCTTCGGGGTGATCCCCGCCTTCCCGGCGCTGATGAACATGGGCAGCGGAGTGCAGGTGAACCCGATGATGGTGCTGCACGGCGAGCAACGCATCGAGCTGTTCGCCCCGATCCCCACCCGTGGCACGCTGACCACCAGCCCCGTCATCAAGGGCATCTACGACAAGGGCAAGGCGGCGCTGATCGTGATCGATGCCGACACCGTCGACGAGAAGGGCCATCTCCTCTTCCGCAACACCTTCGGCACCTTCGCCCGCGGCGAGGGCGGCTTCGGCGGCGACCGCGGGCCGAGCGGGCCGAAGAACGTGCCGCCCGATCGCCCGCCGGACAAGACCGTCGAGATGGAGACGTTGCTGCAGCAGGCCCTGATCTACCGCCTCTCGGGCGACATGAATCCGCTCCACGCCGATCCCGACTTCGCCAAGATGGCGGGCTACGACCGGCCCATCCTGCACGGCCTGTGCACCTTCGGTCACGTCGGGCGCGCCGTGCTGCGCAGCTATTGCAACGACGACCCGGCCAGGCTGAAGGCCTTCGAGGTGCGTTTCGCGGGGGTCGTCTTCCCCGGCGAGACCATCGTCACCGAGATGTGGCAGGAGAGCCCGACCACGATCATCGTGCAGGCGCGCACCAAGGAGCGCGGCGAGGTCGCGATCTCGGCGGCGTCGGCAACCATTTCCGGCTGAGGCGGTTCCGCCGCGCCCCGGGGTGCGCAGCCGGCTCGCGGGGCCCCGCGGGACCCCCCGTGGGCGCATGCGTTGTGCCGTGCGCTCTGCCACCGTCCCCCGGGGCATTTTTCTACCCGGTGGGGCGCGGGAGGTGCTATAGCGTATCCAGCTTTGCGCCTGCGGAGACGAGCCGATGGTGGATCGTATTCGAGAGCTGGAGCGTCGGGCCGCGGTTCTGTCGCGTCTGGTCGAAGTCGGGGTCACTCTCAACTCGACTCTCGAGCCCGAGGAGCTCCTGGCGACCATCATTCGCGCTGCCGCCGAGGTGATCGACACCGAGGCGGCCTCGATTCTGTTGCTCGACGAGCATACCCGCGAGCTGCGGTTCGCGGCGGCCACCGGTGCCGATCCCAAAGTCCTCGCGCGGATCCCGGTGCCCATGGACAACAGCATCGCCGGAGTGGTCTTTTCCGAGAACCGTCCGGTGATCGTGCACGACGTGAAGCGCGACAACCGACACTACGGCAGAGTGGCCGAGGCCGTGCACTTGCGGGTGCGCTCGCTGCTGGGCGTGCCGATGCATATCAAGGGCAAAGTGACGGGCGTGCTCGAGGCGCTGAACAAGCGCGGCGAGACGTTCACCGACGAGGATACGCAGGTGCTGTCGACGTTCGCCTCTCAGTCCGCCGTGGCCATCAACAACGCCCGGCTGCTCGACAAGCTGCAACGCGCCTACGCCGAGCTGGGCAAGCTCGACCGGATGAAGAGCACCTTCGTGACCATCGCCTCGCACGAGCTGCGCACGCCGCTGCACACCCTCATCGGCTACGCGGAGCTTCTCGACCAGGAGCTGGAAGGTGAGCCGGCCGAGTACGCCCGCGGTGTGGTGAAAAGCGTGCTCCGGATGCGCCGCGTGATCGACGAGCTGGTGAACCTGCGTTCGCTGGAGCTCGGGCAGGTCCCGCTCAAGCGCGAACGCCTCGATGCCGGGCAGCTGCTGGACGAGGCTTATCAGGAGGCTCTGGCGCTGGCCAAGGCGAAGTCGCAGCGGCTGATCCTGGAGGAGCCCGCGCGCCGACTGCCTCTCCGTGTCGACCATCGCCGCATCCTCCTGGCGCTGAGCGAGCTGGTGGCCAACGCCATCACCTTCACGCCGCGCGGCGGGGAGACTCATCTGCGTGCGCTCGGGAAGTCGGCCGAGGTGTGGCTGCAGGTGGAAGACAACGGCAGCGGCATCCCCGCGGGCGAAGAGGAGGCGATCTTCGGGCGATTCTACCAGCTCGAGGATCCGATGACGCGCCGCCACGACGGTCTCGGCGTCGGCCTGTCGATCGTGCGCGAGATGGTCGGGCTGCACGGCGGCCGCATCTGGGCCGAGAGCGGCGGCAGCGGCAAGGGGAGCTGCTTCACCGTTGTCCTGCCGCGCGCCTCTTGATCAGCGCGGCGCCGGGCACACCAGCTGCCCGGTGACGATCGCGACCTCGCCGTCGAGACGGATGGGTTTGCTCATGCCAGGCCCAGGCGCTGCAGGTGATCGGCGGGCGCCTCGATCTCCTGCAGCGCCGCGCGCAGTTTCTCGGCGGCGTCCCTCTCAAACGGCTCGCCCGCCAGGTTGCGCTCTTCGCCCGGATCCTGGCGCAGCGAGTACAGGTGGTTGCCGCTGAAGGGCCCGAGCGCCCAGTACGGCAGCATGTCGCCTTCGCGAAAGGGTTGGCGGATGACGGGCACGCGCGAGCGCGGCATGCGATCGAGCACCGCCCGGTCGTCCGGGAGCGGCAGGCGCAGCTCCGGGTAGCGCGGGATCGGCATCGTCGACCAGCGATTCGACCACAGGCTCAGCGGCGCGTTCGGCCCGATCGGGGCGCGGGCGTACTTGATCCGCTCGTCGACCAGATGCACCTCCCGGCCCCAGATGCCGGAGAGCAGGTGGTCGCGAATCGCCGTGACGCGGCCGTCGAGAAGGGGGACGAGGGAGTGGCCGTGAGTGACGTGCAGTGGCGTCACGCCGAAGAGATCCGCGAGCGTCGCGAACAGGTCGACACTGGTGGTCAGGGCGGAGCAGCCGCCGGCGGCCATGCCGGGCCAGGCGACCAGCAGCGGGATGTGACCGAGCGGCTCGTAGACGGGAACCGGCGGCTTGCCCCAGATGTCCTTCTCGCCCAGGTAGTGACCGTGGTCGGTGCAGACGATGACGGCGGTGTCGTTCCACAGGCGATTGCGCTCGATGGCCGCGGCGAGGTGCCCGAACCACTTGTCGATCATCGTCAGCTTGCCGCCGTAGCAGGCGCGCACCTGGCGCGCCTGCTCCTCCGTCAGCACTCCGGCCGCCCGGGCGCCGCGAACGTACGGCGGCCAGATCAGATGCGGCCCCTGCCACGAGGTGTCGTACATCGAGGCGTAGGGCTCGGGAGTGTCGAAGGGCTCGTGCGGATCGAACTCGTCGACGAAGAGGAAGAAGCGGTCGTGGAAGCGCGCGTGCTCGTCGAGCCAGCGCGCGGCGGCCGCCATCGTCCGCGGCCCGGGAAAATCCTCCTCGCCGCGGAAGTAGCCGCGCGAGTCGTCGTAGGGCGTGTGGCCGCGGCCGAACGACGGCGCCCCCAACCAGCTCGGATCGGGCCGCGTCTTCCACGGATCGCTCTCGTGCCCGCGCTGATAATCCCAGGCGTTGAAGTCCGTGTGGTAGTTCTCGCCGCCGGTCTCGAACAGGTGCGGATGATCGGTGACCAGCACCGTGGTGACGCCGGCGGCGCGCAGATACGCCGTGATCGACTGCTCCCACAGCTCGATCGAGCCCCACGGCCGCCACGGAAAATCGAGCGCGCCGCACAGAATGTCGTGCCGTGCCGGGATGCAGGGAAGGGATCCGGTGTAGTGCTTCTCGAAGCGCACCGCGCGCCGCGCAAAACGGTCGAGATGCGGCGTGTCGAACTCCCGCCCGCCGTACGCCCCCAGCAGGTGGCGGTT
>CAZYMF010000016.1:11032-46006 GCA_964648215.1 uncultured Binatia bacterium (SeqCode) | reverse complement strand
TGACCCCCGGGGCGTGTCAGTCGCGCCGCTTCGCGGTAGAGCGGCGCGAGGGCGGGAAGGTGCTCGTCCGCCAGCGATTGAACGCACAGGTCGTATGTCTCGCCGGCGAGCGCCGTGTTTGTCACGTCGGCGATGCGAAGATCACGGTAGACGGCTTTGCGGCGCGCCAGATCGAGCATCTCGGGCGTGATGTCCACACCGTCGATCGTGGCGGTCACGCCCCGCCGGCGTAGCCACACACCGATGCGGCCGCTGCCGCAGGCGAGATCGAGCACGGAGCGTGGCGCCGACCAGTCGACCTCGTGCAGGCGTGTGAGCAGGCCGAGGTCCATTTCATCGAGGACGGTCTGCTCGTAGGTGCGCGCCCACTCCCGGTATCCCTCCGCCGCCTCGACGATCGGGTAGCGGCGCTTGTCGTAGGCCGTGTGATCCACGCTTGGTGTCTAGCACACTTCAGCGGCAGGCGGGTTGCCCGGCAACTCGACGATCGGCTCGATGAGAGGCCTCGATGGGAGGCCTTTGACAAGGCGGCGCCGTCATGTGGTATGCTCGCCACCGTCATATCCCTCCTCATCTGAGTGTCATGCCCGGATCGTTTGCTGCCCCACGTGACGTGCGATCGACAACGCGCCGCAGCAAGGGGTACCCCGGGGCCAATCTGGCCCTACTCCTGGCTTTGGCGGGTGCCGCCTTGCTCCTTCTCGCCCCGATCAAGCAGCCGTTCAACTTCTACGACGAAGGGCTCGCGGTCTTCAACGCCGTGCGGGTGATGAGAGGCCAGGTTCCCTATCGGGACTTCTGGAGCATCTATTCGCCGGGGCAGCCATACGCGCTGGCCGCTGTCTTCCGCCTCTTCGGCGCGAACCTGATGTCAGAGCGGCTCTTCGACGTGGCGATGCGCCTGCTGATCGTGATCGGCGCCTACCGGATCGCGCGAAGGGTCGCATCGGCGCCGTACGCCACCCTGGTGGCGATCGCCGCGACGGTGCTGCTCGCTTCGGCCGGCACCTTCGGCTATGCGATCTTCCCCGCGCTGGCGCTCGGGTTCCTGTCGCTCCTCTTCCTGTTCCGCTACGTGAGCGGGTCGGAGCGAGCCTGCGCCTGGCTCGTGGGGGCAGGCGCGATGGCGGGACTCGTCGCCGTCTTCCGCATCGACGTCGGCGGGTATCTCGCTCTCAGCGTTGCCCTCACCTTGCTCCTGTTTCACCTTCGTGGCGCGATGTGGGCCGGCGCGGGCCGGGGCTCGCGAGTCATGGCCGCGCTGAAAGCGGGCGTCTTGTTCGCGGCAGGTCTACTGACGATCGCCGCGCCGGTGTACGGCGCGCTGTTCCTGCGGGCCGGCTTCAGTCGGGTATGGGATCTGATCGTGATCTTTCCGCTGACCACGCTACACGAAATGCGCCGGTTGCCCTACCCGGGGATCGTGCCAGTAGTCGGCGAGTTCGAATGGTGGTCCCGCTTCTATTGCCCCATCCTCGTCTATGGGCTCGCACTCGCCGCTTTGATCGGCGGGGCCGTCGCCAACCCGCTCCGCGTGCGGCGGCTCGTCCTGACGGCGGTGACGATATTCGGGGCGCTCCTCTTCGCGCAGGCGTTGAACCGGTACGACTACGTCCACGTGTTGCCTTCGTCGATCCTGGCGTTTCTCGTGGCGGCGGTACTGGTGCAGGAGCGGCGCTCGGCGCCGCGCAAGGGGATGGGGAATGTCGCCGCGGCATTGCTGGCTATCTCTCTCCTGCTCTACGTGATCCTGCCGGCGCGCGTCTTGTGCGAATACATGACGACGTTCGAGCCGTGGCGCTGTTATTCGGTGTCACCGCGGAGCAGCTGCATCCCTCTTCTTCCGGGTGAGGGCGACATTGCTCAGTACCTTCGGCTGCACGTGCCAAAGGGCGCGCCGATCTTCATCGGTAACCAAAGACACGACCGCATCTGGGTGAACGACGTTGGGCTCTACTTCCTCACCGGACGTCCGAGCGCAACCTACTACAGCGAGCTTCACCCGGGGGTGGCGACGACCTTGCCGGTGCAGCGGCACATCGTCGCGGAGTTGGAAGCAAAGAACGTGGACTGGATCGCGCTCATGAACGCGATCCAGTCGCGCGAGCCCAACGGAAGCCGCCACAGCAGCGGGGTAACCTACCTCGATGACTTCGTTCGCGCGCACTACAGGCGCGCGGCAACTTTCGGGCCTTACTCCGTCTGGCACCGTGGCGGTTGAGTCGGTGACCAGTGCGGGAAGCTGATGGCAACTTCGGGGGTGAGCGGTCAGGGGCTGTGCATGCAAACGTTCGACGAAACCATCGACATTGCCGCTGACCGGGAGCGGGTCTGGCGGGCGCTCAGCCTGCCGGCCGAGGTCGTCTGCTGGGACACGGGAATCGTGGCGCCGATCGACGCCCCGCCCGACTACCCCCGCGCCGGGCAACACGTCCGCTGGCGGTATCGCCTCGGCCTGCTGCCGCTCATCCTGCACGACCGGCCGACGCGGGTAGAGCCCGCCTCGGTTCTGCGTTCCTCGATCCGATTGGCCCTCTTCGATTTCGATGAAACCTACACGCTCCTTGACCAGGGGTCGTCCGTGACTCGGCTCACCGCCGAGCTGTCGTTGACGAGCACCGTCCCGGTTATCGGCTCCCTGCTCGAGCGAATCGTGGGCCAACCCCTGGCGCGTTCGACGGTGCACCGCTCTCTGGTGGCCATCAAGCGCCACTGCGAACGGCCTGTGTAGCTCGGCAGGCCTAGCGGCGGCCGACGAGGGACTCGATGATCTCGACGGTCACCGCGTCCAGCGCCGGGACGACGAGGCTCGCCAGGCCGAAGTCGTTCTCCAGCGTGAAGTCGTGCGGGACGGCGATGCAGCGGCAGCCGGCGCGGTAGGCGGCGATCACGCCTTTGTGCGCGTCCTCGATGACGACGCAGCGGCCCGGCGCCAGGCCGAGGGCCGCGGCGGCGGCGAGAAAAGCGTCGGGCTCGGGCTTGGCGCCGAGGTAGTCCTCGCGCGTCACCAGTGCCGTGAAGAAGCGCTCGATCCCGAACCGGTCCATCACGAAGCCCACCTCTTCGCGGCGCGAGTTGGTGGCCAGTGCCAGCGGGAAGCGCTCGGCCAGACGCGCCAGCGCCGCGGCGGCGCCCGGCATGAGGGTCACCTGGCGGTGCAGGATCTCCTGATAGACGGGGTTCTTGATCTCGCGCAGCTCCTGCGGCGAGAGCGGCAGGTCGTACGTCTTGACCGCATACTCCGGGCCGCGCCCGGCGGCGATCCACTCGCGGCCGTACTCCTCGCGCGTGACGCTGACGCCGTAGGGCTGCAGCACCTGGCAGTAGGCCTGGTACTGCAGCCCCTCGGAGTCGATGATCACCCCGTCGAGGTCGAAGATCACTCCGGCCTGGGCGGTCATGGCAGGCGGGCGCGGCGGCAACACCTTCTCCCGGCGCCGGAGCGAGGACGCCGATCGGCTACTCGACCACCCGCACGCTCTTGATGACGACCGGCTCGGCGGGCACGTTCTGGTACGGCGGCTTAGTGGTCGTCTTCACGTGTTCGATCTTGTGCACGACGTCCATGCCGTCGATCACCTTGCCGAAGACGGCGTAGCCGTAGCCGTCGGGCTTCGGGCGATTGAGGCCGGCGTTGTCGACCACGTTGATGAAGAACTGGGCGGTCGCGCTGTTCGGGTCGCCGGTGCGCGCCATGGCGATGGTGCCGGTGTCGTTCTTCAGGCCGTTGTCGGCCTCGTTCTTGATCGCCGCGTTGGTCGGCTTCTGGTGCATGTCCTTGTCGAAGCCGCCCCCCTGGATCATGAAGCCCGGGATGACGCGGTGGAAGATGGTGCCGTCGTAGAACTTGCTGTTCACGTACGCGAGAAAGTTCTTGACGGTGATCGGGGCCTTCGCCTCGTTGAGCTCGATCTTGATGTCGCCGAGCGACGTCGACATGAGTACCACTGGATTCTTCCCTTCCCCGGCGCGCACGCCGGAAGCCGCCAGGCTCAGGCCGAGCGCCGCGACAGTCACAATGAGCCACCGCTTCATCAGGCACCTCCGCTTGGTTGACTCCGGCATCCATAGCAACTCCGCCCGCGGGCGCAAGTCCGCGCCGCCACTGGCTGGCAGCCTCAGCCATCTAGAGTCTTGGGGGTGTCTCCTGAGAGACAAGGCGCACCTCACAGTGGCACAGGCTTCTCGCCTGTGTCCTCCTGCTCGCGGCGCTTGCGCTCAGGGGCGGTTTCGAGGGAAAAGAGTTCAATCTCGCCCCAGCCCGCCGAGGAGGTGGCCATGCACGAGACCGATCTCCTTCGACCCGATGCACTTCCGATCGAGGCCGCCGAGGTGCGCGGGTTCACGATGCGCTTCGTTCGCCAGGGAGTCGGCGGCATGCCCCTGCTGCTGGTCCACGGCTGGCCGGAGACCAAGCGCATCTGGTACCGCAACGTTGGTCCTCTGGCCGCGGCCGGCTTCGAGGTGATCGCGCCGGACCTGCGGGGCTTCGGGGACAGTGACGTCCCCGCCGACGGCCACTTCGATCTGGCCGCGCACGCGCGCGATCTGCACGACCTGGTCAGCCGGGTCCTCGGGCATCGCCGCGTCGTCGTCGCCGGGGGTGACATGGGCGGGGCCGTTGCGCAGGACCTCGGTACGCGTTTCCCCGGCCTGGTGGCGCGGCAGGTGATCTTCAATGCGCCGCTGCCGTTCCTGCGCGAGGAGCATCGCGGTCTGCGGACTCGCCCGCCGCGCGAGGCGTCGGACTATTTCCTGCGCCAGGGAAGCGGGGCCGACAGCCTGCTGGCCGAGCTGGCGACCGCGGAGCAGCGACGCGACTACATCGCGTCGTTCTACGGCCACCGCTTCTGGGCGGCGCCGGGATCGTTCAGCTCGGCGGCGGTCGACTTCATGTGCGCGCCGTTCGCCGATCCGGTCAAGCTCCGGGCCGGCTGGGGGAACTACGAATCGGCGATGGGCACGCGCCCGCTGTCCGAGCCGCCGTACTGGGGCAAGAATTCGATTCCGACCCTGATTCTCTTCGGTCCCGACGATCACGTCATCTACCCCGACTTCGACCTGATGGCGGCTCGCGTCTTCTCCGAGCACGTCGGGCCGTTCGTCCTCCGCGGCTGTGGCCACTTCGTGCAGTGGGAGCAGGCGCACGTGTTCAACCAAAGCCTGCGCTATTTCTGCGCCGACCTGCTGCAGCGAAAGCGCGGCTGAGACCCTAGAGGGTGGCACCGGCGCTCCACTACGAAGTTCACGACGGCTCCGGCCCGTTTCTGCTCCTGGTGCACGGAGCGCTGTCGGGCCGGTCGCAGTGGCGGCCGAACCTTGCCGCGCTGGCACGGGTCGCGCGGCCAGTCGTGCTCGAGCTCTGGGGACACGGCCGCTCGCCGTCCCCGGACGATCCCGGGCTCTACGAGCCTGCGGGCTACGTCCGCCTCTTCGAGGAGATTCGCGCGGCGCTGGGTGTCGAGCGCTGGTTCATCTGCGGCCAGTCGCTCGGCGGAGCGCTGACGCTGCGCTACGCCCTCGACCACGCCGATCGCGTCATCGGCCACGTCTTCACCAACTCGGTCTCGGCACTGGCCGACGCCGACTGGGTGGCGCGCACACGCGAGTCGACGCCGGCGCTGGCGGAGATGATCGAGCAGGGGGGCCGCGAGGCGATCGAACGGTTGCCGATCCACCCGGCACGAGCAAGGCGCATTCCCGAGGCGGCCCATCGCGCCCTGCTCGAGGATACGGCTCTTCTCGATCCGCGCGGGGTCGCGCGCACGTTTCGCCACACCGTCCCGGATTCCAGCTCGCGGTCGCGGGCCGGCGAGAATCGAGTGCCCACGCTTCTCGTCTGCGGCGAGCGCGAGAGCCGCTTTCGGCCCCACCGTGAGTTCGCCGAGAGGACCATGCCCCGGCTCGACGTCGTCGGCATCGACGCCGGTCACGCGGTCAATCTCGAGGCCGCCAAGGCCTTCGACGCCGCCGTGTGCGCGTTCCTGCGCCGTTGTTGACGAGGCCCCGAAAGCCGCCCAGGTCCACCGCACCTTGTAAGAATTGCCGGCACGAACTTACTCGGTCCCCTGTGCCGGTGCCGCCCCGCGCTCTTCTTCTCCGCTCGTCCTCGGCTGGCACGAATGCCGCGTCCGACCGCGGGTGGAGGAAGGTCCTCATGAACCTGTTGGCACGGCAGGCAAGGGCTCGTCTGGACCGGTTGCTACGCCGGGTCGGGGTGACGATCGACGGCAAGGCGCCGTGGGATCCGCAGGTGCGGGACCCGCGTACCTATGCGCGAATTCTCCTGGGCGGGACGCTCGCCGCCGGCGAAGCCTACATGGACGGCTGGTGGGATTGCGAGGCGCTCGACGAGTTCGCGGCCCGGGTGCTCTCCGGACGCACGCACGAGCGGCTGGGGATCGATTGGCCGGGGCTGGTGCAGGCGGTGCTGGGGCGCCTGATGAATCAGCAGAGCCGGTCGCGCGCCTACCGCGTCGGCGAGGTCCACTACGACGTTGGCAACGAGCTGTACCGGGCCATGCTGGGTCCTTCGATGGCCTATAGCTGCGGCGATTGGCGCCACGCGCGCAATCTCGACGAGGCACAGGAGGCGAAGTTCGATCTGATCTGCCGGCAGCTCGATCTCCAGCCGGGGCACCGGCTGCTCGACATCGGCTGCGGCTGGGGCAGTCTGGCCAAGCACGCGGCCGAGCGCTACGGGGTGCGCGTGGTGGGAATCACGGTGTCGCGCGAGCAGCTCCGCTTCGCGCGCGAGCTGTGTGCCGGCGTTCCCGTCGAGATTCGTCTGCAGGACTACCGCTCGCTGGACGAGACCTTCGATCGCGTCGTGTCGGTCGGGATGCTCGAGCACGTCGGCGCGCGCAACTACGCGACCTACTTCGAGGTGGTGCGCGGCTGCCTGGCGGACGAGGGCCGCTTCGTGGTGCAGGCCATCGGCTCCCTGCGCTCGACGCACAACACCGATCCCTGGATCGGCAAGTACATCTTCCCCAACTCGATGCTGCCGTCGGCGCGCCAGATCACGGTGGCGGCCGAGGGGCTGCTGGCGCTCGAGGAGTGGCACAACCTGGCCTCCTACTATGACCGGACGCTGATGGCGTGGTGGCACAACTTCCGCGAGGCGTGGCCCGGCTTGCGGGCGCGCTACGACGAGCGTTTCTATCGCATGTGGCGCTACTACCTGTTGGTCTGCGCCGGCTCTTTCCGGGTTCGCTACAACCAGCTCTGGCGAGTCGTGTTTTCCAAGCACGGTGCCGCCGCGGTCGACCGGCGGTTCGGAATCGAGCCTCTGGCGGCGCCCGAGCTCCGGGCGGCGGTGGTGCCGCTACGCGCACGACGCGCCGGCGCCCGCTGATCTCGGCTTTCGCGGCGGCGGCGCGATCGCGGGGTTTGTGGATGGGGTGGGGTCCGGCGGCTCTCCATTTTTTTTGCAGCCCCGGTTGCCCCCGTCCCCCGACCGGATAAAATGGCGCCCTAAAGCGTACTGCCGAGCTGCGGTCGAGGAGAAGGGATCATCGCGACGCGCCGAGAGGGAACGCCGGCGGGCACCACCATGTGCTGTCAGGATCCGTCCGAGGACGGGCGGCGTCTGTCCGCCAGGCCCATCGCTTTGGCCGTGGCCATCGTCGCGATCGGTGTCGGCGCCGCCCGTGCCGCCAGCGCCTCGCCCGGGCACGATGGGCGCGTGATCTCGAGCATTTTCAATCCCGCCTCCACGCCCGCCGCGTCCATCCATCAGCTCTCGCTGCTGGTGATCAGCATCTGCGCCGGGATCTTCGTCGTCGTCGGCGGACTGCTCGCGTACACCATCGTGCGTTTCCGCTGGCGGGGCGAGAACCGGCAAGAGCCGCCGCAGGTCTACGGCAGCTATCCGATCGAGCTTGCCTGGACGGTGGTGCCGCTGATGATCGTGTTCATCCTCTTCCTCGCCACCACGCGCACGATCGGCGAGTTGGACAAGACGTCGGCCCCGCCGCACGCGCTGCAGGTCACCGTCGTCGGCCACCAGTGGTGGTGGGAGTTTCGCTACCCGTCGCTCGGCATCACCACGGCGAACGAGCTGCACGTGCCGGTGAGCACGCCCGCGGATCCGCGTCCGACGTTTCTCACCCTGGAGTCGGCGGACGTCGTGCACAGCTTCTGGGTGCCGCGCCTGGCGGGCAAGACGGACATGATCCCGAACCGGATCAATCACATGTGGATCGAGCCGTGGAAGAGCGGCACCTACCTCGGCCAGTGCGCCGAGTTCTGCGGCACGCAGCACGCGCACATGCTGCTGCGCGTGGTCGCGCAGTCCCCCGCGGACTTCGCGCAGTGGGCGGCGGCGCAACAGCGGCCGGCGGTGGCCGACCCGCGTGTCGCGGCCGGCCGGCGTCTGTTCCAGTCGACGGCCTGCGTCAACTGCCACGCCGTCGGCGGCACGGCCGCGCAGGGGAGCTTCGGGCCCGATCTCACCCACCTCATGGACCGAGTGACCATCGGCGCCGGCGCCGCGCGCAACACGGCGCAGAATCTGCGCCTGTGGGTCGCGGACCCGCAGCAGCTCAAGCCCGGTTGCCGCATGCCGGCGATGCAGCTCAGCGCGACGCAGGTCGACGAGATGGTCGCCTATCTGCTGACGCTGAAGTAGGCGGGGAACGGCATGGCGACTCTCGATCGAGCCCTCGAACCCACCGATCCCGCCGCCGGACGCGTGCCGCGCCTGGCGATCCTGCACGAGTGGGTCACCACGGTCGACCACAAGCGGCTCGGCATCATGTACGTCTGCGCCGGGTTCGTGTTCCTGCTTCTCGGCGGGCTGATGGCGGCGGTGATGCGCTGGCAGCTCGCCGTGCCCGACAACCACGTCACCTCGCCGGAGACGTTCAACCGCCTGTTCACCATGCACGGGACGACGATGATCTTCTTCGTCGCCATGCCCATTCTCTTCGGCATCGCCAACTACCTCGTGCCGCTGATGATCGGCGCCCGCGACCTCGCCTTTCCGCGGCTGAACGCGTTCGGCTTCTGGCTGTTCCTCTTCGGCGCTTTGGTGATGTACTTCAGCTTCATCGGCGGCGACGGCGTGTACGGCGCCGGCACCGCGCCCGACGTCGGCTGGTTCGCCTACGCGCCGCTGACCGGCCACGCCTTCTCGCGCGGCAACAGCACCGACTACTGGATTCTCGGCCTGCTCGTCTCCGGCGTCGGCACGCTGGCCACCGCCGTCAACCTGACGGCGACCATCTTCACCATGCGTTGCCCGGGGATGACGCTCGACAAGATGCCGCTGCTGGTGTGGATGAATCTGGTCGTCATGATTCTCATCCTCGTCGCCATTCCGCCGCTGACGGCGGCGCAGGTGATGCTGCTCTTCGACCGTTTCCTGGGATCGCACTTCTTCGACACGCAGGCGGGCGGGTCGGCGCTGATGTGGCAGCACTTCTTCTGGATCTTCGGGCACCCGGAGGTCTACATCGTCATGCTGCCCGGCTTCGGCTTCGCCTCGGAGATCATCCCGGTGTTCTCGCGCAAGGTGATCTTCGGCTACCCGATGATGGTGGCGGCCTCCGTGGCCATCGGCTTCATCAGTCTGGGCGTCTGGGCGCATCACATGTTCGCCGTCGGCATGAGCGCCCCGGTGAACTCTTTCTTCGCTGCCTCGAGCCTGCTGATCGCCGTGCCCACGGGCATCAAGATCTTCAACTGGCTGGCGACGATGTACGGCGGCCGCATCCGGCTGAAGACGGCGATGCTGTTCTGCCTCGCTTTTCTCTTCCAGTTCCTCATCGCCGGGCTGACCGGGGTGATGCTCGCGGTCGCGCCCTTCGACTGGCAGCTCACCGACTCCTACTTCGTCGTCGGCCACTTTCACTACGTGCTGGTCGGCGCGATCCTGTTCACCATCTTCGCGGCGATCTACTACTGGTTCCCGAAGGCCACGGGCCGGCTGCTCGACGAGCGGCTCGGCATTTGGCACTTCGTCCTGCTCGTCATCGGCTTCAACCTCACCTTCGGGCCGTTGCACGTGGCCGGCATCCTCGGCATGCCGCGGCGCATCTACACCTACGCCCCCGGGCGCGGCTGGGAGCTGTGGAATCTGCTCTCCTCCATCGGCGTGATCTTCCAGGGCGCCGCCATTGTAGTCTTCCTGTGGAACGTCGCCCGCTCGCTGCGCCGCGGCGAGCCGGCGGGGGACGATCCGTGGGACGCGTGGACGCTGGAGTGGACGACGACCTCGCCGCCGCCGGCCTACAACTTCGAGGAGATTCCGGGCGTGCGCAGTCGGCGGCCGTTGTGGGACCTCAAGCACCCGGACGACCCGGATTGGCAGTACGAATGAACGGAGCGCCAGCCACGACCACCCTCGTCCCGAGCGACGCCTCGGCGTGGACCCTACCGTCGCGGGGACGCGTCGCCATGGCGGGTCTCATCGTGAGCGAGGCCTCGTTCTTCAGCATCTTCATCATCGCCTACCTCTACTACGTCGGGAAGAGCCTGACCGGGCCGTATCCGGCCGACGTTCTCGAGACGCCGCTCTTCACCACCATCTGCCTGCTCTCCAGCAGCCTGCCGATCACGCTCGCCGTGCGCGCGCTGCGGCGGGGCGAGGTGCGGCGCTTCGCTCTGTGGTGGCTGCTGACCATCGTCCTGGGCGCGATCTTTCTCGCCGGCACGGCGCTCGAGTGGCACCGGCTCATCGGCGAGGGGTTGACCATCGGCGCCAACCTCTTCGGCACGACCTTCTACTCGCTGGTCGGTTTCCATGCCCTGCACGTGACGATAGGACTGATCCTCTTGAGCCTGGTGCTGGCGCTGACGCTCACCGGCTCGGTCGGCGCGGTGCACGCCGAGCGCGTGGAAATGCTGTCCTGGTACTGGCATTTCGTCGATGCGGTGTGGATCGCGGTGTTCACCGTTGTCTACATCGTCGGTCGGTGATCTCCGGGAGAGGTGAAGCATGGCTTCGGACGAAGAATCCGCTGCGGTCGATACCATCGAGATGCCGGCACCGACGGCGTGGCCGCTGTTTGCCGCCTTCGGCATCGCGCTGGCCTTCGCCGGCCTGGTGACCCACGTCCTGGTCTCCATCGTCGGCGTCGCGCTCGTCGCGGCGGGTGCCGTGGGATGGTGGCGCGACGTGCTGCCGGAAGAGCGCGTGGAGCACGTGCCGCTGCGCCCGCCGGAGGCGCGCGCGGCGGCCGTGGTGCCGGCGCCGGAGAAAGTGGCGCATTTGCAGGTCGGCCGCGAGCTCCACCGCGTGCGCATTCCCGTCGAGATCCATCCCTACTCGGCGGGCATCCGGGGCGGCATCGTCGGCGGTATCGCCATGGCGGCGGTCGCTATGCTCTTCGGCGTGGTCTCGCACGGCAGCGTCTGGTACCCGATCAATCTGCTCGCCGCCGCCGCGGTTCCTTCCCTGGCCCAGGCCAGCGTGGCGCAGCTCGCGAGCTTCAGCGCCCTGGGGTTGTTCGTTGCCGTCATCGTGCACGTGATCATGTCGCTGTTCGTCGGCCTTCTCTACAGCGTCACCTTGCCGATGCTGCCGCGCTACCCGGTGGTGTGGGGCGGTCTGATCGCGCCGTTGCTGTGGACGGGCATGGTCTGGGCTTCGCTCGGTATCGTCAATCCGACCCTCAACCAGCGCATCGATTGGTGGTGGTTCGTCGGCTCGCAGATCGCCTTCGGCCTGGCTGCCGGCCTGGTGGTGTCGCGCTCGGAGAGCGTCCGCACCGTGCAGAGCTGGCCGCTGGCGGCGCGCGCCGGTCTCGAGGCCCGGGGTGTGAGCCCGGAGAAGGAGCCCCACGAATGAGGGGATGGGCGGCGGTCGCGGCGATCTTGCTCCTCGGCGCGACACTGGCCGGTTGCGACTGGATGCCGGGCCGGCCGACGGAGGCGGATCGGCCGGTGATCCCCTCGCAGGTGAAGGACTTCGCTGCGCTGTACCGGGAAAACTGCGCCGGCTGCCACGGCGCCGACGGCCGCTTCGGCGCCGCCAACCCGCTCAACGATCCGCTGTATCTGGCGCTGGTGGATGACGCGGCGCTGCGCCGGGTGACGGCGCAGGGCGTGCCGGGAACGACGATGGCGGCCTTTGCGCAAAGCGCCGGCGGCGACCTGACCGACGAGCAGATCGACATCCTCGTCCGCGGTATGCGCCAACACTGGGGACAACCGGAGAAGTTCGAGAACGTGCCGTTGCCGCCGTACGCCGGCGGCGAAGCGCCAGCCTCCGGCGAGAGCGCCGCCGCCGCGCAACGCGGCCGGAGCGTCTACGCCGGCCACTGCAGCCGGTGCCATGGCCCCGGCGGTCGCGGCGGCCCGAAAGCGGGATCGGTCGTCGATGCGAGCTTCCTGGCCCTGGTGAGCGATCAGGCGCTGCGGACCACGGTCATCGCCGGACGCCCGGACCTCGGCATGCCCGACTGGCGCGGCGCCGGCGAAGGGAAGCCGCTGACGACGCAGGAGATCTCGGATGTCGTGGCGTGGCTGGCGGCGCACCGGCCGCCGTCCTCGCTTCTGGCCGCGGGCGGGCCGAGAGCAGAAGCGAATGAAAAGCCGGAAGCAGGAAACCGGAAATGAAGAACCGGCCAATGTCTGACGAAGCTCGGTCGATTGGCCGGTTTCCTGTTTCCGGTTTCCCGTTTTCTGTTCCTCGGTTGTTCTTCGGACCGAAGAAGGGAAACAACGACGATGCCTGAGCCGACCACGGAGAGACAATCGCCACCGCTTTCGCGCCGCAGCTTGTTCCTCAAGCTGGGCATTGTCCTGAACGTGGTGGCGGCGGCGCTGGTGGTGCTGCCGCTGGTCGGGTACGTCCTGGCGCCGGTGCGGCGCAAGGCGTGGCAGGCGTGGATCACCCTCGGCGGGGTGAACGACTTTCCCGAGCACCAGACGCGACTGGCGACGTACGAGAACCCGTTCGCGGTGCCGTGGGACGGCAAGACGGCGCGCCTTCCCTGCTGGGTTCGCCGCCTGAGCGGCCATGAGTTCCAGGTCTTCGCCATCAACTGTACGCACCTCGGCTGTCCGGTGCGCTGGTTCCCCGAGTCGGGTCTGTTCATGTGTCCGTGCCACGGCGGCGTCTTCTACGAGAACGGCGCTCACGCCGCCGGGCCGCCGCCGCGCGGCTTGTACCAGTACGAGCACAAGGTCGAGGGTGGCAAGCTGTGGGTGCGCGCCGGGCAGATTCCCACGCTCTCGGAGCCGGTGTGAGGAGCCTGCTCCAATCCGTCGGCGCGTGGCTCGAGCGGCGGCTGCCGCTGAAGGCGGCGGTCGACGAGCTGATCGCGCATCCGGTGCCGCGCAGCTCGGCGAGCTGGTGGTACGTCTTCGGCAGCGCCACGCTGACCGTTCTCGCCCTGCAGGTCGTCACCGGCATCTGTCTGGCCCTGGTCTACGTCCCCTCGGCCGGCCAGGCGTGGCAGAGCCTCGAGTACCTGAACCACGAGCAGGCTCTCGGCTGGTTCCTGCGCGCCATGCACTACTGGGGCTCCAACTTCATGGTGGCGCTGATCACCATTCACATGGCGCAGGTTTTCCTGTTCGGCGCCTACAAGTACCCGCGCGAGCTGACCTGGATCGTCGGCGTGGTCCTGCTGCTGCTGACGCTGGGGATGGCCTTCACCGGGCAGGTGCTGCGTTGGGATCAAGACGCCTATTGGGGGCTCGGCATCGGCGCCGCGATGATGGGGCGCGCGCCGTTGATCGGCGCGCGGCTGGTGCACGCGGTGCTCGGCGGCCCGATCGTCGGCGGCGAGACGCTGTCGCGCTTCTTTGCCCTCCACGTCTTCGTCATCCCCGGCCTCTTGCTGGCTCTGGTCGGCCTGCACCTGCTGCTGGTGCTGCGGCTGGGCATCAGCGAGTGGCCAATGCCCGGCCGACTGGTGAGCCGGGAGCGCTACGATGCCGAGTACGCGGCGCTGCTCGAGCGCGACGGCGAGCCGTTCTTTCCCGACGCCGCCAAACGGGACCTCTTCTTCGCCGGCCTGACGATCCTGACGGTCATGGCCTGCGCGGCACTGTTCGGGCCCAAGGGGCCCGGCGGGCCGCCGGACCCGACCTTGATCCGGACGGTGCCGCGGCCGGACTTCTACTTCCTTTCGCTGTTCTCCGTTCTCGCTCTGCTGCCGCCGTATCTGGAGACGATCCTGATTCTCACCGCGCCGGTGATCGGGATCGTCGTGCTGCTCGCCCTGCCTCTGCTGTCCGGCACCGGCGAGCGCAGCTTTCGCCGCCGGCCGGTGGCCGTTCTCAGCGTGATCCTGATTTTCCTGGCGTTGGGCGCTCTGGCGGACCTCGGCGAGCAGTCGCCGTGGTCGCCGGTGATGAATGCCTGGAGCCGCCTGCCGATCCCGGTGGAGTACGTGAAGGGCCGCGCGCCGCTCGAGCTGCAGGGCGCGCTGCTGGTGCAGGGAAAGCAGTGCCGCAACTGCCACAGCCTGGGCGGCCGCGGCGGCCGGCGCGGGCCGGCCCTGGACGACGTGGCGACGCGGCTCACCCGGGATCAGCTCATCCGCCAGGTCCTCCAGGGAGGCGGGAACATGCCGGCGTACGGCAAGCACCTCAGCCCGGCCGAAGTGACCGCTCTCGTCGCCTTTCTCGAGACGATGCACCCCGCGCACGAGCCGGTCGAGCGCCCCGCGGCGGTACCGGCGACGCAGCGCGCGCCGTAGGCGGCGAGTGGCATGAGCCCGGCGGCGGCAGCGGCGCTGCGATCGTGGATCTTCGAGCCGTGGGTGGTCGTTTCGCTGTTGGTGACGGCGGCGATCTACGCGCGCGGCTGGCGGCAGCTGCGCCGGCAGATGCCGCAACGCTTCGGGCTCGGACGCCTGGTTGCCTTCGAGGGCGGCCTGGCCGTCGTGCTGCTGGCCATCGTCTCCCCGCTCGACGCCTTCGCCGGCCTGCTGCTGGAGGTGCACATGGTGCAGCACCTCCTGCTGATGATGGTGGCGCCGCCGCTCATCTGGCTGGGCGCGCCGGTCACGCCGCTGCTGCGCGGATTGCCGCAGCCCGTCCTGAAGACCGGTATGGGGCCGTTCCTGGCATCGCCGGCGCTGCGGCGGCTCGGGCGCTTCCTCTCCCATCCCGCGGTGTGCTGGATCTCCTTCGTCGTGACGACGTGGCTCTGGCACCTGCCGTTTCTCTACGAGCTGGCGCTGCGTTCGCGCTTCTGGCACCAGGCCGAGCACCTGTGCTTCTTCGCCACCGCGCTGCTCTTCTGGTGGCCGGTGATCCAGCCCTGGCCCAGCCGGCCGCTGTGGCCGCGGTGGGCGATGATTCCCTATCTCTTCCTGGCCAACGTTCAGAACACCGCCTTCTCGGCGCTGTTCACGTTCTCCGGGCATGTGATCTACCCGACCTACGCGCTGGCGCCGCGGCTGTGGGGCATCTCGGCGCTCGACGACCAGGCGACCGCCGGGGCGATCATGTGGGTGCCGGGCTCGCTGGTGCTGCTGGCGCTGCTGTCGTGGGTGATCGTCGATCTGCTCGATGCACCGCAGGCGCGCTCCGCCGGCGGATTTGCCGGGTCATGGACGGAAGCTTCCGCCCCGCCGTTGCTTCTGGCGACCGAGTGTGCCGGCGCGCGGCGCGGGCGGTGGGATCTTCTCGCCGTGCCCGTCGTCGGTGCCGTCCTGCGCTGGCGCCATTTCCGCCGCGCCGCGCAAGCGCTCATGCTGATGCTGGCGGCGGCCGTCGTCGCCGACGGTCTGTGGGGGCCGCCGATGAGCCCGATGAACCTAGCCGGCGTGCTGCCGTGGACGTACTGGCGCGGGCTGGTGGTGATCGCGCTGCTCACCGGCGGCAATCTCTTCTGTCTGGCATGCCCGTTCATGCTGCCGCGCGCCGTCGGGCGGCGGCTGCTGCCGCAGCGCTGGTCGTGGCCGCGGGCGCTGCGCAGCAAGTGGCTCGCCGTGGCGCTGCTGGTGCTCTACCTGTGGGCCTACGAGGCCTGCGGTCTGTGGGACAGCCCGTGGTGGACCGCGTGGATCGCCGTCGGCTACTTCGTCGCCTCGCTCGTCGTCGACGGCCTCTTTCGCGGCGCCAGCTTCTGCAAGTACGTGTGCCCGATCGGGCAGTTTCATTTTGTCCAGTCGCTGGTCTCGCCCCTCGAGGTCGGCGTGCGTCAGCCGGACATCTGTCGCCGTTGCACGACGCACGACTGCATCCGCGGCAACGAACGGGAGCGCGGCTGCGAGCTCGACCTGTTTCAGCCCGAGAAGGTCGGCAACCTCGATTGCACCTTCTGCCTCGACTGCGTTCACGCGTGCCCGCACGACAACGTCGGCATCCTCGCGGTGCCGCCGGGACGAGACCTGATCCACGACCCCTCCCGTGCCTCGCTGCGCCGGCTGTCGCGGCGACCCGACGTGGCGTTGCTGGCCCTGGTCCTGGTCTTCGGCGCCTTTGCCAATGCCGCGGGGATGGTCGAGCCGGTGCAGCGATGGGAGCAGGCGATGATGCTGCGTCACGCGTGGAGCTCCGTTCTTCCTGCTGTTACCGCCATGCTGCTCGGAGCGCTGGTGATCGTCCCGCCCGTCGTGGCGATCGCCTGCGGTGCCCTCGGGCGGGTGTGGAGCGGCACGCGGGCGTCATGGCAGGAGGTCAGCTGTCGCTTCGCCCTCGCGCTCGTGCCGCTCGGCTTCGGCATGTGGGCGGCGCACTTTCTCTTCCACCTGCTCAGCGGCGCGGCGACGGCGGTTCCGGTCGTCCAGCGTGTGCTGGTGGACCTCGGTTACGGCTTGGGAAGACCGGACTGGGCGCTGAGCGCGTCGGGCGTGGGGCGTGACTGGGTGGTGCCGCTGGAGCTTCTTCTGTTGGACGGTGGACTGTTGCTGTCCCTCTACGTGGGCTGGCGCATCGCCGGCAGCTATCTTCGTCGTGTTGCCGGCGCCCTCAAGCTGTTCGCGCCGTGGGCCGCGGTGGCGGTGATGCTCTACGGCGTCGGCGTGTGGATCGTCTTCCAGCCGATGCAGATGCGCGGGATGATGCCGGCGGAGGCCGGTGCTGCCGTAGGTCGCGCGGCTTGCGTCGTCGAACCTGGGGTGGAATCTAGCCCGGGCGCGAACGATATCTCACCACAGAGGCACAGAGGTCACAGAGGAAGAGATCTCAGAGCACGAGAGCAATCTGCATTCCGGTCGAGTTGATCTTGCGATGAAGCTCTGTCTCCGACGCCTGTGCCCTCGGCGCCTCTGTGGCGCGGCATCTTCTGTCCGAGGTTGAGGGAATGGAGGGGCCGCTGACCGAGGGTCGCGACAACATGGGCCGGTTCTCCATTCCGAATTCCCGGCTCCCGGTTCTCCGTTCCCTTCTCTCTACTCTCGGTCTGGGGCTGCTGCTCGTCGCCGCGGCGACCGCGGCCCGAGGCGACGGCGGCACGGTGCGGTTCAACGGACCGGCGGGGCCGTTCGAGGTCACGGTGTTCACGGCGCCCGCGCCGTTTCGCGCCGGGCCGGTGGACATCAGCGTGATGGTACGCGGGCGGTCGGATCGGCAGCCGATCCTGGACGCGCAGGTGGCGATACGGTTGGAGCAGGGCGGCACCGGTGGCGCGACGGTCGAGGCCAGCGCAACCCGGAAGGAGGCGACCAACAAGCTCCTCTACGCCACGCTCGTCGAGCTACCACTGCCTGGGGAGTGGAATCTGCACGTCACCGTGCGGCACGGCAAGGACCAGGCGAGCATCTCGCAGCGGCTCGAAGCGGCGCCACGACTGCCGGCGCCGTTGGCCTACTGGCCCTATCTGGTGCTGCCGCCTCTGGTAGTCGCGTTGTTCCTCCTCCATCAGCGACTGGGTCGCCGCAACGGCCGCGGCTGACGGGGCATACATCCAATGGCCCCGATGCCCGATTGCTCCGTAGGGCGGGCACCGCCCGCCGGGCGCGGCGTCGCGGGGCAAGGCGGGCAGTGCCCGCCCTACGATTCGGAAGCCTCGGGTGGCACCGGCTTCCAACCTGTGTCGGCTGCGCGCCGTGGCTCAGCTCTCGACGCCGTCGCCGAGGTCGACGGGCACGTCCCCGCCCGGCCCGAAGCTGGTGATGACGCGCGGAACCCGCAGGCGCGGCTCCGCGGCATAGAAGCGCAGCACGTCGGCGTGTCGCTCGTCGCCGGCGAGGGTCAGCGCTGCGGCGCGGTCGAGAAGTGCCAGCTCGTCCGGGTCGGTCGGGTCGCTCGGGCCCATTGGTCCCCAGCCGTCCCAGGGTAGCAGCTCGCGCTTGGCGCGGGCGGCGAGATCGCGCATCACGTTGCCGCGGACGAACCACAGCCCCCACATGTCGAGGATGCCGAAGCGCTGCTCGTCCGTCTGCCCGCGGCGGCAACGCTGCCAGGCGTCGCCGGCGACCAGAAACCGATCGCGGGGAACGTCGAGGGGATCGAATTGGATGTGGAAGAGATCGCGCTGGCGCGCATCGAGCTGGGCGTCGACCAGCCGCCACGTCCCCGTGACTTCATCCCGGGTCTCGCACACCCAGTGATCCACGAAGCGCCCCGGCTCGAAGTACGCCCCGAAGCCGCAGCGGGCGCGGGCCGGCACGCCGTGCGCGCGCAGGAACGCGCACAGCAGGACGCTGAAATGGCGGCAGTTGCCGACGAAGCGCCGCGCCGGTGGACGCGGCTGGTCGAGCGGGCTCGGGTCGTAGGCGAGGATCCGGTCGACCATGTCGGCGGCGCGGCGGACTTGTAGATCGTCCTGGCGCAGCGCCGTCGGGTCGAGCCCGTAGAGCTGGGCCAGAAACGGGTGCACGATCAGGCCCTGGACGACGGTGCAAAGCTCGGGCAACGCGCGGGGCAGGGCGGCGACCCGTGCCGCGTGCGCAGTGAGATCGGTGAAGGGCCCGGGGCTGGCGTAGTAGTCCCGTACCTCGCGCCATGGGCTCGATTGATCCGTCATCGTTACTTGCCTCGCTGTCGTCGCGAGTCTCGCCTCCTGCCGCCCGAAGCGGAAGATCCTGAACCACCGAGGCACGGAGAGCACCGAGGTTGGCCAAAGCGAGCAGGCCGAGCAGTCTGCTCGCCTGTGCGCCGGGTGATCCTCATCACTTCTGCTGCGACAGCGCTGCGAAGCGCCGGCGCAGCTCCTCCGGAGAGACGTCTTCCTTGTGCGTGGAGAGGAACCAGACGTGTCCGGAAGGATCCTGGAGCTGCGCGTTGCGGTCGCCGTAGAACTGATCCGCCGGCTCTCGCAACGACGTGCCGCCGGCTTCCAGCGCCCGTTTGTACACGGCGTCGACGTCGCCGACATAGAGATGGATGCCGACCGGCGAGCGCTCCACTCCCAGCGACTTCGGGCTGCGGAAGCCGATCTCCGGGTGCTCGTCGGCGAGCATGACCAAGGCGCTGCCGATCTTGATCTCGGCGTGCCCGACCCGCCCGTCCGGACCGACCATGCGGCTCAGCTCCGTGGCGCCGAATGCGCGCTGATAGAACGCGATTGCCCCGGCCGCATCGATGACGGAGAGATAGGGGATAGCGGCCTCGTAACCCGCGGGAATCGGTTTGGTGGCCATGCTGACTCCTCTTTGCTGATTTGCTTCGATGGTCTCACCGCACGTGGCGGGTGGCAACCGGAAAGGTGACGGTGAGGCACGCCGTGCGTTGATCGACGCCGGAGGCCTGCGCTAGAAGCCCGCAGAAAGCGTCATCCATGACAGTCCTGTCGCCGAACCGGTCCCCTCTGACCTTCTTCTTGCTGGTCTTCGCGCTCTCTTTGCCGTTCTGGGTGATCGGCTCCGTGACCGGGCTGCGCCTCGCGCCGGGCCTCCCGGTGAGCGCGCTCATGGCCTTCTGTCCGCTGCTGGCGGCTTCGATTCTCGTGTACCGGGAGGACAAGAGCGCGGGTGTGATCCGGCTGCTGAAGAGATCCTTCGACCATGAGCGAATCCGGGCGAAGGTCTGGTACGTGCCGATCGTTCTCCTCATGCCCGGGGTGATGGTCTTGGCGTATGGGCTGATGCGCGTGATGGGGTTGCCGCTTCCCGCCCCGCGGCTCTCCCTCGTGGCGGCACTGGTGATGTTCGTGGCCTTCTTTGTCGCCGGTCTGGGTGAGGAGCTGGGCTGGTCGGGTTATGCCATCGACCCGATGCAGGAGCGCTGGGGCGCGCTGCGCGCCGCCGTTCTCCTGGGGTTGGTATGGGCGGCGTGGCACGCCGTGCCGTTGCTCCAGGTAGACCGCCCGCCGGCATGGATCGCCTGGTGGTGTCTCGCCACGGTGGGTCTACGAATCCTTACCGTCTGGCTCTACAACAACACCGGGAAGAGCGTATTCGCCACGATTCTGTTTCACGACAGCAGCAACGTCAGTTGGCTCATGTTCCCGAACTTCGGCTCCCATTACGACCCGCGAATCACGGGCCTGATCGTCGCGGTCGTGGCTGCGATCGTCACGGTGATCTGGGGGCCGCGAACGCTGGCTCGTTCCAAAGGCCCCGAGTGGGACGATTCGGCAACCCCCGCCGCCCCCAGCGACAACCTCGAGGTGTGATCGCCCCGCAGCGAACTCTTCGGTTCGCCGGTGGTGCACAATAGCGAGAAGGTGGCGAACTACGCGGCGGCGTGAGGGTCATGGTGGCAACCGGAGCTCTTGCGGCTGCGCGAATCTCGACCAAAGTGCGGGCAAGATGAACCCGCTGTCAAAGCGCCCACGGCCCCACGCGGTTGCCAATCGCCACCGAGTTTTTCTACAAGCTCGTTAGCTGCTCCATCGCGTTCGTGGTAACGTGAATAAATGGCTGAGCGGGTTCGGATTGTTGGCGCGCGTGGTCGGGTGTGGAGGGTGGTCAGAGTCCGGCACTCACAGGCGGACGAGGCTGACTTCCTGTTTTGGTACGAAGGTTTAACCGCGGAACAGCGAGTCGAAGCCGTCGGGCAGGCGCTGGAGAGCTGCCTGAAGACGCGAGGTGGCGATGGCGTTCCGAGATTACGAAGAGTTCATCGCCGTGTTGAATGCCCATGGCGTCCGGTATCTCATCGTGGGCGCCCACGCGGTCGCGTTTCACGCTCGCCCTCGCGCAACCAAGGATCTGGACATTCTGATTGATCCAACGCCGGCCAACGCGCGCAGAGCGCTGGCGCAGTGATCGGCAGTGATCAGATCCCCATACGGTCACGAGCCCGCTGGGCGCGTGATTTCCAGACAAATGGACGTGGAGCACCTGATGGCCAATCCCGTGTTCCGCGAAGACGCCTTGCGGCAACTACATCTTCCCTTCCGTCTCCGTGAATTGTCCGACGATGGAACCGCCGACGATCATTACAAGTGGGCAAACCACACGATTCCTTTCTGTTGGCGCATCGTCCGTGCAAAGAACCGCTAGGACAGCTGTCCGGCAGCGCCGACGCACATGAATGATGACAATCGTCACGGTGTCCTGATGCGCGGCATCGGCCGCTGGGTCGTGTACAGTCGACCGCGCGCCTGGCTCGGGATGGCGATCGAGATTCCGAAGCTGCTACGCGGCGTTCCGATTCCACGGGCCGCGACCTGTTTGGATATCGCGACCGGCCTCGGCTGGGCGAGCGGCGGCGTGGTGCGCCGCGATGAGTCCGTCCGGGTCGTCGCACTCGATTACGACGGAGCCATCCTGCCGCGCACACGCGAGTATTTGCGATCCCACGGGGCGGACGCGAACATCACGCTGTGTCGGGCCGACGCCAAGTCTCTGCCGTTCCGTGAGGGGCGTTTCGACCTCGTGCTTTGCCTCTACGGGCTCCATCACTTTCGCGGGTACCTCGCCGCAATGCGTGAGATCTCGCGTGTGCTCAAGCCCGGCGGGACCTTCGCGCTGATCGATCCGGTGCGGAAGCCCGGCAGCCGGTCAGGGAGCCATCACGGGCTTGACGTCACCACGTCCGAGGAGTTGCACCACATGCTCGGTGAGTCCGGGTTCGACATTCAGCGCTCTCATGTCTCGCTCGGTACCCTGAAGGCAGTGGCACGGAGAAGGGGCGGCGCCTAGAAAAAAGTTCAAGTGGAGTTCGTCTGCCCGGTGAGCTCGCTACGGTTCGCGTTTCTGCCAGTGAACAGTATACGGAGGCAGCACCTGTCGCGAAGGAAATGAATGCCCGCGTTGCCGCTGCGTTGGGAAGCCTCGCAGCGTGACGTCGTCCGCAGGGGCCTGGACATCCTGGCGCAGAACCGAGTGGGCGAGATAGAGCGTGCAGCGCTCGCCCGTATCCGTGATCTCGAAGTTCACCGTTATCTTCTTACCCGCGGCCCTGGGTCCGTTGAGCCGCGTCGCCATCGATTCCAGAAACATCTGTGGCGGCCGTGCAGGAATGAGTCCCGCCGCGCGGCTTGGATTCCCTGGCTGGCTGGTGCCGCTTCCTCGCGCAACTCCTGTGTGCCGCTCAGATAGAAGGCGCGCCAGATTCCCGATTTGGCCCGATCGCCGAGCTGCTCCAACGCAGCCGCCCGCAGCTCACGCGCCGCCCGGTTTTCGGGCTGACTGAGCCCGACGTGATTCACCAGCTCGGCCACCCAGCGGTAGTCCCGGGCCGCGAAGGACTCACGGGTAACCGCCCCGGTCACACGCTCCCCCCGAGCGCCGGCTCTGCATGCGCTCCTGTCGTCATCCGACCAGGCGTCATGGCGAAAAGCGGCTCCCATGGCCCCACGCTCGCCTAGGCCCGAGGACGCGCTACGGACTTTTCGCCCGCTGGACAGACCGGATTTGATGATGGTCGGCGATGGGCTTTTGCGCGTGCTTCGCTCGGTGCCATCCTACTGCGCCGACGAGGGATGTCTGGATCAAGCCTGGGCCTGGGTCGAAGTGGCTCTCCGGGCAACCGTCGCTCATCCTTATCCCGGCAGGCGGCGAAGGCACGGCCTGGATCTATTAGTGCTGGATCATACGTCGTCCCCGCTACGCAGCGCGCCGTTGCTGCTCGACGATCCACGCCCGCACTGCGTCGGGGCACAGCTCGTAGCCGTTCGGCCAGGCAAGCGCGCCGGATTCCACGAAGCACTTCGCGAATAGTCCACCCCGCAGAATCTCAAGTACCAAGGGTTTCCTCGCCGGATTGCCGAAGATGAAGTCGAGATCAACGGTCCCCTTGAAGCCGTCCGTGTACTCCAGCGCCAGCCGGTAGTGTTCTGCGTCGGCGCGCCGGATGCGCTTCAACCGCGTTCCGAGCTTCATCCTTCCTCCTATTCCAAGGGGCGAATACGCCGTGGCTGACGGCCCCTCTGCGCGTCGTTCCAGGCGCGGCGTAGTTCGTGAACATGTTCTCGTCGCCACTCCGCTACGAGTGTTCCGACCCTCCTCGGCAGTTTTCCCGCCAAGACGTCGCCTGAGCTGATCTCCACCACGGCGTGAAACTCGCCGTAATCGACGTGGAAGTGGGGCGGGTTGTGGTCGTCGTGAAACATCTTGATCAGAATGCCGAAGAAGACCGACAGTACCGGCACGTCTCACCTCTCTCGACGTACGGTATCGACGCTTCGGCGAGCGATCAAGCGGAGCTCGTTGAGGGATACTGTCCCAGGAAGGGGGACGGTGTCCCTGGGTCCGAGTGGGTAGCAAAACGGTAGCAGCGGGCACCCCCGGGGGCGAGAAAAGTGAGTGCCCCCGCCGCGAATCGAACGCGGACTACAGGTTCCGGAGACCTGTGTGATATCCTTTTCACCACGGGGGCGCAGAGGTGCAGGTAGCACGCGGGTTCTGGGGGGTCAACGCGGGTGGACCGGGACGATGGGCACGACTCTGAGCGTGCTCGCCCCGGCCAAGGTGAACCTGTCCCTGCACGTGGTCGGCCGGCGCGCGGACGGCTATCACCAGCTGCGGTCCCTCATGGTTCCGGTCGGCCTTTGTGACGAGATTCGGCTGACCGTGGTCTCCGACCGTCCCGGTCGGATCGATCTCGCCTGCGATACCCCCGGCATTCCGGCCGGAGAGGACAACCTCGTTCATCGCGCCGCCCGGCTGTTTCTGGAGCGCACGGAGACCCGGAGTGGTCTGGCAATCGAGCTGCGCAAGCGCATCCCCGCGGGCAGCGGCCTGGGGGGCGGCAGCAGCGATGCGGCGGCCACTCTGGTGGCCCTGGATCGGCTGCTGGGTACGGCACGACCCGCGTCCGAGATCGCCGCCTGGGGGCTGGAGCTGGGGGCCGATGTGCCTTTCTTCATCTATGGGAGGCCGGCGTGGGTCGAAGGGATCGGCGAGGTTGTGACGCCCCTGGCCGAGTGGCCGACCGTGGCGCTGGTGATCGCCTGCCCAACTTTTGGGCTGTCTACGGCCGAAATCTACCGTGGCTACGATGCCGCCCAGGCAGCGGGGGTCGGGCCGGGCGCTTCGTTGACAAATTTGCCGTCGCTCACTAGTATCGCGAAATTCACCAGCGGCGAAAGACCCTTGCGGGAGCTGCTCGTGAATGATCTTGAGGCAGTTGCTGCCGAGGTACATCCAGAGTTGCGTTTCCTCAAGGGTTTGCTGATGCAGCTCGGCGCCGAGGGCGCCGTGATGACAGGGAGTGGTTCGGCAATGTTCGGAATTTGGCCCACGCGGGCGGCGGCCGAGGTCGCGGCCGGGAAGACGCGCGGGCGGGGCATATGGGCCGTTGCGGTCGAGACCTTGAACGTCTCGCCGGCAGCGGGCTGATGGGCGGTCGCCAAGCGGTAAGGCACCGGACTTTGGATCCGGTATTCGAAGGTTCGAATCCTTCCCGCCCAGTGTTCGCAGCAAGGGGTCGTGTTGGGCGACGATGAAACGGGGAGACGGGTGAGAGACGAAATCCAGGTGTTCGCGGGGAACTCCAACCCCACCCTGGCGCACGACGTGTGCCAGTACCTTGGCGTGCGCCTGGGCGCGGCCGAGGTGCGGCGGTTCAGCGACGGCGAGATCAACGTCAAGGTCGCCGACAACGTCCGCGGCGGCGACGTCTTCGTCCTCCAATCCACCTGCACCCCGGTCAACGACAACCTGATGGAGCTGCTGCTCATGCTCGACGCCTTCCGCCGCGCCTCGGCGAAGCGGGTGACGGCGGTGGTTCCCTACTTCGGCTACGCGCGGCAGGACCGCAAGGTGGACCCGCGCGTCCCGATCAGCGCCAAGCTGGTCGCCGATCTCATCACCACCTCCGGAGCGTCGCGCGTGCTGACGATGGACCTGCACGCCGGCCAGATCCAGGGCTTCTTCAACATCCCCGTCGACAACCTGTTCGCCACGCGCGTGCTGCTCAAGTACGTGCGCGAGCGCATTCCCGGCGACGGCGTGTGCGTCGTCTCGCCCGACCCCGGCGGCGTGGAGCGGGCGCGGGCCTTCGCCAAGCACATCAACGCCGGCCTCGCCATCATCGACAAGCGGCGCCCGCGCCCCAACGTGGTGGCGGAGATGCGTGTGGTCGGCGAGGTCGAAGGGCAGAAGGCCATCATCGTCGACGACATCGTCGACACCGCCGGCACGCTCGTCGCCGCCGCCAAGGCGCTGCGCGAGGCGGGCACCAGTGACGTTTACGCCTGCTGCACGCACCCGGTGCTGTCGGGTCCGGCGATCGAGCGGGTGGAGGAGTCGGCGCTGAAGGAGCTCATCGTCACCGACACCATTCCGCTGTGCGAGGCGGGACGCGGCTGCGCCAAGATTCGCGTCCTGTCGGTGGCACAGCTTCTCGGGGAGGCCATCCGCCGCACCCACAACGAAGAGTCGATCAGCTCTCTGTTCGATTGAAACGTCGATTTTTCCCAAATCCAGAGGAGTCAACGCGAGATGCAAACGGTGGAAATGGACGCTGAACCGCGCGCTACGGTCGGCAAGGGCGCGGCGCGGCAGCTGCGCCGCAGCGGCAAGATCCCGGCCGTCTTCTACGGGCCCAAGCGCCCCGCCCTGTCGGTGACGATCGATGCCAAGGAGTATCGCACCAAGATCGCCGGCCTCGAAGGCTCGACGCATCTGATCAAGATGCGCTCGTCGTCGAGCGACCTGGCCGACAAGGTGGCGCTGATCAAGGACGTGCAGCTCGACCCGGTCAGCGGTGTGCTCGTCCACGCGGACTTCTTGGAGGTCGACGTCACCGCGAAGCTGCAGGTCGAGGTCCCGCTGCACTTCGTCGGCAAGGCGGTGGGGATCGTCGCCGGCGGCATCTTGCAGCCGCTGCAGCGCGAGGTCACCGTCGAGTGCCTTCCTTTCGACATCCCCGACTACATCGAGATCGACGTCACGCCGCTCAACATTCACGACGTGGTGCACATCAGCACGGTGCAGTGCCCATCGGGTGTCGAGCTGGTCTATGACAAGGACGAGCCTCTGGTCACCGTCCTGCCGCCGACGGTCGAGGAGGTGAAGGTCGCCGAGGGCGCCGCCGCCGAAGGCGCCGCGCCGGCCGAAGCAGCGGCGGCCGAGCCGGCCAAGACGGAGGCCAAGGGCGGCGCTGCGTAGGCGCCGATGCACATCGTCGTCGGCCTGGGCAATCCGGGCCAACGCTACGTGGCAACCAGGCACAACGTGGGTTTCATGGTCGTCGAGCGACTCTCGCAGCGCTGGCAGATCCCCCTGGGATCGGGGAACGAGGACGCTCGCCTCGGGCACGGCTCGTGGTCCGGCATGCCCGTCGCGTTGGCCGAGCCGCTGCGCTACATGAACCTGAGCGGGGAAGCCCTGGCCGCCGTCCACGCGCGGCTGGCGGCCGGCGCGGAGAGCGCCGAGCTGATCGTGATCCACGACGACATCGACCTTGCCTACGGGCAGCTACGGGTGAAGCGCGGCGGCGGCACCGGCGGCCACCGCGGCCTGGAGTCGATCAGCGCGTGGTGCGGGCCCGACTTCACCCGTGTCCGGGTCGGGGTCGGCCGGCCGCCCGCGGGCGAAGATGCCATTGCCCACGTGCTGGGCGTTTTCAGCGACGAGGAAAGGGAAGCCCTCGCGGAGCTGCTCGATCGTGCCGCCGATGCCGTCGAGTCGCTCCTGCGTGAAGGATTGCAGGCGACGATGAATCGATTCAACCAACGCGTGCCGCTCACGCCACGCGTCAACTAGGAGGCTGTTCATGCAGCAATACGAAACGCTCTTTGTGCTGCACCCCGATTTGCCGGAGGCTCAGATCCGCGAGACCACCGACCGGGCCAAGCGCCTGCTCGAGGGTATGGGGGGGCAGGTGGGCGAGGTGCACGAGTGGGGAATGCGCGACCTGGCCTATCCCATCCAGAAACTTCGGCGCGGGTACTACATCGTGATCGACTACACCGCCACCGGCGACGCGGTACGCGAGCTCGAGCGCACGCTGAAGATCGCCGATGAGGTGCTGCGCTACGTTTCGGTGCGCGTCGCGGAAGTGAAGCGCAAGGTGAGGCCCAGCCGCCGCAAGCGAGCGGCGGCCCCGCCTGCGGCCGCGGACGACGTGAGCGAGAAGGCTCCGGGATTGGAATAAGGAGGAAACATGGCTGTACCACAGAGATCCGCCCGTGGCGGGCGCGGGCGGGGAGATGATCGCGGTTTTCGCCGCCGTGGGCCGGGGCGGCGCAAGGTTTGTCGCTTCTGCGCCGACAAGGAAGCGGTCATCGACTACAAGGACACTCGTACCCTGTCGAGCTTCATCACCGACCGCGGCAAGATCGTGCCGAGCCGTATCAGCGGCAACTGCGCGCGACACCAGCGGCGCCTGAAAACGGCGATCAAGCGCGCCCGCACCGTGGCGCTGGTGCCGTACTCGGCCTCGCAGCTGTAGCCGGCGGGGCGAGGATCGCAAGGGGTTCATTGCCGTGCAGGGATCGTCGGCAGTCGGGGCAGCGGCGGCGGCCACGGGCGGGTTGTACGTGACCGCTCTGGTGGGGGCGCCGATGTCCGCCGTGCTGCTGCCGTTCGTGCCCCTGCCCGGGCTGCTGCTGGGCGGGCAGCAGGGCGCGCGCTCTCTCGCCGCCTGCGTCGCGCTCAGCACGTTGCTCGCCGCAGCCCTGGTGGGTGGCGGCCCGGCGATCACCTACCTGCTCGCCCTCGGGGCGCCGACCTTGGCGGCGACCGCCGCGCTGCGCCGTGGCTGGTCCGTGGAGCGTACGGTCCTGCTCGGGGCGACGGCATGGACCGCCGCGGTGGGCATCCTGCTGCTCGCCACCTATGGGTCCCCGGCCCACGTTGTCAGCGGTGTGCACGACCACCTGCAAGAGAGCTTCGACGCGGCGGTGAGCGCATCGCGCCACTGGGGGGTGAACGACGACGCCATCGCCGAGCTGGCCGCGTCGCGGGGGACCTTGGTGAAGAGCATGCTCTCCATCCTCCCCGGGGCCCTGGCGCTGGCCGGCGCACTGACGATGCTGCTCAACGTCTTGATCGTGCGCAGCCTGCTACCCTGGCTGAAGGCGACGGATCTGCGCACCTGGGGCGCGCCGCCGCTGCTGATCTGGGCCTTCATCGGCGCCGGGTTCGGCATGTTCGCCCCGGCGACGGCCGTGGCCCTGATCGCGGCCAACGTGTTCGTGGTGCTGCTCGGCTGCTATTTCTGCCAGGGGCTGGCCATCATCGGCTTCTACCTGGAGCGCTACCACATACGGCCAGGGCTGCGGGCCGTGGCCTACGTCTTGGTGCTGACGCAGCAGGTGCTGGTGTTTCTGGTCATGCTGCTGGGCGTGTTCGATCTCTGGGCCAATTTCCGTCGGCTCGGAGTGGTGTCGACCGACGTCGACGACGAGTAAGGGAGACTGATCCATGGAAGTGATTCTGCGCGAAGAGGTGCCTCATCTCGGCGGCACCGGTGACATCGTCAAGGTCAAGCCCGGCTACGCGCGCAACTATCTGCTGCCGCGCGGGTTGGCCATCGTTGCCGATCGGCGCAACGTCAAGGAGCTCGAGCACTTCAAGCGCGTCGCCGCCGAGAAGCGCGATCGCGAGCGGGGCGCGGCGCAGACGCTGGCGCAAAAGCTCACCGCGCTGCGCCTGCAGATCAAGGCGCGCGCCGGCGAAGAGGGGAAGCTGTTCGGCTCGGTGACCAACCAGGACATCGAGAAGGCCGTGGAGGCCGCCGGCTACTCGATCGACCGGCGCCGCATCCGACTGGCGGAGCCGATCAAGACGCTCGGCGAGCAGATGGTCCCCGTGCACCTCGCCGAGGGCGTCGACGCGCATCTCACCGTGGTCGTGGTCGCGGAGGAGTAGGGCGGAGCGCAGGCTTCCAGCCTGTGGGTTTCACAACATTTGCGCCCCGGAGCGCGGACCCTGGGCGGAGCTCGCCGGATCAGTGCAGCGAGTGGATGGCGGCTCGCTCGACGTGCCGGGCCAGCAGCAGGCGCATGGTCTCGAGGGGCTGGATGCCGGCGAGCGGGAGCTCGCCGAGCAGGAAGGTCGGATAGCCGACCACGCCCCAGCGGGCGGCCTCACGCGCCGATTCGGCCAGAGCGGCGGCATGGCGCCGGGTGGCCAGGCTTTGCATGAACTCACCGATGGGCAAATCGCATTCGCGAGCGATGCGTAGCAGAACGTAGCGGTCGGCGATGTCCTCCCCGGCGACGAAGGCGGCCTCGAACACCCGCGCCTGGTAGGGCCGTAGCCGATCGCGCTCGCGCGCGAACAGCGCCCCCTCCAGGGCGGCGCGCGAGTCGAGCCATTGGTCCGGCACGCGTACGGGGACGCCGGTCTCGCCGGCGACCCGCTCGATGTTGGCGCGGGTCTCGGCGTCGAGGCGCCGGCCCTTCTCCCAGCCGCCGTGGCGCGCCGAGATGTCGACTGGCCGCCACTCGAAGACGACGTCGAGCTCCGCCTCGAGCTGCAGCGCGAGCGTGTGGGCGACGAAGCAGAGGCTCGAGGCGTAGTCGAAGTAGACCGGGACGACGACGGGCATGACTCAGTAGACGCCGGCGAGCTTGGTGTGATCCCAGGTGCTGGTGTAGTCGGGAACGACGCGGATGATCACGCGCTTGCGCGCCTGCGCCCGCATCGCATCCTCGATTCCGTCGGGCATCGCCCCGCCCATCTTGCGATGGATGCGCCCGAGCAGGGCCGCGCAGCGGTCGACGTCGTGGATCAGCTCGGCGTGCCCGCGGATGAGCACGCCTTGGAGCTGATCGTAGCTCTCGCCGCGCTCCGCCATCAGCGCCACCTTGGGGTTGCGTTCGAGATTGCGGATTTTCTGCGACTTGGCGTACGTGGTCATGAGGAAGCTGCCGTCGGGGTCGGTGTCGTACCACATCGCCACCGCGTGGGGATAACCGCGGTGATCGATCGAGCACAGCACGATCGTCTTGCGTTCGGCCAAGAAGGCGGCTTGTTCCTCGGGGGTGAACTGAATCAGGTTTCGACGCTTCATGGTGGCTCGATCCTCCCTGGTCTCCTTCGAAGATAGCCTCCACCCTGACCCTCCCCCGGAGCCGGAAGTGGCCGCAGGGGAGGGGACCCATATGTGGGCCGTGCGGGACTCTTCATCGTCTTCGGCCGAGTGAAACCCATGGGCACTCAGTGGTCCGGCGGCGCGGAATTCAGGCGCTGACTCTGTAGCGGATGGGAGCCACGGCTTCCAGCCGAGCATGGCAGCGGGCAAGGCGCCAGCGAGCGCACAGCGCCGTTGCCAGGATGGCCACCCCGGCGCCCCATACGACCTTGAGCGCGATGGTAGCGGACAGGGAGAGAGGGAAGACTCCGAGTGAGCGTCCCAGGCCCGTCACGACCAGCCACACCGTGGCCCCGAGCAGCGCCAGGAGAACATAGCGGCGCCACAACGGCGGCATGGCCGGAAGAGCGGAGGCGGGCGGCGTCATGCCAGCGGCGAAGTCGGTGTCGACTTCGGGAAACACCGCCAACGCGGTGCACACGCAAATGAGAACGGTGGTGATCGTCAGATCGTACCGCAGCTCGGCCAGCGACACCATCGCCGCCGCGTGGTCCGAGCTCTGATGATAGACCATCCACGCGAAGACGCCGTTCAGCGCGCCGTTGACGAAGGCCCAGGGCAAGATCAGATGCTGGCCGATGTACCGCCGCAGCGAAGAGACCGGATGCCCGCCGTGCCCGAGATGGAATTGAAAACGGCGAAACTCGCGGTCCGCCACGGTCAGCACCAGGAGGAACGTGATCGCGGCGCCGATGCCGCCCATCGTCCGGGCCGTGAACTCGAGGCCGACCGTTTCCGAGCGCACGAAGCGCATGGCCACGCTGGTCAGCAGCGCGGCCAGGAGGGCCACCGGCACGGCGGTGCGCAGCGACACCAGCCACGGGTTCTCGGGCGGGGCATGCGGCTCGCGGGCATGGGAAGGCGCGGTGAAGCGCCGGATCAGATACTGCGCCCGCAGGTTGACGATGGCGCCCTGCGAGGCGAGGACGCTGCTGACCAGCGGAGTGAGGGTGAAAAAGGCCCAGGCGCCCGCGTGCGACAGCCCGTCGGCTGCGCTGAAGTGCTCGTACACGAGATGGCTGAGCCCGAAGAGAAGAAAGAACCAGACGATCGAGTTCGACAGGGCGTAGATGAACAGAAAGGTGCGGTAGCGAAATTGTGGCATTGCGAGCGGCAAGAAGGTCAAACTAGTGAATGGCTGACTGGGAGTCAAAGTACCTCCGGTGGTGCCGCCGCCGGTCCCCCGGTATCTTGACCTCGCGGCAGCGATGCGTTTCTATGACGCAAGCCATCCGAGGAGCGAGTCGATGCGACGAGGTTTGATCTTGGCCGGGTGCTTGTTCGCTTGGGTTGGCGTGGCCGCGGCCGGAAGCGCGCAGAAGGGCAAGGATCTCTACATGAAGCGCTGCTCCTTCTGCCACGGGCAGACCGGCAAGGGGGACGGGCCCGCCGGGGTCGCGCTGCAGCCCGCTCCCGCCAACTTCGCCTCCGCTTCGTTCTGGAAGGCGAACACGGAGCAGCAGATGGTCGACACGATCAAGAACGGCAAGGCCGGCACCGCCATGGTCGCGTTCGGAACCTCCCTCAGCTCCGCGGACATCGACGACCTGATGGCGTTCCTGAAGACGCTGGCGCCCGAGTAGGGCTTGCGGTGCTGAGAGGGCCCGTGTCTGGCTAGCGGCCGCTCTCGATGTCCTGCAGCAGCGCGCGGGCTTCGCGCAGCTGGCGCCTCTTGCCCTGGCGCTCGGCGATGCTCATCGCCAGCCGTAGCGGCTCGACACCCTTGGTGGCCTCGCCCATGTCCTTGTACGTGCGGGCCAGCTCGATTCGGGCGCCCACCGCCTCCGGGTCATTGGCGATCGCCTCTTGCAGATAGCGCTCCGCCTTGGACAGGCTGCCGCCGAGCAGTGTGGGAAGCTGGCGACAAAGCCCCCCTTTGGCGGCCAGAGCGTCCGGGTGGTGCGGGTTGAGCTCCAGCGTCCGGTCGAGCTCGCGATTGACGCGCAGCAGGTTCAAGGGATTCGGGGTGGCGCCATCGGCGAGCATCACCCGCCCCATGTTGGCAAAGAGGGCGAAGTGGGCGTCGGCGTTGCGGTCGTCCGCCGCGACGGCCTGCCGCGCCAAGTCGAGACCGCGCTTGTAGAAATCGGCCTTGGCCACCGGGTCGTAGCTGTCCTCGCCCTGCCGCAGGAGGTCGAGGGACTGCCGCGCCAGATCCGCTCCGAGCTGCGGGTTGGTGGTGCTGGCCTCGGCGGCTTGCTGCGCGGCGACCGGGCGGGTGGCCACAGTGACCGCAGTGATGGCCAGACTGACGAGTAGGGCTGCGACGTACGTCCTCACACTTCCTCCCCGTGCCCGAACGCGAAACCCAACCCCTGTCCAAACACGAATTGAAGATCAGCGAAAAATTTAGCAAAGCCCCCGGGCCTAGGCAACCTCTGCTCGGCAACCTTGTATTTCGCCCGAGGCTCCCCTAGAGGGAACCGGACATGACTCGCACCCTCTCGGAGTTCGATTCCAAGAAACGGCTGCAGGAATACGGAGTTCCCACGGTTCCGGAGGCGCTCGCCGGCGACGCCGGGGAAGCCGTGAAATGCGCGCAAGCGATCGGCTACCCTGCGGTTCTGAAGCTGTGCGGCGCCACCATCGCCCACAAGACCGAGCGCGACCTGGTGCGGCTCGGTCTCGCCGATGAGAAAGCGGTGCGCGCGGCGGCCGCAGAGCTGCTCGGCAAGAAGCGTCCCGAGGACGGCGACGCCCAGCTCCTGGTGCAGGCCATGGTGCGGGGACGGCGCGAGCTGATCGTCGGCATGATGCGGGACCCCCAGTTCGGTCCCTGCGTCATGCTCGGCCTCGGCGGCATCCTCGCCGAGGCGATGCGCGACGTCGTCTTCCGCATGGCGCCGCTGTCCGCCGTGGACGCGTTGGAGATGATGGACGAGCTCCAGGCCGCGCATTTGCTCGGCCCCTTCCGCGGCGAGCCCGGCGTGGACCGCGACGCCCTGGCGGAGCTGCTGGTGGCGGTGGGCCGGATGGCGGTCGAGCACGAAGAGATCCTCTCTCTGGACATCAACCCGCTGATCATTCCGAGCTCGCCGAGCTCGCCGAATTCGCCCGCCGGTGTCGAGGCGGCGCCGCGCGCGGCCATCGCCGTCGATGCGTTGATCGAGGTGGCCGCAGGATGAGCGAGGACGGCGTCCTGCTCGAACGCTTTCGTCCGCTCTTCTATCCGCGCGGCATCGTCATCCCCGGGGTATCGAGCCATCCGGGCAAGTTCGGTTTCGCCGCTCTGCACAACCTGCTCTGTCACGACTTCGCCGGAGAGATCTTCCCGGTCAACCGCGACGGGGCGACGGTGCTCGAGCGCTCGACCTACCGCGAGATCGCCGAGATCCCGGCCGGCCGCGCCGACCTCGCCTTCGTGTGTACGCCGGCGGCGGCCAACGTGCAGCTGCTGCGCGACTGCGCTCGCGCCGGCGTCCGCGCCGCCTTCGTTGTCTCCGGCGGCTACGCGGAGGCGGGCGAGGAAGGTGCGGCGGCGGAGCGCGAGCTGGTGCGTGCCGCCGCGGATCTCGGCATCTTGCTGGCCGGGCCGAACGGGCAGGGGCTGATCTCCACCGGGGCGCACATGTGCGCGCAGATCGTGCCGCCCCATCCGCCCCCGGGCCATATCTCGTCGGCGAGCCAGAGCGGGAACATCCTCTCTTCGTTCATGAACTACGCGCAGCTCACCGGGGTCGGCTTCAGCAAGGGAATCTCCGCGGGCAACGCGGCGACCCTCGGGGTGGCCGACTACCTGGAATATTTCGCCGCCGACCCCGACACCGCCGTCGGGCTCGTCTATCTCGAAGGCGTGCGTGACGGCCGCGATTTCGTCCGGCGCGCCGGCGCCTTCTCGTCCCGTAAGCCTCTGGTGGTGCTCAAGGGAGGGGTGACCAGCCACGGGCAACGGGCGGCCTCGAGCCACACCGGTTCTCTGGCCTCCAACGAACGGATCTTTGCCGGCGTGGCCCGGCAGGCCGGCATCCGCCTGGCGGCGACGGTGGAGGAGGCGTACGAGGTGGCGGCCACGTTCGCCACCCAGCCGCTACCGCGCGGCAAGCGCGTGGTCGTGCTGACGGCGGCCGGCGGCTGGGGGGTTCTCTGTGCCGACGCCTGCGTGCGCGCCGGCCTCGATCTGATTTCGCTGCCGGACGATCTGCGCGAGCGGATCGACCGCGTGCTGCCGTCGCGTTGGAGCCGCAACAATCCGGTCGACATGGCGGCGGGCGAGACGCGGGACACCATCCCGGATCTGCTCGACTGCATCACGGCGCACGACGGGGTCGACGCGGTGATCTACCTCGGCCTCGGCATCCAGGCGGCCCAGGCGCACGTGATGAAGACCAGCCCGTTCTACCCCGGGCACGGACTGGAACGCATCGCCGAGTTCCACGAGCGGCAGGATGCCCGCTACGCCGCCGCCGCGGCCGAAGCCAGCGCGCGTTACGGCAAGCCCGTGCTGTGCGCCACGGAGCTGGTCTACACCGACCGCGCCTACGGCAACTCGGGCCCCATCGCCGTCGCCGCCTCCGGGCGACTGTGCTACCCGTCGGCGCACCGGGCGGTCCATGCGCTGGCGCATCTGTGCGCCTACGCGGCGTACCGCCAGGCTCGATCGCAGGGGTGACCCGCCTTCGCTGCCGCTACGGCGGGGAACCCCGCCGCGCGTCGCTCGCAACGGAAAACCCCGCCGCGCGTCGCGAG
>CAZYMF010000016.1:9576-10932 GCA_964648215.1 uncultured Binatia bacterium (SeqCode) | reverse complement strand
CCCGCCGCGCGTCGCGAGCAACGGGGAGCCCGCCGTAGCGACAGCGAAGGCGGGAACCCCGCCGCGGCAGGAAGGGTTCTGTGAGCATGGAAACCGAACGCGACCCCAAGGGTCGTTCCTACCTGCGCCTGGTCGTGCTCGCGCTGCTGGTCGCCTTGATCGTCGGCGCTGCCGTCGGCCTGCGCGGCCACTTGACGGTCGGCAACATCGAAGCCAGCGTGCGCGCCCTCGGGCCCTGGGGCCCCGTGGTTTTCGTGCTGGTCTATTTCATCAGTCCGGCGCTGTTTCTTCCCGGGGTGCCCCTCACCATTGCCGCCGGGGTGCTGTTCGGCCCGGTGTGGGGCACGGCCTACACCATCTGCGGCGCCACCGGGGGGGCGACGATCGCCTTCCTGATCGCCCGCTATCTCGGGCGCGACTGGGTGGAGGGGCGGACCTCCGGCGTCGCCGCCCGCATCAAGGCGGGTGTCGAGAGCGAAGGCTGGAAGTTCGTCGCCTTCACCCGTCTGGTGCCGTTGTTCCCCTTCAACGTGCTCAACTACGCCTTCGGCCTCACCAAGATCGGCTTGCTTCCCTACGTGGTGGCGTCGTTCGTTTTCATGCTTCCCGGAACGGCCGCCTACGTGTATCTCGGCTATGCCGGCCGCGAAGCGGCGGCCGGGGGCCGGGGCCTGGTGTCGAAGATCCTGATCGCCCTGGCGTTGCTGGCCGTGGTCGCGATGATCCCGACGCTGGTGAAACGGCTGCGCGGCGCGCGCGGGGACTCCCCGCCGTCGTCCTGACCGCGTTGGCGAAGCCGTTCGGCAAAGTCGGCGGCTATGCGGTTAGGCGGTTGGGGGTTGAGCGGTTGGCGGTTAGGGAGTTGGAGATTCAACCGCACACCGATGTTTGCCATTCTCCATTTCGTTCCGGTGAAGCTTGACGCAGGTACTTCCCGCTCGACAACCCCGCGGGGGACAGACGGCCCCGCGGGGGGTGGCACCGGTTCCCGGTCCTCGTATATAGGTGACATCCAGCGACGGGAGCCGGTGACGGTCGGGGAGCAGCGAAAGGGAACAGCCAGATCGGGATCGGGCGCCGGGGCGCTCGTTCCCCCCTCGTCATCGCAATTGCCCTCCACGGCCTGCGCGTGGAGGGTGCGGACGGTCGACGCTCGGTGACGCTTCGAATCGCAACGACGCTGGGCCTGCTGGTCTGCCTGGCGACAGGGATCGCCGCCGCGGCTGAGAAGCCGCTGTCCGATCGCATCGCCAGCTACGACATCGACGCCCGGCTCGACACCGGCGAGCACACGGTGACCGGGCACGAGGTGCTGCGCTGGCGCAACAGCACCCGGGAGAAGGCGCCCGATCTCTA
>CAZYMF010000016.1:0-9476 GCA_964648215.1 uncultured Binatia bacterium (SeqCode) | reverse complement strand
CACGGCGCGCGTCGAGATCGACTTCGTCGACAAGCTGCCGAAGATCTTCGCCCGTTCCGGCTACGCCGGTCCGTTCTACTTCGTCGGGCAGTGGTTTCCGAAGATCGGCGTCTACCAGGATGGCGCGTGGAACTGCCACCAGTACCACCGCGACAGCGAGTTCTTCGCCGACTTCGGCGTCTACGACGTCCGTCTGACCGTGCCGCGCGGCTTGGTGGTCGGAGCCTCGGGCTCGCTGCAGGACAATCACGACAACGGCGACGGCACGCGCATGCTGCACTATCGCGCCGAGGACGTGCACGACTTCGCCTGGACCGCGGATCCCCGCTACCTCGAGATCACCGACTACGCCGGGCGGGTGGAGCTGCGTCTCTTGCTGCAGCCGGAGCACGCGGGCCAGGCTGCTCGCTACCTGAACGCGGCGAAGGCAGCCGTGCGCCGGTATCAGCAGTGGTTCGGGGCTTATCCCTATCCCGTCCTCACCATGGTCGATCCCGGCTACGGCGGCGCGGGCGCCGCCGGCATGGAGTACCCCACGCTCATCACCCTGGGGACGGCGTGGTGGATGCCCGCGGGCGTGCGCCTGCCGGAGATGATCACCATCCACGAGTTCGGCCACCAGTACTGGTACGGCATGGTGGCGACCGACGAGTTCGAGGACGCCTGGCTCGACGAGGGCATCAACACCTACGTGGAGTCGCGCATCATGGACGACACGTACGGTACGCCGGGCAGCTACGTCGACTTCCTCGGCATCGAGATCGACGGCACCACGCTGGCCCGCCTGGGCTACCTGCTGGCGCCGCAGCACGATCCGCTGACCCGCTTCGCCTGGCAGTTCCTCGACCGCCGCAGCTACGAAAGCATCACCTACTCCAAGACGGCGTTGATGCTCGCCACCCTCGACCGCCGGCTGGGCGGCGATCGGCTGCAGCAGGCCCTGCGCGTGTACTTCGAGCGCTGGCGTTTCCGCCACCCGACGGCGCGTGATTTCCTGCGGACGATCAGCGAAGCCACCGGCGAGGATCTCGGCGCCTATTTCGACCAGACCGTCGACGGCACCGGAGCCCTCGACTACGCCGTCACGCGGGTGCGCGCCGAGAAAGCCGCGGAGAGCGCCGGCCTGTCCCTGCCGCCGCGGCCGACGGCGGCGGCACCGGCACCGGCGGCCAAGGAGGTGCGCTACCGCAGCGACGTGGTGGTGGAGCGACTGGGCGAGGTGCGCTTGCCGGCGGACATCGAGGTCACCTTCGAAGACGGCAGCCAGGCCTCCGAGAAGTGGGATGGCCGCGATCGCTGGCGGCGCTTCGAGTACACGGGTCCGCAGCGGGTCGAGTACGCCGTGGTCGATCCGCAGGACAAGCTTCCCCTCGACATCGATCAGCTCAACAACTCGCGCATGCGCGAGACCGGCACCCGCGGCATCGTCCGGCTCGCGGGCCGCTGGGGTTTCTGGTTTCAGAACCTCCTGCACTTCCTGACGGGGCTCTGATGGGGCGGGCGTTGGCATCCGGCTTCGCCGGCGCCGTGCGGCGCTGGCCGATCGTCCTGCTGCTGTGGGTGGTCGGGGTCGTCTTCGGCCTGTCGTTCAGCCTGGTGGCCGGCAAGTGGCTGGCCCTCAGCCTGAACTCCGCCTTGGCGTCGCGCACGCTGATCAAGAATATCGACGCCAACGTCTTCGTCGATCTCTTCCTGCATCACCATGAATCGCTGTCGATGTTCCTCCTCGTGGGCCTGGTGATGATCGTGGTGGGGCTCGTGTTCTCGATCGGCCTCAACGCCGGCGTGGCCGGCACCGCGCTCGACCCGTCGAGCCGCGTCGAGCTGACGGAGTTCTGGCGCACCGGGCTGAGGCTGTACCCGGTCTTCACCCGCCTCTGGTTGCTGGCGATGCTGGTGCTGGCCGCCGTGCTGGCGGTGTTGGCCGGCGGCGGCTTCCTGCTGGCGCGCTGGCTGTCGGAGTCGGCGAACGAGACGCCGTACAGCTACACCTTCGCCGGCCTCGGACTGTTCGCCGCCGTGCTGGTGATGTTGCTGGCGGCGGTGCACGATCACGCGCGGCTGTACGCGGCGCGAACCGACCGTGGCGCCATCCGCGCCTACGCCTGGGCGCTGTGGTTCGTCTTCGTCGGCGACCTGCGCGCGCCGCTGCTGGCGTTGGTGCTGTTTCTGATCGGCGTTCTGTTCTGGGTCGTCTACCAGGGGGTGGTCGTCTTCCTCCCGGTGACCACGGGCGGCTGGGTTACGATTTCCCTTCTCTGGGGGCAGGTGCTGATGCAAGGGCGCGCCCTGGTCCGGGTCGTTGCGTTCGTGTCGCAGGCCGATCTCCAGCAAGAGATGCCCGAGTGAGGGCCGACTCTCCCACGAACGTGGCGAGAGCCTTTCACCGCGTCGCGGGTGCGGCTAACGTCGGGGGACGCGAGGAGGACCGCTGGTGGCAAAGGACATCTCCGTCGGCATCGTGGGAGGGTCGGGGTACGCGGGTGGCGAGCTGCTGCGCCTGCTCCTGCGCCACCCGCGTTTTCGCATCGCCTGGGCCACGTCGCGGGGCGACAAGGATCTGGAGGGGGTTCACCGCAACCTTTTGGGCACCGGCCTGACCTTCGTCAGGGAGGAAGCGGCCACCCCGTGCGACGCCGTGTTCCTGTGCATGCCGTCGCGCGAGTCGATGATCCGCGCCGGCGCCTACCTCGCGCGGGGAGCGAAGGTGGTCGACGTCGGCTCGGATTTTCGCTTGAAGGACCCGGCGGTGTTCGAGCAGGTCTACGGCACCCGCCACGTCGATTGGCCCCTGGTGGAAGAGGCGCCCTACGGCGTCACCGAGCTGCACCGGGAGGAGATCCGCCGCGCCCGGCTCGTCGCCAACCCCGGCTGCTTCGCCTATGCCGCCATTCTGACTCTGGCCCCCCTGGTGAAGGAGCGTCTGATCGACGTCGATCGGATCGTCGTCGATGGCCTGTCGGGGACCTCGGGCGCCGGCGCCGAGCCGAGCGTGGCAACGCATCACAGCGAGATCGGCAGCAGCGTCTTCCCGTACAACGTCGTCGATCACCGCCACAGCTACGAGATCGAGCAGGAGCTGAGCGCCGTGGCCGGATCGCCGGTGACGGTGCACTTCACGCCCTACTACGCGCCCTTGTCACGCGGCATTCTCGCCAATGGCCACGGTTTTCTCCGGCGCAAGACGAGCCGCGCCGAGGTGCTGGCGCTGTACCGCGACTTCTATCGCGACGAGCCTTTCGTGCGCGTGATCGGTCTGGAGAAGGAAGCGAACGTCGGCTGGCAGTACCTCCCTTATCCCAGCGTTGCCGCCGTCGCCGGCTCGAACTTCGTTCATCTCGGCGTCGACGTCGACGAGCGCCGTGGGCGGGTGGTAGCCTTCGGCGCCCTCGACAATCTGGGGAAGGGTGCCGCCAGCTCGGCGATCCAGAACCTGAACTGCATGTTCGGGCTCCCCGAGGAGACCGGTCTCGAAGGCGCCGGCTTGCACCCGTAGTCGGGTGTGGTGCCGGCTAGGCCGCCGTGCCCACCGAAGCGGGCGGGTGCGGCAGGGCCAGGAGGCTCTCGACCGTGGCGATCAGCCGGGCCGGCGCCACCGGTTTGCGCAGGAACGCATCCGCGCCGAGCCGCAGGGCGAAGCGTTCCACCTCGGGCTCGGGCCGATCACTGACGACGATGATGCGGGGCTGCTTGGGTAGAGGCAGGGCCTCGAAGCGCCCGCGCAGCCGGCGGATCATCTCCATGCCGTTCATGCCGCTGAGCGCGAGGTCGAGGAGGACGACCGCGGCACCTTCGCGACGGACGAGCTCGTAGGCCTCCATGCCGTCGCCGACCGCACGCACCGGCAGGCCGCGCGTTTGCAGCAGCGTCTCGGCAATGATCCGGGCATTCACGTCCTCGTCGACGATCAACACACTGTCTTTCACGATCTCTCTCCGTTTCCCCACCCGCTCCGATACCTCGGCCAAGACCCTCGTCGTCTTCTGCGACTTCACCATGCGCCTGCATAGACGAGCCGGTGCACACGCGGATTCAACGGCTCGTCGAGGATTTTTCCCGATCTCGTGGCCACGGCCGCTCCCTTGCGCGTGCGACGGGTCTCGCGTTCTGGACTCCGGGAGCGCAAGGGCGTAGCGTCCCCCGGGACGGAGACGAACCGCTCGGACGCAGGCGACCAACCGACGCAGGGGGCAGGATGACTCTTCGGCAAACCCTTCAAGACGTGATCCGGCCCAGCGAGACGCGCAGCACGGCCGCCCTCTGGGCCAAGTCGCTGCTCAACGCCGCCCTCTTCTTCTGCGTGTTCATGCTCGCGCTGCCCTGGGTCGCCCACTACCTGCTGCCCCGTGCGCTGCCGCTGCCGGCAACGACGCGGACCTGGGTGGCGGGCCTTCTCTTCGTCGCCGGCATCGCCATCTGGCTCGCCTGCCTCGACACTTTCAGCCGCCAGGGACGCGGCACGCCGCTTCCGGTTGACGCTCCCCGGGAGCTCGTCACCGGTGGCCTCTTCTCCTTCAGCCGCAATCCGATCATGGTTGGCGAGCTGCTCGTCATCTGGTCCGAGACGCTCTACTTCGCCAGCCTGGGCATCGCCCTGTACGCCGCCGCGATGAGCACTCTGGCCCACCTGTCGATCGTCTTCGTGGAAGAGCCCGAGCTGCGCCGGCGCTTCGGCAAATCCTACGACGACTACTGCCGCCACGTTCCGCGCTGGCTGCCCACGATGCGGTCACACCGCCGCACCGGTTGAGACGGACCCGCGATACGGACAAGGCCCATGATCGTCGCGAAGCTGATTGCCGGAATCTGTGCCCTGCTGCTCGGGCGGCGGCTGTTCTGGCTGTTCGTCGGTGTGCTCGGCTTCTCCTTCGGCGTGGAACTCGCGGCGCAGCTTCTGCGCGGCTCGCCGCCGCTGCTGGTGCTCGTCATCGGCATCGCGGTTGGTTTGGTCGGTGCCGCCGTGGCGTATCTGGTGCAGGAGGCGCTGATCGCCATCACCGGCTTCGGCGCCGGTGTGTACCTGGTCCTTCTGCTCTCCGGGGTCCCGGCGCCGGTGGCCACGGGCTACTTCTGGGTGGCCTGCCTCGTCGGCGGGGTCGTGGGGGCGCTGGCGTTCGTCGTTCTCTTCGATTGGGGATTGATCCTGTTCTCGTCCGCCGTCGGTGCCGGTCTGATCGTGGAGGCGTTGTCGATCCGACTCCCCGCGGCAACGATGACGTTTCTGGTCCTGGTGTTGGTGGGGGTGATTCTCCAGAGCGAGGCGATGCGGCGCCGACCGCCCGTGCCGCGCCGCCGAGGTTGAGCGCCGCGGGCGCGGGGCCTTCGGTGCGGCCGTGTACGGAGCGCCCCGCTACCACGAGTTTGCATCTTCGCGCGGTGTTCCACTATAAACTGCGGCGTTAACGAAAAGCTCAAAAAGGGGGGAACACCATGGGAAAGGTTTCTGCAAGCCTGGTCCGTCGCCTTCTGTTCGTGCCGCTCGCGGCGGCGCTGCTCTGGAGCGCCGGCGCCGCCAACGCGATCACCATCACCTACGTCAACTCCGGACCGGCGGACTCGAGAGTCTTCGTGGGATTTTCCAACAACGCGTCGGGATACACGACCAGCGATCTGATCATGGACCCCTCCGCGTACAGCCGCAACGATACGGCCTACGGCCCGCTGCCGCCCCCCGGGCAGCTACCGAGCTTCGACGCCATGGTCTATGGCGCCGCGGAGCTGGCCACCGATCTGAACGCGCCGCTCGGCACCGGGGTACGATTCGTGGGGGCGCCGTTCAACTACACCTTCGTCCAGGCGCACGGAGAGACGCTGGCGCCGACGGGCTCCTACTCCAGCGACGCCTTCGCCTTCTCCGGTAACACCACGTCGACCAGCCCGACGGCGTGGATCGTCCACGTCGATCCGAGCGGCGCTGAGGTCGCCGGCACGCCGACGGACGTGACGGTGACCGGCGACATTGCGGGTTTCGTTTCGGTTGCCGGCGCCAGCGTCGCCAACGCCTCGTGGAACGTGGCGACGACCTCGTTCGGTACCGTGATGTCGGGGACGGCCAGCCAGACGGTTGCCGGGACGACCCCCTTCACCGACTCGGGCTCGCTCACCTTCACCATCCCTCTGGGCAGCACCTTCCAGCTCGAGGCGGACTACGACCAGAACACTTCCGGCAGCGGCGCCGGCGCAAACTCGACCGCCGAGATCGACTCGTTCCTGGTCCAGGTGTCCGCCGTCATTTCACCTCCGGTCGTGCCCATGTTGACGGCCCATTTCGTCGCTCCCATCTTCGACGGCACCACCGTCGTGTCGCCGGCGGGGCCCTTCCACAGAGGGCGCACGATCCGGGTCCGGTTCCAGCTACAGGACGAGAAGGGGAACGTGATCACCGGTCCCGAGGGCAGGAAGCTCGACGTCAGCGTTCAGGTGTTCTCGACGCAGAAGGGGGCGGAGAAGACTCCCATCGACCTCGGGAGCAAGGCGCGTCTGCGGTATCACGCTCGCCGGGGCGTGTTCGCGTCCCGACTCAAGACCAAGGGCCAGGCGTGGAGCGCCGGCCAGACCTATCGCATCGAGGTCGACGTTGCCGGCAAGCCGGTGGGGGAGGCGTTCTTCGCGCTGCGCTGAGGGGCAATGGAGAACCGGGAACCGAGAGCTGGGGAATGGAGAACCGATAAACCGAAGGCACGACATTGGCCGGGTCTCCATTGCGAATTCCTGTTCCCGACTCTCCATGTTCTTCTCCCGGTTTCTCCTTGGCGCTCGCCACAGTAAGTACGATGACGTATCAGGTTCCTTCTCCCGGATGGGAGAAGGTCAGGATGAGGGGGACGAAATTGATCGGCGAAGCCCACCTTGTGCTTTCGCCGCGCAGACTCGAAGCGTGAAAATGGGATGGCCTTCGGCATGTGTTCAAATCCCCCTCACCTTGATCCTCTCCCATCCGGGAGAGGAAACCTTTGAAGATACGCCATCATTGTTTCGGCTGGCAGTACTTACCGATCGGGCAGCCGCCGGGCGCGGCGGGCGATCAGGGCGAGAAGCGGGAAGGCGAGCGAGAGTGGTCCGACGACGAAGACGGGGGACCACAGGCTCGACGGCGGCGGGGCCAGGTTCCTGGAGAAGTAGCCGAAGGCGGTCAACAGCAGGCCGTATCCTCAGCCGCCCGGTGTCGCCGCCCGCTGCAGGCCGGCGGGGTCGAGCAAGCTCACGGCCTGGCGACCGTAGGAGATCAGCCCGTCGGCCATCAGCGCCGACATCCTCTTGCTCACCCGCTCGCGCGAGGCGCCCACCATCTCGGCGAGGTTCTCGTGTGTGATGGGGAGGTTCACCCGCACGCCTCCGTTCTCGGGGACCCCGAAAGAGTGAGCGAGGTCCAGCAGCGTCAGCGCCAGGCGGCCGCGCAGGTCGAGGGCGACGCAGTGGACCAGCCGCATGGCGAAACGCGCCTGCCGTTCGAGCACGCGGTTGAAGAAGCGAATGACCGCAGGCGGTGCCAGGCCGCCGATGACGCGTTCGAACTCGCGCCGCGGCACCACCGCCAGCGTGGCCGTGGTGAAGGCGTTGGCGGCGCTCAGCCGCGGGCGCTCGGCCTCGACGATCGGAAAACCGAACATCGCTCCCGGCTGGTAGAAGGCGCACAGAATCTGCTCGCCGTGGGGCAGGCCGATCGAAACGCTGACCGCGCCGCTGAGCACGACGAACACGCTGCCGCGATGCGTGCCCTGCGGGTAGATGGACGTGCCGCGCGCGAAGTAACGGATGCTCGCCGGTCGCAGCAGCGCCTCGACCGTGGCCCGGTCGAGCCCGGACTCGGCGGCGATGCGGGCCCGCACCCTGGGGTCGGCGGCGGTTCCGAGTGGATGTGACATGGGTCACAGACGGCGTCTGGCGCTTGCCCTACTCCAGGCGCATCGGCAGCGCAACCCCAAGGGGAGCAAAGGAGGCAAGGGCCATGAGCTATGAGCTGATCTCCGCGGACTCGCACATCGTCGAGGCGCCGAATCTGTGGGAAAAGTGGCTGGAGAAGGAGTTTCTGCCGCGCGCGCCCCAGCTGGTGAAGGACGCCGAGGGCGGCGACGCCTGGCAGTACCGCCCCGGTACCCCGCCGGTGCCGCTGGGGCTGGTCACCACCTACCCGGGCCGCACCTACGAGGCGTTCAAGTGGACGGGCGCGAGGTACGACAAGATCAATCGCGGCGCGTTCGAGGGCAGCGCGCGGCTGCAGGAGCAGAAGACCGACGGCGTCGACGCCGAGGTGCTCTACCCCTCGCAGCGCACCATGCGCCACTTCATGCTCGACGACGACGACGAGTTCCACAAGGCCGGCATCCAGGCCTACAACAACTGGATGGCCAAGGACTACACGAAGCCCGACCCCAAGCGGCTCATCGGCCTGGCCCAGATGCCCAACCTCGGTGTCGAGAACATGATCGCCGAGATGCGGCGCGCCAAGGAGATGGGGATGCGCGGCGTCATCCTGTCGAGCTGGCCGAGCGGGGCCGTCTCGCTCTCGGTCGAGGACAACGCCTTCTGGGCCGAGTGCGAGAAGCTCGACATGCCGGTCAGCATCCACCTCGGCGTGGCCTCGAAGCAGGCCGCCAACGCCGCGCAGCAGAAGGTCACCACCGGCATTTCGGAGGCGACCGGCCTGCTCACCTCGGGGCAGAAGACGGTGGTCGGCTACTCCTGCGCCGGCATGAACAACATGCCGGTCATCATCGCCGAGACCATCCTGTCGGGCCTGTTCGACAAGTTCCCGCGGCTGAAGTTCATCTCGGTCGAGGCCGGGGCCGGCTGGGTGCCGTATTTCCTCGAGCAGATGGACGATCGCTACTACCGCAACCGCCACTGGGCCAAGCTCGAGCTGGAGATGGTTCCGAGCGAGTACTTCCACCGCAACTGGATGCTGACCTTCGTGCGCGACTTCTACGGCGTTCGCAACCGCCACGCCGTCGGCTTGAACAGCATGATGTGGTCGACCGACTACCCGCACCACATCTGCGACTGGCCGTACTCGAAGAAGGTTGCCGCCGAGATGTTCGCCGGCGTGCCGGACGCGGAACGCCACCAGATCTGTGCCGCCAACGCGGCGGCGCTGTACAAGCTGTGAGGGGGCAGTCGATAGTTGATAGTTGATAGTCGATAGTTGATAGTTCGGGTGGCGATGGCCGGATTGGCGCGCGCCGGGTGACGCCTGTTCGACTATCAACTATTGACTATCGACTCTTACGAGGAGCACTGGATGGCCGAGTTGCAAACCGTTCTGTTCGACGTCTCCGATCGCATCGCCACCATCACGCTCAATCGCCCCGAGCGCAAGAACGCGATGAACCAGCAGCTCAAGGACGAGCTGCGCGAGTGCTGGCGGCGGGTGAAGGCCGACCCCGACATCTGGGTGGCCATCCTCACCGGTGCCGGTGACGCCTTCTCCAGCGGCGCCGACGTCGAGTCGCTGGCCAGCGGCGGTTTCGTCAAGCCCG
>CAZYMF010000015.1:14238-47028 GCA_964648215.1 uncultured Binatia bacterium (SeqCode) | reverse complement strand
CGGATGCACTGGGACTTTCGTTTGGAGATCGACGGCGTCCTCGTGAGCTGGGCCGTGCCGCGCGGGCCGTCGGTCGATCCGGCGCAGAAACGGCTGGCGGTCCAGACCGAGGATCATCCGCTGGAGTACGCCGACTTCGAAGGCACCATCCCGGCCGGGAACTACGGCGCCGGCGCCGTCATCGTCTGGGATCGCGGCACCTATACCTGCGTTGACGGCGTCCTGCCCGCCGAGGGCCTGCGGCGCGGCAAGCTCGACATCGAGATCCATGGACACAAGCTCCAGGGGCGCTGGGCCCTGGTGCGCACCAAGGGCGGTAAAGGCAAGGACTGGCTGCTGATCAAGAAAGCGGAGGGACGAACACCGCCGAAGACGGAGCCGGTCGTCACGCAGCCGGGCTCCGTCCTCTCCGGCCTCACCGTCGAGGAGTTGCAACACGGCGCCTCCTTGACCGAGGAGCTCGCCAACGCGGCCCGCGCCGCCGGCGCGAGCCGACATCGCCTCGATCCGAAAACGCTGAGCCCGATGCTCGCCGAGACTGCCGAGCGCCCCTTCTCTCGCAACGGCTGGCTCTTCGAGCTGAAATACGACGGCGTCCGCACTCTCGCGGCCCGCGACGAGAGCGGAACGCCGCGCCTGTTCTCGCGCAACCGCCGCGACGTCACCCGCACCTTCCCCGAGATCGCCCGCGCCGTCGGCCACCTGCCGTGCGCTGCGTTCATTCTCGACGGCGAGATCGTCGCCCTCGACGACCGCGGCGTGAGCAGGTTCGAGCGACTGCAGCGCCGCCTCGGGCTGACGAACGACACCGACGTCGCCCGCGCCGCGGCCGAGATTCCCACGGTCCTGTACTGCTTCGACATGCTCGCCGTCGACGGCTACGACCTGCGCTCGCTGCCGCTCGTCAAGCGCAAGGAGATCCTCCGCCGCCTGCTGCCTCAAACCGGGATCATCCGCTTCTCCGACCACATCGAGAAGGACGGCGAGGAGCTGTTCGCCGCCGCTGGCGAGCACGGCCTCGAAGGCATCGTCGCCAAGCGCGCCGACTCCCCCTACCGCGGCGGGCGCCGCTCGCGCGACTGGCTCAAGATCAAGGCGCTACGCACGGCCGACCTCGCCGTCGTCGGCTTCCTCCCCGGCAAGGGCTCGCGCCGGCACCTGGGCGCGCTGATGCTGGCCTGGCGAGCCGACGGCGAGCTCCGCTACGCCGGCAACGTCGGCAGCGGCTTCGACGCCAAGACCCTCGACGCCCTACACGCGCAACTGCAGAACGCTCGCTGCACCCAACCGGCGTTCACGGGCCTGCCGCGCGAGATCGCCCGCAACGCGGTCTTCGTCCGTCCTGAGCTGGTCGCCGAGGTTCGCTACGCCGAGGTCACCGAGAGCGGATACCTGCGCCAGCCGGTGTTTCTACGCCTGCGCGACGACAAGTCCGTTCAGGACAGCGAGGCGCCGCCGCCTCCCAAGACTCCCGTCGAGCCGGCGCCCACTCCCGTCGCACCGCCGACTCCGCACCCGACGTTCGGCAATCTCGACAAGGTCTTCTGGCCCGAGGAGGGCTACACCAAGGGCGACCTGCTGCACTACTACGAGCGGATCTGGCCGCTGCTCGCGCCCTATCTGAAAGACCGGCCGGTGGTGCTGACACGCTACCCCGACGGCATCGACGGCAAGAGCTTCTTCCAGAAGAACGCCCCCGACTTCATCCCCGACTGGATCCTTACCCATCGCATCGAGGACACCGATTACTTCATCTGCAACGACCGCGAGACGCTGCTCTACATCATCAACCTCGGCTGCATCCCGCTGCACGTGTGGAGCGCGCGGCGCACCGCGCTCGATCGACCCGACTGGGCCATCCTCGATCTCGATCCCAAAGGGGCACCGTTCTCCCACGTCGTCGCCGTGGCCAAGGAGATCCATCGCCTGCTGGTACCCTTGAGTGCGCCGCACTTCGTCAAGACCTCGGGCCAGGACGGGCTGCACATTCTCCTCCCGCTCGGCGGGCGGCTCGACCACGACGAGGCGAAGACTTTCTCCGAGGTCCTGGCCCGCCTCGTCGTCGCGGCGCTACCGGAGATCGCCACCGTCGCTCGCCCACTGGGCGAGCGCGGCGGCAAGGTCTACGTCGACTTCCTGCAAAACGGGTTTGGAAAGACCATCGCCGCCCCGTTCTCCGTCCGCCCGCGGCCCGGGGCGCCGGTATCGACGCCGCTCGACTGGCGCGAGGTCGGGGCTCGCCTCGACCCGTCGCGGCACACCATCAAGACCGTGCCGCGGAGATTCTCGAAACGCCGCGACCCCCTGCTCGACGTCCTGCGCCAGGAGGTCGACGTGCGAGCGGTACTTTCGGCGCTGGAGAAGCGCCTACACTGACGCGCAACCCGCGTGGAGCCGTGCTCCCGCGATTGCCCTGTCCTTGCGAACCGCTTCGTCAGACGCGAAGGTCTCGCCGCGAAGTGTTGCCCCGGCCCTCGCCGACCCCGGTCTGCCCGGGAACCAGCACGTAGATCATCAGCTCGCGCTCCGAATCGTAGTACTGGCGATAGCGCAGCCCGTGGCGAATCACTTCGCCGAGATCCCGCGCCTCTTCATAGAACGCCGTGGTGCGGGTCATTGGCGACTCCATCCCTTCCATGCCCTCCTATCCAGCAAGGGGCATGCCCGCTTTGCCCTGGTCGCGGGAGGCCGAAAGTCGACGGGGCAAGCCAGCGCCTCCCCCCGAATCGCCGTCACGGGGATAACCATTTGCGTTACGGGACACCAAGGTCTTGCCACATCACGGCAACGCCGATACGGACGAGAGCCTGATCGAGCGCGCCAATCGCGGTGCTCCGCAGGCGTTCGAGCCCCCGTATTTCCGTTGCCCGACCGACGACGGTCGCCGGTCACCCCCGACTCCGCCCCCTCCCTGGTCGCGCCCGAATCCGCCTGTTACAGTGGCGCCGGCGCAACGCCGAGAGGGGTCTGGCATGAGCGTGGTGAAGGTCGGCGACATCGACGTGTACTACGAAGAGCACGGCAGCGGCGAGCCGCTGCTGTTGATCATGGGGCTGGCGATGGACTCGACGGGATGGCTGTTCCAGCTGCCCGAGTTCTCCCGCCACTACCGCACCGTCGTCTTCGACAACCGCGGCGCCGGGCGCAGCTCCAAGCCGGCGGGCCCGTACACCATCGCGCAGATGGCCGACGACACCGCCGGCTTGCTCGCCGCCATCGGCGTCACCCGCGCGCACGTGGTGGGGATATCGATGGGGGGCATGATCGCGCAGGAGCTCGCGCTGCGTCATCCGCAACGCGTGCGCGGCCTGGTGCTCGGCTGTACCTACGCCAAACCGACCGGCGACGTTCTCCAGCGACGCGAGGCGCTGGTGACCCAGCTCGGAGGCTCGGTGAACGCCGCCGGCGACATCGACATCGATCTCGGCAAGATCGACCCGCTGTCCTTCTTCCAGCAGCTGATGCCGCTGGTGCTCACGCCCGACTTCATCCAGCGCGAGCTGGCCAAGCTGATGCAGCTGATGGCGGGCGCGCTGCAGTACGGCTTCAGCATGGAGGCGATCCTGGCGCAGGTGGCGGCGGTGATGAGCCACGACACGATCGAGCGCTTGCCGCAGATCAAGGCGCCGACGCTGGTCATCACCGGCGACGCCGACCTGCTGGTGCCGCCGGCGAGCTCCGCCGTGCTGGCCGAGAAGATCCCCGGGGCGAAGCTCGTCGAGATCGCCGGCGGCAGCCACGGCTTCAACTTCGAGACGCCGGAGGCGTTCAACCACGCCGTCCTCGACTTCCTCGCCGCCGTGCCGGACTGAGCAGCGCGGCCGAGCTTCAAGTCAAAAGCTGAAAGCGAAAAGCCCGGAAGGAGAACAACGGATTGAACAGATTGAGCGGATTTCGGATCAAGAACATGCACCAAACCCAATCCGTTTAGTGCGTCGTTCCCCCCTCCTGCCTGCTCGCTTTCAACTCTTCGCTTTCACTCGCCTCGGACCCACCGCGCGCACGGAGCGCAGCCGCGGGCGGGCTCGGCGCGGACGCGGCACGGCCCGGCGGTGCGAGTCCAGCCACTGCAGCACCACCGGATAGACGTCGTCGGGAGCGTGCAGGCCGAGAATGAGATCGGCGTGGCTGTAGTCGCGAGCGAACCCCTGCGCCTTGCCGATGACGCGAAACGCCTTGTCGCGGGCGGCGATGCGCCGGTAGACCTCTTCGAGATCGCGCGCCGGCGTGAGACCGTCCTTGCTGCCGGCGAGGATCAGGATGGGCGTGGTGATGCGCTCGAGGTGTTCGGTGAAGTCGAACATGGCGTAGCGATCGCTCATCGCCTTGTTGTCGTACCAGCGCCCGAACTCGCGCAGCAGCGATGCCGGCAGATCATCGACCGCGGTCAGCATCAGCGCGCGCAGCAGATCGGTGTCGGCGTTGCCGGGGGCCCAGCCCAGCTCGGAGACCGTCGCCTCGAGCCGGCGCCCCAACCACGGCGCCAGCGGTGCGCTCAGGCGCGCCAGGGTGCCGAGCGGCACGCGCGGCGGCAGATAGCGCAGCAACCAGCGGTACGGCACGCCGAAATCGAGCATCGGGTGGCCGATCTTGCTCATCGTCGGTGAGCCGAGGGTGACGGCGCTCGCGATCTTGCCGTGGATCGGGCTCATCAGCAGGGCGTAGGCGATCATGCCGCCCATGGAGTGCCCGACCCAGTGCACCTGGCGCGCGCCGGTCTCGCGCAGCACGACCTGCAACGCCGCCGGGGCGTCGTGCTGCACGTAGTCCTCGAACGTCCAACGGTAGCGCTTGCCGTTCCACCACGTCGGCCGCGTCGAGCGGCCGGCGCCGCGCAGCTCGACGTTCCACACGTCGTAGCCGCGGCGCACGAGGTAGCGCGCCAGCGAGATGCGCCCGGGCCCGTCCATGTCCCAGCGGTTGGAGGACATGCCGTGGCACAGCAGCACGGGCGTGCGGTGGCTTCCCCCACGCGGCGTGTAGCGGTACAGCGCCAGTCGCCAGCGATCGCGGGTACGGGCCCAGTACCGGGCGGGTTGATAATCGCGGCCGATCTCGAACCAGGCGTCGATGAGGCGCTGCATGGGTTGTTCCTAGCACGCCGGGACGACGAAACACCACGGCGACATCGTGCGGCGCGAGTGATGCCGATCAGCCGCGAATGGGCGGCGAGCCATCACTCACCACCCGCCGGCGGCTCCCACTCGAAGGCCAAATGGTGCTTCTTGCTGTTGTTGCAGTCCTTGCAGGCGGGCACGAGGTTGCCCTTGGTCGAGCGGCCGCCGCGGATCAGCGGCACCAGATGGTCCATGGTGAGCTCGCGCGGCGGCACCGACTTGCCGCAGTAGTGGCAGCGTCCGGCGGCGATGCGCCGCTTCCACCACGGCGACTGTCGCAGCGCGCGCGCCTTGGCCCGCTCGCGGCGAATCTGCTCTTCGCTGGCCTCGGGAACGAAGAAGTCGGGAGCCATGCGCGGCGCCGCTCACAGACGCCGCCGCGGCGGCACCACCATCGCGCAGACCTCGAACCCGGCTCCTTCGAGCGCGTCGACGATGTCGTCGATGCGCCGCGCCTTGAGCCGCACGTGCACCCGCGCCGGCTTCTGCCGGTCGCGGTGGATCCACTTGATCTCCGCCGGGACCCTTTCGATCACCCGGCGCACTTCGCGGTCCGGCCTTCGGCCCACCTCCAGCAGAAGCAGGAACGTCGGCTCGGCGACGCCGGAGAGCTCGACGAACGCGTCGAGCACGTCGCTGGTGGTGAGAATGCCCACCAGCTTGTGCTTCTCGACCACCGGCAGGGCATTGACCTTGTGCTGGCGCAGCACGCGCGCCGCCTCGTCGACGGGCGCATCGGGCGAGATGGTGATCGGCTTGGCCGCCATCACGTCCTTCACCACCTTCGCCGTCCGCGGCGCCGCGCGCAGATCACGATCGGTCACGATTCCCGCCAGCGCGCCGTCGCGCACGACCGGCAGTTGCCGGAAGCGATGACGATCCAGCAGGGCGCGCGCGTCGGCGAGGGAACGCTGGGGCGGAACGACCTTCAGCTTCTTCGACATGCGATAGCGGACGAGCATTTCCCTGTCTCCTCTCACTTCGGCAAGGCGGCGGGCGGGTCGAGGTTGCGGACGTCGCCGGTGAGCGAGCCGAGAAACGCCAGCAGGTCGTCGACCTCGGCGACGCTCAGGTGAAGCGGCTTGATCTCGTTCGACAGCCACGGGTTCTTGACGCCGCCGCGATTGTAGAGATCGATCACGTCCCTCAGTGTGGCCTCCGAGCCGTCGTGCATGTAGGGCGCGGTCTCGACGATGTCGCGCAACGTCGGGGTCTTGAACGCGCCCTTGTCGGCCTCCGCCTTGGTCACGTCGTAGCGCCCCAGATCCGGCTCGGGCTTGTCCATGCCGACGCCGAGGTTGTGGTAGCTCTCGTCGGTGAAGTTGAAGCCGACGTGGCACACCTGGCAGTTGGCCTTGCCCTTGAAAAGTCCCCAGCCGCGCACGGCCGACGCGCTCAACGCATCCTTGTCGCCGGCGACGTAACGATCGAACGGGCTGTCGCCCGAGACCACCGTGCGCTCGTACGAGGCGATCGCCTGCGCGACGCGTCGCATGCTTACGTCCCGGGAACCAAAAGCCTTCTGGAACAGAGGCGGGTAGCCCTTGACGGCCTTGACCCGCCGGACCACCTCCGCGGGCTTCGGCATCCCCATCTCGATCGGGTTCATCAGGGGACCGTGCGCCTGGTCCTCGAGGTCCGCGGCGCGCCCGTCCCAGAACTGCTCCTTGGCGAAGAGGCGGTTGATCACCGTCGGGCTGTTGCGCATGCCGAATTTGCCGCCCACGCCCTTGGACGTACGCTGGGGATCGGCAAAGCCGTGGAAGGGGTTGTGGCAGGTGGCGCAGGAAACCGTGCGGTTCTTGGAGAGGCGCGGGTCGAAGTACAGAAACCTACCGAGCGCGATCTTGTCGGCGCTGAGCGGGTTGTCGTCGGGGATGTAGGCCGCATCGGCCTGCAATCCGAGCGGCAGCGGCAGCGAAAAGCCGCCGCTCTTCAAGGACTGGCCCGCCTTCGGCGCGGGAGAGGCGGCCCCTTCGGCGCCGGCAGCGAAGGCGAGCAGGAGCGCGATGGTCGCGATCCACGGCCGGGTCTGGAGGTGAAGGGGCTTCATCGGACGGCTCGATCCCGGGCGGCGACGGCGCCGCGTCGGCTAGCGGCACCGTACGCCAACTCTTTCGCCGTCTCAACCGAGGGTGTGTGAGAGACCGAATGAAAAACAGCAAACAGAAAACCGGAAATGAAAAACGGGGCGATGTCGGAAGAGACACGCCCGCTTTGCAGCTTTGCGGTCTCCGGGGTCCTGCTTCCGGTTTCTCATTTCCCTTCCGGCGCGCGCGGGAACATCGTCAGCTTCGGCGTGACGTGGTCGTGCAACCAATGCGCGTCCCACCACTCGACGGGATCGACGTGGACGCCGTAGAGCATGATCGAGAAGTGCAGGTGATCGCCGCCCGCCAGGCCGGTCTGCCCGGTCTGACCCAGAGTCTGCTCGCGCTTGACGTGCTCGCCCGCTTTGACCGCGATGGTGCTGAGGTGGCCGTACAGAGAGAAGATGCCGAGGCCGTGGTCGAGGATCACGGCGTTGCCGTAGATACCGAGGTTGCCGGCGTAGACGACGATGCCGTTCTGCGTCGCCTCGACCGGGGCCAGCTTGAGCGAGGCGAGATCGTAGCCCAGGTGGGTCTCGTGATCGATCACCTCACCGTCGTGGACGTAGGTGCGCCGGTCGGCGAAGGAGCTGAGGGCGGCGGCGTTCGACTGGCGATGGAAGGCGCCGTCCCACAGCGGTCGCGGCGTCGAGTGCTCGGTGAGCTGGCGAATGCGCGCCTCGTTCTGCTGGCGCAGATCACGGTTGATGAAGACGTACCCCTTGACCAGGTCCTGGGCTTCCGGCAGCCCGTTGGCCTGCTCCAGCTCGTGCACCTTGCGCTTCAGGAAGGCATCGCTGATGTTCAGCGTCCGCTCGGCAAAGCGGCGCGGCTTGATGTTGCACGGCAGGTCGACCTGGCGCTCGTTGCCAGCGGCGTCGCGGGCGATCACCCGCGGGCGCGCCTGCGCCGTCAGATCCTGCGGCACGGCGAAGAACGCCAGAGCGATGGCGGGATCGGCGAAGTACCCGGTAGTCGAGGGAAAGAAGTACTCGTCCACCTGGACGCCGCTCTGCACCGTGTCGGGCGACTGCCGGAACAGCGCCAGCTCGACGCCGCCGAGGCGCACGTTGTGCTGCGTGGTGAGCAGCTCCACCGTCGGCGGCGTGAGGTCGACCGTCAGCGGCTGCGACAGCACGGGCGCGCGGTGCGCGAACAGATGCCACGCATACGTATCGGCGAAGACCTCCAGCGTCGCCGGCCCCTCGGGCACCTTGAGCTGGCGCAGGTCGGGCTGCAGGTGCAGGCGCTTCTCGCTCACGCCGCTCCCCAGCCACGAGCGCGCCGGGTAGGTCTCCTGCGCCAGGTCGAAGGCGGTCGTGCCGGTGCGCAGCGCCACCGTGACGGCACGCAGGCCCGGACCGGGACCGCGAATGTCGATGTCGAAGGTGGGGTTGCCGCCGACGACGCGAACCGGCGTCACCAGGACCGCCTGCGGGCGCTGATGCTCGAACTTGAGCCACCACAGAGCGCCCGCGGCGAGCGCGAGCAGCAGGAGCAAGAACGCGAGGAAGCCGCGCATCAACGGAATCCATCCGGCGACAGCATTCTGCGAAGCTATTCGTTGCGGCAACGAAGTCAAGCGCGCCGGCCGTCACTCCTTGATGCTGCCGGCGAGGATGCCGGCGATGTAGTAGCGCTGCAGGGCGACGAAGACGATCACCACCGGCAGCACGGTGAGCACGGCCCCGGCCATCATCAGCTCGGTGTCCTGGACGTGCTCGCCGACGAGGTTGGCGAGGGCCACCGGCAGCGTGTACATGTTGCCGTCGGTGAGAACGATCAGCGGCCAGAGGAAGTCGTTCCACGTCCCCATGAAGGTGAAGATGGCCAGCGTCACCAGAATCGGCGCGCACGACGGCAGCACCAGCGACCAGTAGATGCGAAACTCGCCGGCGCCGTCGATGCGCGCGGCGTCGAGCAGGCTGTCCGGGATGGAGAGCACGTACTGGCGGATCAGGAAGATGCCGAAGATGCTCGCCATGCCGGGGATGATCACGCCCCAGTAGCTGTTGATGCAGCCGATCTCCTTGAGCATCAGGAACAGCGGCAGCATCGCCACCTGCGCCGGGATCACCAGCGCCGCCAGCAAGAGCCGGAAGAGGCGGTCGCGCCCGGCGAAGCGAAACTTGGCGAAGGCGTAGCCGGCCATCGAGTTGAGCAGCAGCGAGATCGCGGTCACCGCCGTGGCCAGCAGCGTGCTGTTGAGCAGGTAGCGGGCGAGAGCGAGGCGGTCGAACAGCGCCCGGTAGTGCGCCCACGTCGGCGCGCTCGGCAGCAGCCGCGGCGGGTAGAGCGTGGCCTCGCCCGCCGGCATCAGCGACGCCGACAGCATCCACAGCAACGGCAGCAGGGTGAGCAGCGCACCCGCGGCGAGGACGGCGTGGAGCAGCGCCGAGCGCGGCAGCCGCTTCATCGCCCGGCCTCCCGCTCGGCGGCGGCCACGGGCGCCCCCGCGGCGGCGCCCAGACCGCGCAGCCACATCGCCGCCAGCGTCAGCGCCAGGATGATGGCGAAGAGGACGAACGACATCGCCGCCGCGTAGCCCAGGTTCCACCAGCGAAAGCCCTGCTGGTACATCAACAAGACGATGCTGAGCGTGCTGTTCGCCGGCCCGCCCTGCGTCATCACGTAGGGCTCGGCGAAGAGCTGGAAGTAGCCGATCATGGTGATGATGGCGACGAAGACGAAGGTCGGCGCCAGCATCGGCAGGGTGACGCCGCGAAACTGCTGCCAGCCGCGGGCGCCGTCGATGCGGGCCGCTTCGTAGAGACGCTCCGGGATGCTCTGTAGCCCGGCGACGAAGATGATCATGTTGAAGCCGAAGTTCTTCCACACCGCCATGAGAATGATCGCCGGCATCGCCCAGCGCGGATCGCCGAGCCAGTCGATCGGGCCGATGGCGAAGAACGACAGGCCGTAGTTCAGCAGACCGAAGCGCGGCTGGTAGACGTAGCGCCAGACCACCGCCACCGCGACGAGCGTGGTCACCACCGGCAGGAACAAGGCGGTGCGGAAGAAGCCCCTGGCCCGGACCGCCGCCGCGGCGAGCAGCAGCGCCGCACCGAGGGACGCGCCGATGGACAGCGGCATGCCGACGACGACGAAGTAGACCGTGTTGCGCAGGGCGATCCAGAACAGCGGATCGCGCACCAGCGCGACGTAGTTGGCGGCGCCGACGAAGCGCAGGTTGGCGAGGCTCGCCACCGCGTAGATGTCGAAGTCGGTCAGGCTCAGCAGCAGCGAGGCCGCCACCGGCAGCACGAAGAAGACGGCGATGACGAGCAACGCCGGCGCCGCGAACCACAACCCGGGATTGATCCGCTTCGGCCGCATCGCGCTAGGGTTCTTGAAGTCTGGACCTTGCTTCATTCGAGTCAAGTTTCAACGAGCCACCGAGGGGAGCGGCCAGCGGGAGCGTGGGGCGAAGCCCGGCTACCGTCCGGGCTCCCGGCCGCGCATCATCCAGCGGCGCTTGGCGAGCACCTGGTCGACGTCGTGGTCCAGCCCGGCCAGGGCGTCGTCGGCGCTCAGGTTGCCGCGGATCGCCGCCTCGGCGTAGCGGCTGATCTCGCTGGCGATCCGCTCCCACTCGGGAATCTTCGGCGTCGCCCGCACGTGGTGCAGCTGCTCCCAGAACGCCCGGGCGTGGCGATTGTCGGCCAAGGCCGGATCGGCCCAGGCCGCGCGGCGCGCCGGCAGATCACCGGTGAGGCGGTAGAACTCCACCTGCCGCGCGGGCTCGGACAGGTACTCGATCCACTTCCACGCCGCCTCCCGGTGCGGCGAGGCGCGATAGATCGCCAGGCTGGCGCCGCCGGCGACCGACACTCCCTCGTGCTGCGCGTCGGGCGCCGGCATCGGCGCCGTCGCCCAGTCGTCCGCCAGCGTCGCCGGCAGCCGTTCCTGCAGCTCGCCGACGTTCCACGGGCCGCTGATCAGGAAGGAGAAGTAGCCGCGGGCGAAGTCCTGGTAGAGGTTGGCCACCTGCGCCTGCCCGCCCTGCGGCGCCAGGCCGCGCCGGAACAGATCGAGGTAGAAGGCGAAGGCGCGGCGGAAGGCGGGGCTCCGGAAGTTGCCGTAGCGATCGCCGTCGCGCAGCAGGGCGGCGTCCAGCTCGAGGGCCAGGATCACCGGCACCTGCCACTCGCTGAAAGGGAGCAGGATGGCGTAGTGCGGCGGGCCCGGGCGCTGCTTGAGGCGCGTCATCGCCTCGAGCCACGCCGCCCAGGTGGCCGGCGGCTGCGCGTAGCCGACCTGCCGCAGCAGGTCGGCGCGATAGAAGAGGAGACGGGTATCGACGTACCAGGGCACGCCGTAGGTGGCGCCGTCGAGGACGTTGGTGTCGAGGATGCCGCCAAAGTAGTCGTCGCGCCGCACGCTGGCGGAGCGGGCGATGCGCTCGTCGAGACGATCGACCGCCGCGAGGGCGACCAGCTCCGGGATCCAGGTGTTCCCCGCCTGAAAGACGTCGGGCATGGCGCCGCCGACGTAGGCGGTGAGCAGCTTCTCGTGCGCCGCGCTCCAGGGAATCTGCTGCACTCGCACCCGCACCCCGGGCGTGCGGCGCTCGAACTCCGGCACCAGCTTCTGCACCACCTCGCCCTCGCGCCCCATGGCCCAGAACTCGATCGTCGTCGCCGCGCCCGACCGGCTCCGGCACCCCAGCAGAGGCAAGAGCAGCAGCACCGCACCGAAACGGCACCATCGACCAAGGGCCATCGCCCGACGCCTTACCACACCGCCGGTGGCGCGTCGCGGCCCGGCCGCCGGCAGCCTTGACCGGCATCGCCGACCTGCCAGAGTGGAAAGTGCCTTGCGGGTCGAGTAAAGGGGTTATGGAGGGGGCTATGTCTGGGGGCGCATCCGGCCCCCGCTCAGGAGCAGGCCCGCACCCTTTCGGGGCCGCCAGCCGGCAACCATAACATGGCCACACACGATTCCGCACTGTGCGAGACGGCGGCCGCGGCTCCCCTCGAGGTACCCGCCGACCGGCTGCTGCACGACTGGCGCGAAGCGCACCAGCGCGCCCTGGTCTATCTGCAGGCCCTCGGCCTTCCCGAGGCAGAGCACCAGACGTTGGCGCGGCTGGCCATCGAGCGGGCCCTCGAGCGACCCTGGCAGGACGGCGCTGACGCGGTATCCGAGACGTTGCACGCCCTGTGGGAGCTCTTGCCCGCGGAGTACCCGGCGCCGCCGCGACCGTGCGCCGGGCCGATCGACAGATTTCTCGGCTGGCGGCTGGACGCCTACCTGTCGGCCCGCTTTGCCGGCGGCGGCGCGAGGAACGGCACGCCGATCCTGCCGCGCCACGAGGGCCGGCTCGCCGCCACGCCACGACTCGCCCGCCGGCCAATGGTGCCGGAACAGATCGACCGCCGCGCCATACGCCACCTGTTTCAGCGCCTGCGCCGCATCCGTCTCGGCTCGCGCGCGGCCACGAAGCACGCGCCTTTGCTGCACCTGCGCCGCCACCTCCCGTGGACCGGCGTGGCGCACCGGCGCCGCCTCCTCCTGGCGGTGCTGGTGCTCATACCGAGCACGATCGCCAGTGGCTTCATGGTCAACGTCCTGCCGCATCAGGGCGCCACGTGGATCGAGTTCTTCATCGTCATCTTCTTCGGTGCTCTGTTCGGCTGGATCTCGATCGGCTTCTGGACCGCGCTGCTCGGCTTCCTCGCCCTGATCGGCAAGCGCAGCCGCTTCGCCATCACCAACCTCGCGGCTCTCGACGAAGGCGGATTTCGCCCGGCCGGGCGCACCGCGGTGGTCATGCCGATCTGCGAGGAGCCGGTCGCTCGCGTCTTCGCCGGCCTCAAGACGATCTTCCGGTCGCTCGAACGCACGGGCACTCTCGAGTACTTCGACTTCTTCATCCTCAGCGACAGCAGCAACCCCGACACCTGCATCAAGGAGGAAGAGGCGTGGGCCGAGTGGTGTCGCTCGATCGGCCGTTTCGACAAGATCTTCTACCGCCGCCGCCGCGTGCACCAGAAACGCAAGAGCGGCAACGTCGCCGACTTCTGCCGCCGCTGGGGGGCGCAGTACGGCTACATGATCATGCTCGATGCCGACAGCATCATGGCCGGCGACACACTGGTGCGCCTGGTGCAGATGATGGAGCGCAGCCCGGGCGTCGGCATGATCCAGACGGCGCCGAGCGCGGTCAACCGCCGCTCGCTGTTCGCGCGCGTGCAGCAGTTCGCCAGCCGCGTCTACGGACCGATGTTCGCCGCCGGCCTGCACTACTGGCAGCTCGGCGACGGCCAGTACTGGGGCCACAACGCGATCATCCGCGTCGCCGCCTTCATGGCTCACTGCGGGCTGCGGCGCCTGCCCGGCAAGCCGCCCCTGGGCGGCGACATCATGAGCCACGACTTCGTCGAAGCGGCCCTCATGGGTCGCGCCGGGTGGTCCTTGTGGTTGGCGTACGATCTCGGCGGCAGCTACGAGGAGGTGCCCTCGACGCTACTGGAGGAGATGGGCCGCGACCGCCGCTGGTGTCAGGGCAACCTGCAGCACCTGCGCCTGCTGTTCTCGGAGGGCCTGTTCGGCGCCCATCGAGCGCTGTTCGTCAACGGCGTGCTGTCCTACGTCTCGGCGCTGCTGTGGTTCACCTTTCTCACGCTGAGCACGGCCGAGGCGATCCAGAACGCCCTGCACCTGCCCGACTACTTCCCGCACGGTCGCAGCCTGTTCCCCGCCTGGCCGATCTGGCGGCCGGACTGGGCCCTGTACCTGGCCGCGGTCACGGCGATGATCCTGTTCCTGCCCAAGTTCCTCAGCATCGCGCTGATCGCGCTCAAGCGGCGCCAGGCCAAGGCCTACGGCGGCGTCTTCCGGCTGTTCCTGAGCGTGCTGATCGAGATCGTGCTGTCGAGCCTGCTGGCCCCCATCCGCATGGTCTTCCACAGCCGCTTCGTCGTCCAGAACCTGCTCGGCCGCACCGTCTCCTGGCACTCGCAAGGGCGCGAGGACGCCGAGACCTCCTGGGGCGAGGCGATCCGCCGCCACGGCTTCGACACCGTGTTCGCCAGTGCGTGGGGCATCAGCCTCTACCTGCTCAGCCCGTACTACTTCTGGTGGGTCACGCCGATCATCGGCGCGCTGATTCTGTCGATCCCGTCCTCCGTCCTCGCCAGCCGCGTCCGTCTCGGCGACCGCGCCCGGCGCTGGGGCCTGTTCCTGATTCCGGAGGAGGGCGAGCCGCCTGAGGAGCTGCGCGACCTGCCGCAGCTGCTGCGGGACGAGGAGCGCCGGGAGGAAGCCGTCCCCGCGGCCGAGCAGGACGGTTTCGTTCGCGCCGCCGTCGATCCCTACGTCAACGCTCTGCACCGCCTCCTGCTGGGCCGTAGCCGCTCGCTGCGGCCGTCGATCCGTGCGGCGCGCCGCGCCCTGCTGCAGCGGGCGCTCGCCGACGGCCCGCGCGCGCTCGACAAGCGCGCGCGCCAGGTCCTGCTCGGCGACCCGGACCTGGTCGACGAGCTGCACCAGCGCGTGTGGCAGCTTGCCGAACGTGACCGCGCCGCGCTCTGGGGCCGGCCCGGATCCTCCGGCTGAGAGCTCGATGCCGCGCCGCGCCGCGCTACCCGGGCAAGGCCTGCTCGCGCTGCTCCTGGCCTGCCTGACGAGCACATTGCCGTTGGCGTGCCGCCCGCCCTGGGCCGGACCGACGTCGGCCGCAAGCCATCCTGCCTGTCCGATCGGCAACGTCTCGGCGCGGTCGCTGCTCACGCCGGCGATGGAGAGGCCGGTGGTGGCGGCGGCGAAGAAGGCCTGGGAGGAGTCGGTCGGCGGCGAGAAGGCGGCGCAGCCCTACCTGCAGGCCCGACTCTCCGGCTGGCCGCAACGCCTGCTGGTCGCACGGGACTCCCTGCCCGCCGACGAGTGGCAATTCGCCGAGCGCGTGGCGCGCGATACGTGGCGCGGTCTGGCCGCGCTCACCGACCGCGACAACGGCTTGCCCATCGACAACGTCCACCTCGGACGGAGCTCGGTGGCCATCGCCGACGCGCACATCGGCGACTACACCAGCGGCACCAACGTCGGCCTGTACCTGATGGCCGTCGCCGGCGCACGGCAGCTCGGCCTGCTGTCGGCCGCTGCGGCCGTGGCTCGTACGCGAAAGGTCCTCGACACGATCGCCCGCCTCGAGAGCTACCGCGGCTTTCTCTTCAACTTCTACGACACCACCTCGTTGGAGCGGACCTCCGGCTTCATCTCCCTGGTCGACGCCTCGTGGCTCACCGCGGGGCTGATGGTGGCGCGGATGACGTTCCCCGAGCTCTACGAGCCGTGCAGCAGCCTCATCGACAGGGAGGACTTCGGCTTCTTCTACAACGCGACGAAGAAGGAGCTGTCGCACGGCTACTACGTCGGCGCGGGAGCCCGTTCCCCATACGACTACGGCGTGCTGTACACCGAGGCGCGGATCGGCAGCCTCATCGCCATCGGCAAGGGGGACGTCCCGGCAGACGAGTGGTTCGCGATGATACGCACCTTTCCGCCCACCTGCGGCTGGCAGCACCTCCGCCCGCTGGACAGCCGTCGCAAGACCGTGCTCGGGCACGAGGTGCTCGGCGGTTATGCCGAGTGGCGGGGCGTGCGCTACGTGCCGTCGTGGGGCGGGAGCATGTTCGAGGCGCTGATGCCGACGCTGGTTCTCGACGAAGCGCGCTATGCGCCGCGCAGCCTCGGCGCCAACGACCGGGCGCACGCGTTGGTGCAGCGGCGCTACGCGGCCGAGGTGCTGGGCTATCCGGTGTGGGGCATCTCGCCGAGCGCCACGCCGAGCGGCGAGGGCTACGGCGAGTACGGCGTCGAGGTGCTCGGCGCCCGCGGTTATCCCGCCGGCGCGGTCACCCCGCACGCCTCGGCGCTGGCGCTCGGCGTCACTCCCGGGCCGGCGCTCGCCAACCTGCGCGAGCTGGCGCGCCGCTACGACATCTACGGCGACTTCGGTTTCTACGACGCCGTCGATCCGCTCTCCGGCGCCGTCGCCCACGACTACCTCACCCTCGACCAGGCGATGCTGTTCGTGGCGCTGGTCAATCATCTCGGCGACGGCTTCGTCACCGAGCGGTTCGCCGCCGACCCGATCGCGCGGAAGATCCTGCCGCTGATCGGGGCCGAGGACTTCTTCGATTGAGCCGAGCGATGGCGCGGGTCGAGTTCGAGCACGTCGACAAGATCTACCCCGGCGGCACGCGTGCCGTCGGCGACTGCAGTCTGGCCGTCGACGACGGCGAGCTGATGGTGCTCGTCGGCCCATCGGGCTGCGGCAAGTCGACGCTGCTGCGCCTGCTGGCCGGACTCGAGGAGGTCACCGCCGGTGTCATTCGTATCGGCGAGCGGGTCGTCAACGACCTCACGCCGCAGGAGCGCAACGTCGCCATGGTCTTCCAGGACTACGCGCTCTATCCCTTCCTGTCGGTGCGCCGCAATCTCGAGTTTCCGCTCAAGATGCGCAAGATGCCGCGCGCCGAGATGCGCCGGCGCGTCGAGTGGGCGGCGGGGCTGCTCGACATCGCTCATCTGCTCGATCGCCTCCCGCGGCAGCTCTCGGGCGGCCAGCGCCAGCGGGTGGCCATGGGCCGCGCTCTGGTGCGGCAGCCCGCGGTGTTCCTGCTCGACGAGCCTCTCTCCAACCTCGACGCCAAGCTGCGGGTGCAGGTGCGCGCCGAGATCGGCGAGCTGCAGCGGCGCACCGGGACGACGATGATCTACGTCACCCACGACCAGGTGGAGGCGATGACCCTGGGCGACCGCGTCGCCGTGCTCGATCGCGGACAGCTGCAGCAGGTGGCGCCGCCGCGCGAGCTGTACGACCATCCGGCCAACGTCTTCGTCGCCGGCTTCATCGGCAGTCCGCCGATGAATCTCTTCCCGGCCCACCTCTCTGGCGACGGGACCGCGCTCGACGTCGCCGGGCAGACGCTGATGCTCGCGGCTCGCCGCATCGGCATGGCGGACGGTCGAACGATCACCGCCGGCGTGCGCCCCGAGGAATTTCGGTTGGCGACCACGGAGACCAGCGGCAACTGTCTGCAGACGGTCGTCGAGCACGCCGAGTATCTCGGCCACGAGACCCTCGCCCACGTGCGACTCGCGTCGGCGGCCGCGGCGGAGGAAATACGCCTCGTCGTGCGTCTAGCGGGGATGCAGCCGCTGTCGCCGGGCGACGGCCTTCGCCTGGAGGTGGCGCCCGCGAGCGTGCATCTGTTCGGCGAGGCGGGCGAGGCGCTCGCGGGGTAGAGTCAAAGAGAATGGAAAATGGGAAACCGGGAACCGGGAATGGAGAACCGGTCACCGGCGCGGCTCATTGACCGGTTCTCCATTCCTGATTCTCTGTTCCCGGTTCTCCATTCCCCGGTGAAAGAACCGCAGGATCAGCGCGCGAGGGTTCCCTCTCCCCCTGGGAGAGAAGGGTGAGGGAGAGCGAGCAGCGCCGCTCGCACCAATGCCTCGCGGCGCTCTCCGCTCAGCGCAGCGCGCCGCGCCCGGCGATCACCGGCAGGTCGAGCCAGGTCTTCACCCCGGGCTCGGCGCGGCAGACGGCGGGGATGGCGTTGACCAGGCGCATCGCCGTGCCGACGCAGCCGTCGATGTTGTGGTCCTTGCTGGTGTAACCCACCTGCAGATCGCAGCGCAGCGACGGCATGCCCTCGATGGTGACGCGATAGTTTCCCGGGCCGATCCCCTGCGGCCAGTCGGGGGCGATGTCGTCGCGCAGCCGGGTGACGTGCTCGACCACGATCCTCGGCTTGCCGCCGACGATCCCCTGCACCTCGAAGTGAATGCCGGCCACGGTTCCCTTCTCGATGCGGCCGCACGAGATCTCGAAGGTCTCCTCGGCCAGCGCCACCTCGTGCCACTGCCGGATCTCCTCCAGCTCGACGCCGAGCGCGTCGGCGACCATGCGCACCGACGGCCCCCAGGCGAGGGTGAGCGAGCCGGGAATCAGCAACGGCACCGGCGTTCCCTCCGGCTTTCCGAAACCCATGACCTCGAACAGGGTCTCGGGCTGATCGTAGGTGGCGTAGTTGAAGATCTCCTGCGCGCGCACCGAGTCGATACGCTCGGACAGGCTCGACAGCACGATGGGCAGCGCATCGGGAGAGAAGCCGGGATCGATGCCCGAGCAGTAGAAGGAAGTCCGCCCCTTCTGGCAGGCGTCCTCGAGCTGCTTGGCGAACTCGGGCACCGCGTGCCACGGATAGATCAGCGGCACGAACGAGCTGGTGACCAGGTTCTTGCCCGAGGCGAGGATGCGGCACATGTCCTCGATCGCCTCGACGGGGCGATAGTCGGTGGCGGCGGCGTAGGAGACGCAGTCGGCGTCGAGGGCGAGCAGCTCCTCCGCATCGCGCGTCGCCTTGACGCCGATGGGCCCGATGCCGCACAGCTCCCCGGCGTCTTTCCCCGCCTTTCCCTCGCCGCTCACCCACAACCCGACCAGCTCCATCTCCGGATGCTGCGCCGCCGCCCGCAGCGCGTGCTTGCCGACATGGCCGGTGGCCCACTGAATCACGCGGTATTTCATCGATCCTCGCCTTCCCTGCCCCGCCCGGCATTCGGGCGAGCGTCCCTTTTTGTGAGTCCCGCTCGTCTATCAGCCCGCCGAGAGCCGGCGCAACCGATCGCGCCGCCGGGGGGTGCCTTTGCCGGGCAGGCACCGGACAGAGCCCGGTGCCACCGACCGAGGGCGGCGTTGACATGGTGGCACCGGGCTCTGTCCGGTGCGCGCAACGCCGGCCCTGCCCTCGCTCACGGGTGCTCGGTCGCCGGGGCGCTGGTGGGGGTCGGCGCGCCGTAGTCGAGCACGACATCGGCCGGGAACTCGCTGATCGTGGCGCTGTCGGCGTCGAACGTGGTCACCGGCTTGCCGTTGACGGTGACGGCGGTGAGCGGCTGCGGCAGTGGCGGTCGCACCACGATGTTGCCGGGCGGGAGGTGGAGATCGCCGCCGAGTCGCAGTCGCAAGGAGGTCGGCCCGTCCGGGCCCAGGCTGTAGTTGAGGATCCCGTAGTACGTCGGCAAACGCTTCACCGCGACGCCCGGCGCGCTCGTCACCCACTCGCCGGGCAGGCCCGCGGCCAGGACCAGCGCGTGGTCCCCCTCGCGCTCGTAGGCGAACATGCTGCGGATGGAACGGATGTAGCCCGAGCCGACCCAGGTGTGCGGCATGTCGCCGATGAACCGCGCCAGCGTCGGGTCGTGCCACACGACCTCGGCCCACTCGTTCCACCCTTCGGGCCGCTGCCCCGCCATCAACAGCTGGAGGACCTCGAAGGCGCGATCGCGCTCGCCGAGCATGACCAGGGCCTCGACGTTGCGCAGCTCGTACGGGGTGTAGGCGTCCAGCCCCGAGGCGTTCTTCTGGCGCTCGAGCACGTGGCGGTAGTACTCGTCGAAGGTCCGCTTCAGCTCGCGCGGCGGCAGGTCCGCTAGCTCGCCCGCCGCGGTGATGGCGATGGCCGTCGAGGTCGGGTCGAAGTCGCCGAGCTCGGCGGAGCCGGGGATGTAGTCGATCTTGTGGGCCGCGATGGCGCGGCCGATCGAGGCGTAGAGGTCGTGGCGCAGGCCGTCACGCACGGTGGAGAAGCTGGCCGCGTGCTCGTCGTCGCCCAGGGCGATGGCCAGGCTGGTGGCGTCCTTCAGCCCGCGCAGTGCGAAGAAATCGTCCCAGTACGAATGCACCGGGTGCGAGGAGTAGCCCTCGTGGCTGATCGATGCGGGCAGCAGACCGAAAAACACCTGCTTGTCCGGCTCCTTGTAGGCATCGGTCAGGCTCTGCTGCCGCAGCTGGCCGATGTACTCCGCGGCGCGGATCGCCGCCGGCCACATCTCATTCACGAAGCCGATGTCGTGGGTGTAGCGATAGTACTCCGCCAGCGTGTAGAGGAACTCGCCGTTGCTGTCGTTCTCCGGCACCGGATCGGCGCCGCGACGGTCGACGCAGCACGGCACGCGGCCGTCGCTCTGCTGAAACTGGGCGAACCAGCGGATGAACTCGCGCACCTCCTGGGTGAAGCCCATCTGCAGCAGCGCCGACGAGGTGATCGCGCCGTCGCGAATCCAGGCGCGCGCGTAGGTGCGCGAGCCGGGACGGATGGCGCGCCCGTCGCGGTTGATCAGGATGTAGCCGAGCGTCGTCTTCAGGGTATCGATGAGATGCTCGGCCGACGGCGGCACTTGGAAGTCGACGTGGTTCAGAATCGTCTCCCAGGAACGCTTGGCTTGCTCGAGCTGGGCCGGTAGCTGCGACTGGACACCGTCGCGCAGGATCGTGGTGACCAGGCCGTCGGGCTCGTGGAAGGGAACGACCAGATCGACCTCCGCGTGCCCGCCGGGGTCCAGCCGCAAGACGTAACGCAGCGCCCCGGAGGCGAAGCCGAGGGAGTCCCTGACCTCCACGTGCGAGGGCAGCTTGTCCTGCAGCAGGAAGTCGGTGACCGAGCCTTCCTCGAAGGTGGCCGCGCCGAAGCCGTCGGGCGGCGTGAGCGAGATGACCGCCTTGTCGCCGTTCACCCACACCGTGCGCGAATCGAAGACGAGATGGTCGATGGAGGTCACGCCGCCGACCATGTTCAGCGACTGCCATGGCGGCAGCACCTGGAACGGCCGGATCGCCAGGAAGAGGTCCACCTTGCGCGGCTCGCTGCCGGTGTTCTCGACCCGGTACTGGGCGTAGAGCGCCGATTGCCCCGGCACTCCGGCGCCGAAGGCGGTGACCCGCAGGTTGAGCTGATCGTCGTGCCAGGTGACGGTGGGGATCGGCAGATAACCCGCGGCCAGCTCCTGCGTCGTCTGCACCGTGTTCCAGGTGCGCAACGTGCCGTCGAGATAGAGGAAGGGCTCGATCGAGAAACGCCCGCGATCGACCTCGATCATGCCTTCCTCGTTGACCAGGCCCTGCTTGGACTCGCCCTCGACGCCGACGACGGTCCAGTACGTCTGCTTGTCGGTGAAGTACTTGGGATAGGTGCCGGCCGGCGCGTCGGCGGCGACGGCGGAGAAGAACTGGTTGGGCGAGGAGGAGAACGCGAACGGCTTCACCGCCAGATCGCGGATGGCGTAACCCTGCCCGCGGCTGCTCTGCTGCAGCTCGATGCGGATGTAACGGGACTCGCCGTCGGGCATGTACACGTAGTCGCGACCGCCGTTGCCCTGGGTGCAGGTGTAGACGTCGGTCCAGCCATCGCCGTCGTCGGAGACCTGCACCCGGTACGCGGTGGCGTAGTCCTCCGGGTCCCAGTCGACCACCAGGCCGCCGTACTCGTGCGGCTTGCCGAAGTCGAGCAGCAGCCATTGTTCTGGCGCCACCGAGCCGCTGCGCCAGCCGGTGTCGTGGTTGCGGTCGAGCACGCGCTCGGGCTCGTGTCCGGGGACGGAGGTCGAGGCCCGCACGGCCGGGACGACCGGCTGGAGGGCCGCCGGGTCGCGCCGCTCCAGCTTGAGATCGTCGATCCAGATCGAGCCGCGACCGCCGGCGTCGGCGGTGATCGCCAGCTCGATGGAGCCGATGCGTTTCGGCCCGCCGGCCGCGCCCGGCCCCCAGGCGCGTTGAAATCTCCTCTTCTTGATGACGATCTGCTGCCACTCGGCGGGGAAGTGGTACTGCGGCCGGCGGTACCACCAGACGTTGTCGCCGGAGGGATCGATGAGCTTGAACTCGACGTTCTCCGTCGGCGCCTGCGCCCGCATCTGGAACGTGAAGGCGTAGTTGCGCGGCAAGCTGACGGGAAAAGCCTTGCGGGCAATGATGTATCCGCCGCCGCCGTGGAAGTCGAAATCGATCCGCATCCCCAGGCCGGTGTGGCCGGTGTCGTGCGCGATCTCGACGTTGGCCCCTTCCGAGGATCTGGTCGTCCAGCCTTTCAGCTCTTCGAAGTCGTCCAGCACGCCGTCGGAGGCCGCCCGCGCCAACGGCGCCAGCGCGAGCACCAGCGCCAGCACCGCCACGACCCGGGGGACCAGGGGGCGCTGCCGTGGAGAGCGTCGGCGACTATGGCGGAGATCGAGGTTCACAGCGGCGCGCTATGGCACGCGCCGCAAGTCTCGGCATGAATGGAGGACACTGCACTTCCCGCGCGAACGAAAAGAGATCTCACGCAGCCGAGAGTAGCCTGCGCGGTGGAGCTGGTCCAGTGGTGCTTCGGTCGGGGCTTGACTGACGAATGTCAGTTGACGTACCTCGGGGCCAGATGCCCCGCAAAGCCACGGCCGTCGCGAGCTCGTACCCGAGCCGCACCCGGCACCGCCTCGCCACGCGCGACCGGGTGTTCGAGGCGGCGCTCGCCGAGTTTCGCCGCTGCGGCGTCGCGGCGGCGCAGATCGAGGACATCGTCAAGGCGGCGAACGTAGCCCGGGGCACCTTCTACCTGCACTTTCCGACCAAGGACCACGTGCTCATGGAGCTGCTGAGGCGCAAGCAGGACGTGCTGGCCGAACGCCTGCAGGCCAACCGCACGATGTCGGTGCGCACCTTCCTGCGCCGCGCCGCCGACCTGATGAGCGAGGACGCCGACGGCGAGGACGCCGCCTTCATCCACGAGCTGTTCGCCGTCATCACGCGTCACGCCCGCGAGATGCGCAGCGAGGCGAGCGCCGTGGTCGAGGTGCTGACCGCGTTCTTCGCCGCCGCCCAGGAGCGCGGCGACATCCGCAACGACGTCACCCCGTTCGACCTCACCGCGGTTTTTCTTCCCGGAGTGTACGGGTTGCTGCAGATGAAGCTCGACGATCCGCGCCCCGAGCTGCGGCCCGCTCTCTATCGGGTCGTCGACATCTTCGTGCGCGGTATCGCCCCGTGACAACGGACAAGGCTTCGCCTCAGACCTGGGAGCGTGGAAAATAAGATGGAGAAAAGGGAACAGGGAGTTCGGAGCCGAGAACCGGTCAGTGCCGTGTCCTTCGTTCACCGGTTCCGCATTCAAGGAGGTGGATCATGGCCGTAGAGTTCGTCGATGCCGATGCCCACGTGGTCGAGGCGCGCGAGCTGGTCGGCGAGTGCCTGCAACGCTGGCCGCAGGCGTTCAGCCTGACCAACGGGCAGATTCCCTCGCTGCGCATCGAGGGGCGCCGCTACCCCGAGCCCGACGGTCCGGGCGCCGGCTGTCCGGCGATTCACGGCCTCAGCCGGGTGGAGGGCATCAATCCCTTCACGGCCGAAGGCGTGGTCGCCGACGCCGACCGCGACGGCATCGACCAGCTCGTCTTCTACCCGAGCTTCGGCCTGTGCGCGCCGAGCCTCGAGGACCACGCGCTCGCCGTCGGCTTCACCCGCCTCTACAACGAGTGGATCGCCGACTTCTGCCGTCGCGGCAACGGCCGCTTCCACGGCGTCGCCGTGATTCCGGTCGAATACGTCGGCGACGCCGTCGCAATCCTGCGCGAGGCCAAGAAGCTGGGCCTGGTGTGCGCCATGATCCCGCCGGCGCTGAAGACGCGCAACCTCGATCATTCCGATCTCGACCCGCTCTACGCCGCCGCCGCCGCGCTCGACATGCCGCTCGGCGTCCACGGCGCTCCCGGCATCCACCTGCCGAAGATCGGCGTCGACCGCTTCGACAACTACATCCAGGTGCACTGCGTCAGCTTCCCCTTCGACCAGATGACGGCCATGACCGCGATGATCTCGGGCGGCGTCTTCGACCGCCATCCCAAGCTGCGCGTCGCCTTCCTCGAGGCGGGCGTGGGCTGGGTGCCGTACTTCGTCGATCGGCTGCACGAGCACTACGAGAAACGCGGCGACTGGATCGCCAACGGCTGGAAGCGCGAGCCGCAGGAGTACATCGCCGCCGGCAACGTCTGGGTGAGCTGCGAGCCCGAGGAGCCCATCCTGCCCGCCGTCGCCGAGATCCTCGGCCCCGACTTCATCATGTACGCCAGCGACTACCCGCACTGGGACGGCGCCTGGCCGGAGAGCACCAAGCCGCTGCGCCAGCGCCAGGACCTCCCCGAGGACGTGCGCGCCAAGGTGGCGGGCGGCAACGCGCGGCGCTTCTACGGCCTAGAAAAAGGGTGATGGGTGTCGGGTGTTGGGTGATGGAAAACGAGCCGCAAGAGAAACGATGGCCGACCCTCGCCGTCACCCATTCTCCGTCACCCGACACCCAACACCCGACACCCAACACCCGTCACCCAACACCCAACACCCACCCGAAGGAGCCTGAGCCATGCCCAGTCCCGAGCTGCAGATCGCCCTCGACATGCTGCGTGAGAACGCGCCGCTTGGCGGCGGCACGTTCGCGGAGATGCGCGCCAACATGGAGGCGGCGACCACGGTCCTGCCGCTGCCGGAGGACGCGGTCTACGAACCGGTCGACGCCGGCGGCGTGCCGGCCGAGTGGACCAGCGCGCCCGGGGCGCAGCCCGATCGGGTCGTCGTCTACCTTCATGGCGGCGGCTACTGCGTCGGCTCGATCAAGACCCACCGCCTGCTGGTGGCGAACATCTCCCGCGCCAGCGGCGCCCGCGTGCTCTCGGTCGACTACCGGCTGGCGCCCGAGCACCCGTTTCCCGCCGCCGTCGACGACGCCGCGGCGGCCTATGGCTTCGTTCGCCGCGGCGGCGTCGAGCCGCGCGCCATCGCCATCGCCGGCGACTCCGCCGGCGGCGGCCTGACCGCGGCGGCGCTGCTCGCGTTGCGCGATGCCGGCGCGCCGCTGCCGGCGGCGGGCGTGTGCCTGTCGCCGTGGCTCGACCTCGGCATGAGCGGCGAGTCGATGACCACGCGCGCCGCGGTCGACCCGATGGTGAACAGGGAGCGTCTGCAGCAGATGGCCGACGCCTACCTCGCCGGCCGCGACCCGAAGACGCCCAACGCCTCACCTCTGTTCGCCGATCTGCGCGGCCTGCCGCCGCTGCTGATTCACGTCGGCACCGCCGAGACGCTGCTCGACGACTCCACCCGCTTCGCCGAGCGCGCCCGCGCCGCCGGCGTCGACGTCGAGCTCGAGGTCTGGGACGACATGATCCACGTCTGGCACGCCTTCGCCTTCCTGCTGCCGGAAGGGCAGCAGGCCGTCGAGCGCATCGGCCAGTACCTGCGCCGGCGCTGGGCGGCGTAACCGCGCGAGAGAGACGGGCGCTGCCCGGGAAAGTTCTGCGCGACAACCAGGAGAGCCGATGAAAGCCGCCGTCCTCGAGGCACCGGGCCAGCCGCTGCAGCTAGGCGACGTCGAGATCGCCGCGCCGCGCGCCGGCGAGGTGCGCGTGCGCGTCCGCCACTGCGGCGTCTGCCATTCCGATCTCAGCCTGGCCGACGGCGTCTTTCCCAGCCCGCTGCCGATCGTCCTCGGCCACGAGGCCGCCGGCATCGTCGACGCCGTCGGTCCCGGGGTGCACGATCTCGCCCCCGGCGATCACGTCGTCCTCACCCCCTGCCCGCCCTGCGGCACCTGCTACTGGTGCGTGCGCGGCGAGCCGGGCGTGTGCGCCAACGCCAGCAGCATCCAGAGCAACACCCTGCGCGACGGCACGACCGGGCTGTCGCGTAGCGGCGACGTCGTCTACCGCGGCGTCGGCCTCGGGGCGTTCGCCGAGATGGTGCTGACGCCCGCCAGCGGCGCCGTCAAGGTGGCTGCCGACGTGCCGCTGGAGATCGCCTGCGTCATCGGCTGCGCGGTGCAGACGGGCGTCGGCGCGGTGCTCAACACGGCCCGGGTCGAAGAGGGGGCGACGGTGCTGGTGCTCGGTCTCGGCGGCATCGGTCTGTCGGTCGTGCAGGGAGCCCGGCTGGCGGGCGCCGCGCGCATCATCGCCTCCGATCCGGTGGCGCCGCGGCGCGAGGCGGCCGTCCGTCTCGGCGCCACCGACGTGATCGATCCGTCCGCCGAAGACGTGGTAACGCGAACGCTGGAGCTCACCGGGGTCGGCGCCGACTACGCCTTCGACGCCGTCGGCCGCGCCGCGCTGGTGCAGGCGGGTCTGGCGGCGACGCGCACCGGCGGCACCACCGTCTGCGTCGGCGCGCCGCCGCTGGACGACGTGGTGACCATCGCCATGCCGGCGCTGTTCGTCATCAGCGAGAAGAAGCTGCTCGGCTGCGCGCTGGGCAGCTCGAACTCGTTGCGCGAGATCCCGCGTCTGGTGGCGCTGTGGCAGGCCGGGCGGCTCGATCTGGAAGCTCTGATCACGGCGCGGCGGCCGCTGGCCGAGATCAACGAGGCGATGGCCGATCTGCGCGCCGGTCGCGGCATCCGCACGGTGCTGTCGCTTTGATCCGAGGAGGAGACCTCATGGCTGCGAAGATCTTCGATCGTTTCCAGGTCATCGACACCGACACCCACATCACCGAGCCACGGGACGTGTGGACGGCGCGGGTGGCAGCCAAGTGGGGCGACCGCATCCCCCACATCGAGAAGCTGGGGAGCAAGGACGTCTGGATGATCGCCGGCCAGCCCGTCGGCGCGCCCGGTGCCTACTCGGTGGCCGGCTTCGACGGCACCATCCCGGATTTCCCCGACGGCTACGCGGACATCCCGCCCGCCACCTACGATGCCCGCGCGCGGCTCGAGCACATGGACCGCGAGGGCATTCACGCCCAGCTCCTCTACCCCAACGTCGGCGGCTTCGGCTCGGGCCACTTCCTCCGGCTGGAGGAGCCCGAGCTCATGCTCGAGTGCGTGCGCGCCTACAACGACTTCCTGATCGACTGGGCCGGCGCCGATCCCGCGCGCCTGGTGCCGGTGATGGCCACGCCGTTCTGGGACGTCGCCGCGACGGTGAAGGAGATCCAGCGCTGCGCCGCCCGCGGGCATCGCGCCGTGCTCTTCTGCGGCCAGCCGCAGGCCTTCGGCCAGCCGGTGCTGTGCCACAAGCACTGGGACCCGGTGTGGGCGGCGGCGCAGGAGGCGGGCCTGCCGATCAGCTTCCACGTCGGCTCGGGCAGCATCGCCGACCTCTTCGACGACCCGGCCGGTCTCGGGGTGCGGACGCACTTCTCGCGCACCTCCTCGCTCTACTTCATGGAGAACTCCAAGTGCCTCGCCGACCTGACCTTCGGCGGCATCTGCCATCGCTTTCCCGCTCTCAAGTTCGTCTCCGTCGAGAGCGGCGCCGGCTGGATGCCGTTCATCCTCGAGGCCTTCGACTGGCAGTGGAAGAACGGCGGCGTCACCGGCGAGCATCCCGAGTACGATCTGCTGCCGAGCGAGTACTTCCGGCGCCAGATCTACGGCTGCTTCTGGTTCGAGGAGTCGGGCCTCGGCGCGGCGCTCGAGCTGTTTCCCGACAACCTGCTCTACGAGACCGATTTCCCCCACCCGACCAGCATGTCGCCGGGGCCGCAGAGCGCCGCCGTGCCGCCCCGCGACTACGCCGAGCACGCCCTGGCCGGCGTGCCGGAAGCCGCGCTGCGCAAGGTCCTGCACGACAACGCCGCCGCACTCTACCGCCTCGACTAGGCTGACCTATTCGACCTGAGGGACACTCCCGGCCGGCCGGGGCTTTCGGTTGGGCTCGCGGCGAGCTAAAGGGGCCGCGTGGACTCCTTCGTGCGCAAGCCGGCCCATCTCGCCCGAGCGGTAGCGCGCGGGATCAACAGCAGCCTCAAGCTCAAGCTGGCGCTGCTCATCGTCACCGTGGTCGGTCTCACTCTCGGCATCGCACCCTGGACGGCCATCCAGACACAAAAGGCGCAGCTGCTGGCGAGCTCCGAGGAACATCTGCGCTCGTTGCACGAAGCGCTGCGCCGGGCGATCGTCGCCAGCTGCATGCTCACCGGCAAGCCCGAAGCGGTGCAGCACGTCGTCGAGAACGTCGGCAATTCCAGCGACATCGACTGGGTGCGGATCTTCGACACCGCCGGCGTGGTCCGCTTCTCCTCCCGTCCGGAAGAGCGGGGGACCCATCTGACCCGGGCCGAGCTGAGGCGCTACTACGGGCAGCCCGAATCCGTCATCGTCACCCCGCGGAACAGCGGCCCGGCGATCCAGACGCTGGTGCGGCCGATGTTCAACGAGCCGATGTGCCAGCACTGTCACCCGCACGACGGGAAGATCCTCGACATCCTGCAGGTCAGCGCCTCGCTCGGCCCGATGTACCGGCAGCTCGGCAAGCTGAAACGGCTGGCGTTGTTGTCCACCGGCATCACGCTGGTGGCGATCGTGCTCGGGGTCTGGTGGTCGCTCACCGTCTTCGTCGACCAGCCGCTGCAGGAGCTGGTCAAGGCGATGGAAAAGACCGAGCGGGGTGACCTCGGCGGCCGCGTCGAGATCCACGGCAACGACGAGCTCGGACAGCTGGGGCGCAACTTCAACACCATGGTCGCCAAGCTGCAGACCGCCCAACAGGAGCTCGAGCGTTATCATCAGGGGCAGCTCGCTCGCGCCGATCGGCTGGCCACCATCGGCGAGCTGGCGGCGGCCATCGCCCACGAGATCCGCAATCCCCTCACCGGCATCAGCGGCGCCGTCTCCGTCCTCGGCCGCAACCTCGCCGAGGACGACTCCCGGCGCGAGGTGGTGCGCCAGACGCAGCTCCTGATCCAACGCCTGAACAAGTCGGTGGAAGACATCCTGATCTACTCGCGCCCGACCGAGCCGCAGCTGCGCTCCGTGACGATCGGGGACATCGCCGACCGGACCCTTTCCTTCGTCGAGGCGCAGGCCGCCAAGGAGAGGATCCGCCTGGTCAAGGAGGACCACCAAGACCCCGGCGCCTCGCGCTCGCCGGCGGTGCTCGCCGACCCGCACCAGATGCAGCAGGTGCTCATGAACCTGATCCTGAATGCCATCCAGGCCAGCGAGCCGGGGACCGAGATCCACATCCGCACCGGAGAGGGAGAAGTGAACGGGCAGAAGTACGCCAGCATCGAGATCGAAGATCGCGGCAAGGGAATGACCGCCGAGCAGGCCGCCAAGGCCTTCCAGCCCTTCTTCAGCACCAAGCCGCACGGAACCGGCCTCGGGCTGGCAATCGCCAAGCAGATCGTGGAACAACACGGGGGCCGGCTCACCCTGCGCAGCGCGGTGGGCGAGGGTACCTGCGTCCGGATCGAGCTCCCCGCCGCAGTGCCGCCGGCGCCGGCAACGGAAAGCTGAGGATCATCCGCCATGGCGATCGCAAAGGTGTTAGTCATCGATGACGAACAGCTGATCCGCTGGTCGGTGAAGGAGACGCTGCAGAGCCTCGGCTACGAGGTGGCCGAGGCCGAAACGGCGACCGAGGGGTTGGCTACCTTCCGGCAGCTGCTGCCCGAGGTCGTCTTTCTCGACGTGCGCCTGCCGGACGGCGACGGGCTCAGCATTCTGCGCTCCCTGAAGGAAGAGAACGAAGACAGCGCGGTGATCGTGATGACGGCCTTCGGCGAGATTCGCACGGCCGTCGAAGCCATGCGCCTGGGCGCTTACGACTATCTGAAGAAGCCCTTCGACTTCGACGAGCTCCAGGTGCTGGTCGAGAAGGCGCTCGAGACCACCCACCTGCGACGTCAGGTGGGCAAGCTGCGCCACGAGCTCAAGCGCAGCCACGGGTTCGAGAACATCATTGGCGAGTCGCCGAAGATGCAGCAGGTGCTCGGCATGATGGAGAAGGTCGCCGAGAGCGACGCCGCCACCGTGCTGGTGCAGGGAGAAAACGGCACCGGCAAGGACCTCTTCGCGCGCTCCCTCCATCAGCGCAGCCGGCGGGCCGAGGGCCCGTTCATGGACATCTCGTGCACCGCCATGCCCGAGAGCCTCTTCGAGAGCGAGCTCTTCGGCCACGAACGCGGCGCCTACACCGACGCCAAGACGGCCAAGCCCGGGCTGCTCGAGCTGGCGGACGGCGGCACCCTGTTCCTCGACGAGGTCGGCGACATGCCGCTGGTCTCGCAGGCGAAGATCCTCAAGGTCATCGAGACCAAATGCTTCAAGCGCCTCGGCGGCACCGTCGACCACCAGGCCGACATCCGCATCGTCGCCGCCACCAACCGCAACCTGGAGGAGGCGGTCCGCAGCGGCCGCTTCCGCGAGGATCTCTACTACCGGCTCAAGGTCATCCCCATCACCCTGCCCCCCCTGCGCGAGCGCCAGGAAGACATTCCGGCGCTGCTGCAGCACTACGTGGCCCGCTACAACACCGAGTTCCGCAGGAGCTTCGTTCAGGTATCCGACGCGGCCCTGCAGCTGCTGGTCGCCTACCACTGGCCCGGAAACGTCCGCGAGCTGCGCAATTTGATCGAGCGGATCATGATTCTGGAGGACGGCACGACGATCCTGCCGCAGCATCTGCCGCCGGAGATCGTAACGCCCGCGCCGGGAACCGGCGCCACCGCGGCCCCTGCCGCCGCTGCCGCCGGCGCCCCCGCCGATGCCGACGAGCGCGCCCCGGGCCGCTTCCGCCTGCCGCCCGCGGGAATCTCGCTGGAGAAGGTGGAGCAGGACTTCGTCCGCCAATCCCTGGAAATTGCGCGGGGCAATCAGACGCGGGCCGCACAGCTCCTCGGCATCAGCCGCGACGCCCTGCGTTACCGGATGCAGAAGTTCGGTTTCGTCAACTGAACTCTGCGTCCCGAGACGCGTGATTTCACACATCTTTGCTGCGCATTCTTCCGCACCACCTCCCAACGCCGACAATCCGGCTTCACCATCGGTCCCGGGCAGCGGCGGTACGCGCGTTGCATAATGCCGAGGGCACTCGCCAGCCGCAGCGGGCTCGGCGGGAGGGGGGACGGTCGCGGAGATGTCGACGGTGCTGGTCATAGACGATGAGCCGATGATTCGTTGGTCCATCGAGCAGACCCTGCACGCGCAGGGCCACGAGGTGATCAGCGCCGGGACCGCCGCCGAGGGCATGACCTGGTGGCGGCAGCGGCGGCCGGAGATCGTGCTTCTCGACGTTCGCCTGCCCGACGAGAACGGGCTCGTCGTGCTCGAGAAGATCTGCGACGAATCGACGGCGGTCGCGGTCATCGTCATGACCGCCTTCGCCGACAGCTGCACGCCGGAGGAGGCCACGCGCCTCGGCGCTGCCGACTACCTGGCGAAGCCCTTCGACTTCGACGAGCTCGAGCCCATCGTTCGCCGGGCGCTGGCGCGACGCAGCACGGCCGGCCGCGAGGCGGCGACCAAGGACCCTGCGGCGTGACTGCAGCTACCGCCGGCCAGCAGGCAGGTGCCTGGGGGCGGGGACGTCATGAAACGCCGACAGAGGCAGGATACCCGTGCGACCGGCTAGAAGTCTCTTGGTGGTACAGGCGACCGGCCTGTGTTCCGCGCCACCCCGACTTTACGCGTCTCGCCACAACTGCCATGATCGCAGATGGTATTGGACAGCGAATGTCAGCGGCCCTTCCCATCACTCTCGCGTCGCGCAAACCAGCGGCATCCCTGGCCGGGCGCGCTTTCGGGGCGTCGTCCCGCGCATGACACCGGCCGCCAAGGACGCCGCGCCGAGCGCCGTCGACATCGAGGATCCGTCGTGAGGCGGGGGAAACACCGCGCTCGCTGCAGGCAACGATGACCTTCGCCGCTCCGAGCTCCGGGTTGCCGCAGCCACAACGCATGCGGCAACTGCCCCGGCTCCCGCTGCACAACCGGGCGCCCCCCGAGGGAGCCCGCTTTTCCCTGTGAACCGTTGTCGGAAGCAACCTGAAGCAGAAGAAGGAGGAGTGTTGATGATCTCTACAAGGTTGTCCAAATGGATCGAGGCCGGCACCTTGCTGGCCGCCGCCTGCGTCATGGTCGGAGCGATGTCGTCGACGTCGCTGGCGGCGGAAGACGGCAAGGCGCTCTACACCAAGAACTGCGTGGCGTGCCACGGCGCCAGCGGCAAGGGGGACGGACCCGCCAGCAAGATGCTGAAGCCGTCACCGAAGCCCTTCGATACGGCACTCAAGGGCGAGAGCGAGGCCGACATCGAGAAGATCATCAAGGAGGGCGGCAAGGCCGTCGGCAAGGCGGCGAGCATGCCCCCGTACGGCAAGAAGTTGAACGAAGAGCAGGTCAAGGCGGTCGTTTCCTACATCAAGAGCTTCAAGTGAGCTCGGGCCGCCGTCGCGCGGCCTGAAGACACTCTTTTCCGCGGAGCGAGGCACCAAGTGCCTCGCTCCGTATCGCCTCCGCTGCCGACACCCCCCCGAAATCCGAGCCGCCCGCCGTTTCTCTGGCCCCTCACTGTGGCTTTTCCCACACAGTGGGCTGCGACTTTTCCCCCACCGGGCTGCGTGATTTCTCGCACCGCCCCCCCTCATCGCCCGCCAATGGTGCTCATCCGATAAGAACTACGGCACCGGCTACTTGGTATGCATGTTGCCTACTAATCGGTCGGATAGTGGATGGAAGCCTGTGAGCATGCGTTTCCCAAACAAAAGCGAGCTGATGCAAGGAATTAGCAACGCTTTTGCCGCAGCGGGAGACGCGGGGGAAGAGATCACGGCAGGACAGAAAAGGAGTGGAGTAATGAAGAGTGTGAGAAGACGACCCTTTTTCACCGGGGCCCCGCTCAGGGCAGCACTCGCTGTGGCTGCCTGTGTGGCGCTGGCCGCAGGAAGCGCCCGGGCGACCTTCAACAACGACGCAGCGTTGCAGGATCCGACCACCGGCGCCTGGGTTCTGCCGTCGGACTACTACTGCGTTGCGCCGCCGGCCGCCTTC